>NZ_CP045422.1:3124382-3432510 GCF_014926585.1 Devosia beringensis | reverse complement strand
TCGGCTCCTTTTGGTCAGATTGGGTCGCGGATGGTCGGGCAGCTCATGCAATGTGCGCCACCGCGGCCACGCCCAAGCTCCGCACCAGGAATTGCCAACACCTCGACGCCGACGGCCTTGAGAGCTGCATTGGTATCGTCGTTACGGTCATAGCCGACTACGACCCCGGGGCGCAGTGCCAGCACGTTGTTGCCGTCATTCCACTGCTCACGGGCCCGCTCTTCCTGGGTGTTGCCGCCGGTCGGCACGATCTGCAGTTTCTTGTAGCCAAGAACTTCGGCCACGATTTCGAAGATCGGGCGCGGGTCGAGGCGGAACGCCAGCGGCGCCGTTCCCTCGCCGGGACGGATGTCGTAGCAAGTCAGTTCGTCGGCAACTTCCTTGAAGGTCGTCACCACATCCCCGCCGCACAGCGTGAACACGGTGTCGAGGTGCATCGCTGCGCGCGATTTCGGGATGCGAAAGGCCAGAACGCGGTCCACAAGACCCTTGGCGAAAAGCGCTTGTGCCAGCTGCCCGATGCCTTGTGGCGACGACCGCTCGCCCATGCCGACCAGAACCGTGCGGTTGCCGACCGGCATGATGTCGCCGCCCTCGAGCGTGGCCAGCCCGTGCTCCTTGGTCGGATCGCCCCAATGGATTTCGGCCTTGCCGGCGAACGCAGGGTGAAACCGGTAGATTGCCGTGTTCAGTAAGGTTTCCGGGCGGCGTGCGGCCCAGTACATCGGGTTCACGACAACGCCACCATAAATCCAGGCAGAGTTGTCGCGGGTGAACAGCGCATTCGGCAGAGGCGGCAGGATGAAACCGTGATGGCCGAGGTAGCCGCCGAACAGACCAGTAGGGCTGAATGGCAGATCGTCTGCGGCCAGTCCGCCCAGAAGGTATTCGGCCAGGTCGGCGCCCGGCAGCTCATCCATCCAGCCGCGCAATTCGCTGATCATACCAACGCCGACCTGATCGGCGCTGATCCTGTGGTCCAGCACGTAGGCGCGGCCTTCCTCCGTTTCCAATGTCTCGGCCAGAAGCACGTTGACATCCAGCACCTCGACGCCTTCGCCGCGCATGGTTGCGGCAAAGACGTCATGGTCCTTTTGTGCCTGCTTGACCCAGAACACATCGTCGAACAGCAATTCCTGACAATTGGCCGGCGTCAGGCGCCGATGGGCAAGGCCCGGGCGGCAGACGATGACCTGGTGCAGCTTTCCGGTCTCCGAATGGACCCCGAGTTTCATTTCCGCCTTCATCACAGGGTTCCTCAATTCAAGGGGGTCAAAGCGCGCTGATGGCGCCGGTCCACATCAGGTAGGCGGCGATGCCTGCAGCGATCACGATCCCCATGCCGATCACCGCCTCAATACCGGAAAAGGCCTTTTCGCCCCTCGCGGAACGGGCGAACCAGTAGACCGGAACCCCGATGGCATAGAGGATGGCGCACATCAGCAGGTAATTTGGCCCTGCGGCATAGATCAGCCACGCGCCATAAACCGTGGCCAGCGCGCCGGCGAACATGTCGCGCCCACGCCGCTCGCCCGCGCCGTAGCCTTCGCCGCTCAGCGCAAGCTTGAGCGCATAAGCGCCGGAGAGGACATAGGGCACCAGGATCGCCGTCGAGGCGATGTAGAACAGAGCAAGATAGGTCGAGTTCGAGAAAAGCGTGACGATGAGGGAAATCTGCACGAAAATGTTGGTGATCCAAAGCGCCCCGGCGGGAGATCCGTTCGCGTTTTCGGCCGCAAAGATTTTCGGCAGCATGCCCTCCTTCGCTGCACGATACGGAATTTCGGCGGCAAACAAAGTCCAGCTCAGGAACGCGCCAGCCACCGAGATGACAAGCCCGATCCGCACGAGAACCGAACCCCAGGGACCAACGACCTGTTCCAGCACGTTGGCCATCGACGCCGACGAAGGCAGGCCGGCGAGTTCAGCCTGGTTCATGACGCCGAAGGATAGCAACGATACGCACAAATAGACGCCGAGCGCGATGACGAATCCGATGATCGTGGCGCGACCAATGTCCTCCCGTCTGGCGGCGCGGCCAGAGACAACGCTTGCGCCTTCGATCCCGATGAAGACCCAGAGCGTGACAAGCATCGTGCTTTTGACCTGGTCCATGATGCTGCCAAGGTCGGGTGTCTGCGTCCCCCAGAAATCAATGCTGATCTTCGGCGGGTTGAACGCCAACGCCACCAGCAGGATGAACAGCAGGATAGGTAGCAGTTTCGCGATCGTGGTAACGACATTGATGATGGCGGCCTGCCGGATACCCATAAGGACCAGCGCATGGGTGATCCACAGAACGACCGAGGCGCCGATGATCGCCTGCACCGTGTTCCCCTCGGCGCCGAAGGCCGGATAGAAATAGCTCAGGGCGCCGAAGATCAGCACGACATACGAGACGTTGCCGAGCCAGGCGCTGAGCCAGTAGCCCCAGGCACTGTTGAAGCCGACGAAATCGCCGAAGCCGGCCCGAGCATAGGCATAGGGACCGGCGTCGAGCGCAGGCTTTCGGGTCGACAGTCCCTGATAGACGAAGGCCAGCGCCAGCATGCCGATGCCGGTGATCAGCCAGCCGATGACGACGGCACCCGGAGATGCACCCTTGGCCATGTTCTGCGGCAGGCTGAAAACGCCGCCGCCAATCATTGAACCTACGACGAGGGCGACAAGCGAGACCAATCCGAGCTTGCCGGATGACCTGCTATCGGCCTTCGGCGCCCCTTCGAGACCCGTGATAGCCATGCTTTCTCTCTCCCAAACCCAGGGTTTGTATCGGCGTCGGTCGCCACTCCTCCAGAAGCGGCTATCGCCGAAGTGCCTGATCAATTCCGCGAGGATATTAGGTGTTCAATGGCACTTGACTGGACTAGACGTATTATCACCCCCCCTGGTCCGCGGCTTATTGATCCAGGTCAAGGCGCTTGAAATACTTAACCGTAGGATATGTGAGAAGTTGCTTTAAGTGTTCATCCCCGACCGATAGATACGGTCCCGCGATCGCCTTCTCATTTCCAACACCGCTGTTCAAACTATCAAAGTAGAAGCTCGAGACGTAGAATTGAAAAGCAATCCCCGGGATCTGCCATGTCGCGCCTTCATTCGCATCCCGAATCCCATCTCGTCTCACGCATCGGCTGGCTGCGGGCAGCCGTGCTGGGCGCGAATGATGGCATCGTCTCAACCGCAAGTCTGATCGTCCGCGTTGCGGCGGCGTCGGCCGCGACCTCAGAGGTGCTGGTGGCCGGCGTTGCCGGGCTTGTGGCTGGCGCGACGTCCGTGGCAGCCGGCCAGTATGTCTCTGTCAGCTCGCAGTCCGACAGCGAAGAGGCCGATCTTGCACGCAAGCGCGCTGAACTCTCCACCCAGCCCGACTGCGAACGCGAGGAGCTGGCGCGTATCTACATCGACCGTGGCGTGTCGCCCGATCTCGCGCATCAGGTGGCCGATCAGCTGATGGCGAAGGACGCGCTGGCGGCGCATGCGCGCGACGAGCTCGGGATCTCCGAGGTAACGACGGCACGCCCCATCCAGGCGGCGCTCACCTCGGCAGCGACCTTCGCGGTGGGCGCCGCGATGCCGCTGGCGATGGTGCTGCTGATGCTGATGCCCCGCGCCGCTCTGGTGGTCGGAGTCTCAGCCGCCTCTCTTCTGTTTCTTTCGCTCCTCGGCGCGATCGGCGCCCGGACGGGCGGTGCGAACGTGATGAAGGCGACGCTGCGCGTGACCTTTTGGGGCGCGCTTGCCATGGCGCTGACCGCCGGAATCGGTGCGCTGTTCGGAACCGTGGTATGATCGCGTCTGCGCATAGCGGCGGCCCATCACTGATGCTGGGGGCAGCCCATGGCAGACACAGCGCGTGACGCGAGCTACTGGAACGAGGACCCTACCGCCCTGGCGGCATCTCTGGGTGCGGGACTTGGGGGGCTCACGTCGGAAAGGGCGGCTTCGCAGTTTGCAGCCGTCGGCCCCAACAGCGTCCAGGATGCGCCGCGCCTGAGCGCGCTGCGGCTTCTGCTACGCCAGTTCGAAAGCCCGCTGGTCCTGATCCTGGCCTTTGCCGCCGCAATCTCGCTGGTGCTGCAGCAATGGGTCGATTCCGGGATTATCCTGGCCATCGTGCTGGGCAGCTCCCTGCTCAGTTTCTATCAGGAATATCGGGCTTCGACGGCGGTCGAGGAACTGAAGAAGCGCCTCGCGCTGACGGCCCGCGTGCTGCGCGATGGTCAGGAACAGGTACTGCCGGTAATGCAGCTCGTGCCTGGCGATGTGATCCTTCTGTCGGCGGGAAACCTGATCCCCGCCGATGGCATCATCCTCGAGGCGCAGGATTTTCTCGTGTCCGAGGCCAGCATGACGGGCGAGTCCTTTCCGGTCGAGAAGCGGCCGGGCGTCGTAGCCCCCGATGCCCCGCTTGCCGAAAGGACTAACGCCGTATTCCTGGGCGCGTCGGTGCGCAGCGGCACGGCGAAGGTCATGGTGGTTAGGACCGGGCGGCGGACGGAGTTCGGCGCCATTGCCGCGAGACTGCAGGCGCGCCAGCCTGAAACCGACTTCGCACGCGGGGTCCGTCAGTTTGGCTATCTGCTGATCCGCGTTATGGTAGTCATCGTCCTGTTCGTCCTGACGATGAACCTGCTGCTGGCGCGCCCTGTGATCGAGTCGTTGCTGTTCGCCGTGGCATTGGCGGTGGGCCTGTCGCCCGAACTCCTTCCTGCGATCATCAGCGTGACACTCTCCGCCGGCGCACGGGCCATGAGCAGGCGCGGCGTGATCGTGCGGCGGCTGGATGCCATCGAGAACCTCGGCAGCATGACCGTGCTGTGCACCGACAAGACCGGCACGCTGACCGAGGGCACCATCGTGCTGAGCGAGGTGCTGGATGCGGAAGCCCGACCGTCAGACGAGGTTAAGCAGCTCGCCTATGTCAATTCCGCGCTCGAGACAGGGATCGGGAACCCGCTCGATGCCGCCATCGTAGCTGCCGGCGCATCGGCCGGACTGACGATCCCGGGGCTGACCAAGATCGACGAAATTCCCTACGATTTCGTGCGTCGGCGGCTGACCATCGTGGTCGCCGACAGCGCCGACCCCGGGAATCATCTGATCGTCACCAAGGGTGCGTTCTCAACCGTTCTGGATAGTTGCACTGCATTCGAGCGCGAGGGCGCTGAAGTGCCGCTGGACCAGGGTGCGCGCGAGAACCTTGACACGGTGTTCAAGGGAAAGGGCCAAGAGGGTTTCCGCGTCCTCGCGCTGGCCACACGCCGGGTTGCCGTCAAGCCCGACTATGACCACGACGACGAGCGGGACATGGTGTTCCGCGGCTTCCTCGTATTCCTCGATCCGCCGAAGCCCGAAGCGCGGGATACGATCGGCAATCTCGCCCGGCTCGGCATCGCCATCAAGGTCATCAGCGGCGACAACCGCCATGTCACCGCACACATGGCCGAGGCGGTCGGACTGAACGCCGCGTCGATGCTGACCGGCGAGGAACTGTCCGGGATGAAGGACGAGGCGCTATGGAACCTCGCGCCGCGAACCGACCTCTTCGTCGAGATCGACCCGCAGCAGAAGGAACGCATTGTCCGCGCCCTGCAGCAGACTGGCCATTCGGTCGGCTATTTGGGCGACGGGATCAACGATGCACCCGCGCTGCATGCCGCTGATGTCGGCATCTCGGTCGCCGAAGCCGTGGACGTTGCCCGCGAGAGCGCCGACATCATCCTCCTCAGCCGCGATCTGGACGTGCTGCGTCAGGGTGTCGAGGACGGCAGGCGAACCTTTGCCAACACGCTGAAATATATCTCGATCACTACCAGCGCCAACTTCGGCAACATGATCAGCATGGCACTGGCCACGCCGCTTTTGCCCTTCCTGCCGCTGGTGGCCAAGCAGATCCTGCTCAACAACTTCCTCTCGGACCTGCCCTCGCTGGCTATCGCCAGCGATACTGTGGACCCCGAGCGACTGTCCAGCCCGCAGCGCTGGAGCGTCAAGGACATCCAGCGATTCATGATCGTCTTCGGCCTGATCAGCTCGGTCTTCGACATGCTGACCTTCGCCGTGCTGCTCTACATCTTCCACGCGGGCCAGGCGGTATTCCAGACCTCGTGGTTCATGATCTCGCTCTTGACCGAGCTCGGGGTAGTTCTGGTCCTGCGCACCCGCAAGCCGGCCTTCCACAGCAGTCCAAGCCGATTGCTGCTGTGGTCGACCCTTGCAGTCGCGTCTGCCACCTTCGCGATCCCGTTCCTGGGCGGGGTCAGTGCGCTCTTCGGCTTCGTCCCGCTGTCGGCCACGGAACTGGCCGCAGTGGTAGCTATTGTCGGCGGTTACGTCGTAGCCACGGAGATCGCCAAGGCCTGGTTCTTCCGGCATGAGAATGGCGGCCCACTCGCAGCGGCAAACGATCCGGGCAGGCAGACCTGATGCATGTGTCCGAAAGCGACCTCCGGCGCGTCTTTCAGGCCAGCCTCTGGCTAAAAGGCGCGCACAGCTTGGCTGAGGTCCTTGGCGGCCTCGCACTGGCCTTCTCAGCCATGACCTTATCCTCCAGGTCGTCTCTACACTGACTGCAGCCGAACTGCTGGAGGATTCGCGCGACCTGGTCGCCAATGCTCTGCGCCGGGCGGACGATGGCTTCACCACCGATGCCCAGTCCTTCATGGCCTGGTAGCTGTTCATCCACGGGCTGATAAAGCTAGTGCTGGTCGCGGCGGTGCTGGCGAACCGCGCCTGGGCCTATCCCGCCTTCATCGCCGCGGCAGCCAGATATCCTGACGTTCGCTCTGGTGGCCGTCGCAAACGCTCTGAACGGCCGATATGGGGCGCTTCGCCGACAGCGCTAGCATGGCCATCGGCGAAGCTGGTCAGATCCGAACTGCAATCAAAAAATTACGAGTTCTCTATTGTCCTTTGATCGGCCCAGGCTGCCAGGTCTTTTTCTGTTGTCTCGAGAGTTTCCGAGGTGATGAAGCCCAGTTTGACCGCCGTGGCCACCGCACGGTTGCGTTTGTTCGGTTCTGTTCCGAGACGATCGAACAGATCGTCCTGTTGGGAGAGCTTGTCGTAAAGGTCCATCAACCGGTTCTGAACCGTTCTGAGCGATAGCCCATGACGCAGGGCCACGAACTTGTCCGGCAGACCCAGTGCGATGTCGTTCAGAATCGCCAGTTCCACCTCAGTCAGCGCATCCTTGCGGCGTTGGCCGAAGGAATTGAGCGAATGCACCTCGCGGTCGATCAGGATTTGCCCTTCGCCAAGCACAGCGCGCATGGCCAGTGCCAGACGTTCTGGTGAAGCCGTCTTGAGCACATAGCCATATGCCGACTGATCGGGAACGATGCGAGAGATGCCGCGGAGGTAAGCTTCATCGGCATAGTTGGACCAGAACAGAATGCGCGTATGCGGACGTTCGCGCCAGATGACGCGGGCTGCGTCCACCCCGTTGCGCTCCTTCATCCGCAGATCCATCACGATGGCGCTAATGTTTTCCGACCGTGCCAACGCCTCCGCCTCCGAGCCTGTGGAAGCGCAGACCAATTGTCGCACACTGTCAAAAGTACTCGTGACCTGCTCCTTGAGATAGCTCAGGTGCAACTTGTCATCCTCGACGAGCAAAATCCTCAAAGCACTGTTTCTTCTTGGTTTGAGCGGGACATGAGAACGGTAATAGTAGAGCCCGATGATTTTTCGATCTTGAAGCTGGCGCCAATCAGTTTGGCCCGGGTGCGCATATGCTGCAGCCCGCTTTGACGCGTGCGGCCCGCATCGTCAAACTGGCCATTGTCGGCGATGCGGACGCGGACGCGTTTATCATCACTTTCATCGATAGTGACATTGAGCTGGGACGCCTCGGCATGTTTGAGACTGTTATTGATGGCTTCCTGGCAAATGCGAAACAAAGCTATGCGCTCGGTTTCCCCTAGGTCGCTCATGCTACCATGAGTGCTGTCCACGAAAGACAGGGTGGTCTTCTGATCAGGACCTCGCACGGATTCGAAGTGGGATCGGACAGCCTCTTCAAAGCCGAACAGTTCGAGAATTGATGGCACCGACGTTTCAATGATGCGCCGCAACTGCTGGATGCAGCCCTGGAATTCGCCCTGCAATTGGGCGGTTTCATCTAAGGTCAGGCCGGGCCGCAGTGCGCGCGAGATGCGCGTCAGATCGGCCAGGGTTTGATCGTGCAAATCCATCCCGATCCGCTGGCGCTCGCGTTCAAGCGCATCTGTCAGACGCAGAGCACCCAAGCGCAGCCCTTCCTGCTGAGCCGCGATCTTGGTGCGCTCAACCGCTTCTTTTTTGGCATTCTCGTTGGCGCGCAATGCAAAGAAGTAGGGCGCCAGGATATCTGCCAGGTTCTGCACCGTAGGAACATGGCTCTCGTTGTAATGGTCGGGCTGCCGTAGCGAGAAATTCAAGGCGCCCGCGGTGCGGCCAAACACCTTCATCGCCACATTGATCCGGCTGCGCAGGCCGTGTTTGACCATCGGCTCCGAGACCGAGCCGGGAAAGACATAGCGCGGGTCGATAAGCGCATCCCCGGTCAACATGGTGTCGGTTTCGCCGTTCAAGATACTGCGAACCGGCGATGCCGCGACCAGCGAGCGCGAACTGCTCCAACTGGTGCGCAGACCAACCTCATAGGAGGTGTTCCACAGCCCATCCTGGTCGATCAGGCAAACGTCGAGATGATCGTAAGCGATAATCTTCTCGATTTCGCCACTCACCGCCCTTAGAGCCGAACGAATATCGAGCTCACCCGCCAGATGGTTAGAAATCTTGACGTAATTGTCCACACCGGCCACCTTGTCCCCTCCCCCCAATCTAGCGCCTAACCGACCTGCCGTCTTGCGGGTCGGTGTTGATCCGTTGCGGGTTCCCGCAATTGTTCTGCACTTCATACTCTGTAGAAGCGGGGCGCAATACGGTTTACTTTTGAACAGCGCGTGGAGGCGCATCTACAAAAAAGACGCGATCACAGTCGCACCCAGGGAGGACATCTAATGACCTATCGTGTGAAGTTTCTTTCGGCCGCTGCCGTTCTGGCGCTTGTCGCCGCAACGCCAGTACTGGCTGAAACCGCAGGCAAGCGCATTGCGCTGTCCAACAATTACGCGGGCAATAGCTGGCGTCAGGCAATGCTGGAAAGCTGGAACAAGGTCACCGGGCCAGCCGTGGGCACCGGCGTCGTGGCAGCAGCAGACGCTTTCACTACCGCCGAAAATCAGGCAACCGAGCAGGCTGCCCAGATACAGAACATGATCCTGCAGGGCTACGACGCTATCGTCGTCAATGCGGCATCGCCCACCTCGCTCAATGGCGCCATCAAGGAAGCCTGCGACGCCGGCATCATTGTCGTTTCTTTTGACGGCATCGTCACCGAGCCCTGCGCCTGGCGCATTGCCGTGGACTTCCGCCAGATGGGCCGTGATCAGGTGAGCTACCTGGCAGCGCGCTTCCCCGAGGGCGGCAACCTGCTCGAAATCCGCGGCCTTGCTGGCGTGTTCGTTGACGATGAAATCAGCGCCGGCATCCATGAAGAAGTGGCCAAGACCAAGTTCAACATTGTTGGTTCGGTCAATGGCGATTGGGCCCAGGACGTTGCCCAGAAGGCCGTTGCTGGCATCCTGCCGAGCTTGCCTGAACTGGTCGCTGTCGTGACCCAGGGCGGCGACGGCTACGGCGCAGCACAGGCTATTGCGGCCACTGATCGCCCCATGCCGATCATCGTCATGGGCAATCGTCAGGACGAGCTCGCCTGGTGGGCTGAGCAGAAGGCAGCCAATGGCTACGAGACCACCTCGTTGTCGATCGCACCCGGCGTCAGCACCCTTGCCTTCTGGGTTGCCCAGCAGATTCTGGATGGCCAGGAAGTACCGAAGGACCTGACGGTTCCATTCCTTGCCATCGATCAGGCTGGTCTGGATGCCGCGCTTGAAACAACGCCTGAAGGCTCAGTTGCCAATGTCGAGTATTCGCTCGACGACTCCATCGCCGTCATCGAAGCTGCTCGGTAACTCCAGGGCATGATCCCAAATACTGATACCTCTGGCGTTGGCTCAACGCTGGTTGTTTCCCTGCAGAGCGTGGACAAGTCCTTTGGACCTGTCCGCGCTTTGGCAGGCGCGTCAATGGTCGTCAGGGCCGGTGAATGTATCGGCCTCGTCGGCCATAACGGCGCCGGAAAATCAACTTTCGTCAATATCATCAATGGACGACTGACGCCGACAGCCGGTCAGGTCCAATATGGTGCGCACGCCGCAGACGGTGGAGGGCGCAATGCCGATCTGGCCGCAGCCAACGGCATTCGCAGTGTGTTCCAGGAATTATCGTTGTGCCCGAACCTGTCGGTGCTCGAGAATTATCGCATTCCCTTTCGCAACATGCCTCGTTGGGGCTGGCGCAAGGCCGCCCTTGTCGCCGTTATGGCTGCTTTGGACGAAGTATTCCCCGGCCACGGCATCGGGCCGGACTCGGTCGTGGCCGATCTGAGCATTGCAGAGCGGCAAATGGTGGAAATTGCTATCGCTTTTTCCGCGCGCGACATTGCCCCACGTCTGGTCATTTTGGACGAGCCAACGTCCTCACTTGACGCTGGTATTTCGCATCAGCTGTTGGATCATGTCCGCAAATTCTGTGCTGCCGGTGGGGCGGTGATCTTTATCACCCATATGATGGGCGAGATTTTTCAGGTCGCAGACCGCATCGTCGTCATGAAAGACGGACAAATTGTCGAGGATCGTCCGACCGGCACGTTCACGCGCCAGACACTGGTCGATACAATGGGTCATGTTGCAGCAGATGGCGGCAATTTTGCCGAAGCACACACAGAGCGTGTGCCGGGCGATATCGTGCTACGCCTTCCGAACGGACTATCGGCGCGTCAAGGTGAAATTGTTGGTCTGGCGGGTTTGGCGGGACACGGGCAAGCCGAGGCACTGGCCCGGTTCTATTTTGACAAGACCTCTACATGGCGGGCCCGCCAGCAACCCGACGTTGTGTTTGTGGCCGGGGACCGGGGCCGTGATGGCATCATGCCGATCTGGTCGATCCTGAAAAATCTCAGCCTCGCCACACTAGCCGAGTTTGGCCGTCGCGGTCTGGTTGATCGACGCAAGGAAGGCGAACTCGGCGCGACCTGGAAGCAAAAAATTCAGATCAAAACACCCGATCTGGGCAATCCGATCCTGTCGCTGTCCGGTGGAAACCAGCAAAAAGTACTGTTCGCCAAAGCGCTGGCTTCCAGTGCGCTAATTGTGATCATGGATGACCCCATGCGCGGTGTCGACGTCGGCACCAAAAAAGAAGTCTATCGCATGATCCGAGCTGAAGCCGAGGCAGGCCGAACCTTTCTTTGGTATTCGACAGAAACCGACGAAATCCTCGAATGCGACCGCGTTTTCGTGTTCCGCGACAGCGCCATTTCGGCCGAGTTGACGGGACCGCAAATCAGCGAGGAGAACATCTTGCGCGCGTCCTTTGAGATGCAGGAGGCCGCAGAATGACTCGCGACCAGATCCGGACATTGCTGCCGGTCGTGTCCCTCAGCGTCTTGCTCGCCGCCGTCTTCTGGCTGCAGCCGCGCGCCATGAGTTATTTTGGGGTCAACCTGCTGTTCAATCTGGCAATTCCGTTGGCGCTGGCCACTATTGCCCAGATGCTGATCATCATGGTCAACGACATCGACCTGTCCATCGGCACGTTTGTCACCTTCTGCGCCTGCGTCACGGCCACGCTTGTCAATGACACGCCCTTGCTCGGCTATGCGGTCCTCGCCGCCTCTGTGCTGGCTTATGCTGCCATGGGCGCAATCATTCACGCGCGCGGTTTGCCGGCCATCGTGGTGACCCTGGGGGCATCCTTCGTGTGGTCCGGTCTTGCGGTGCTGATCCTGCCGTCGCCCGGCGGCGCAGCGCCCGGCTGGGTGCGCGACTTGATGAGTCTTAAACCCATATTTGTGCCCCTGGCGGTCCTCGCCCCGATCGTGATCGGGCTGGTCATGCACCTCTTTATCAAGCGCTCCTCGATCGGTGTTGTGCTCCAGGGCGTGGGTGGCAATGAACGGGCGCTGGATCGTTCCGGCTGGTCCATCATCGGGCTCAAGGCACTCGCCTATGGTTTGGCCGGTCTATTCGGCGTGCTGGCGGGCATGGCGCTGGTGGGCCTGACCACGGCTGCCGATGCCAATATCGCCCTGCGCTACACACTGCTCTCAATTGCCGGAGTGATCCTGGGCGGAGGCGAATTTACCGGGGGGCGCGTGTCCCCCATTGGCGCAGTGATTGGCGCACTCACGCTGACGCTGGCGGCAAGTTTCCTGTCCTTTCTGCGGCTCTCGCCGGATTGGCAAATTGGCGCCCAAGGCGCGATCCTGATCCTGGTGCTAGCCGCCCGCTTGCTTATTTCCTATCGGAGGACCGCGTGATGACAGCGCACGCGCAGGCCGCTGGCCCAAACCTGTTTGCCCGATTGAGGCAAGCGCCCTGGATTTGGTCCTTCCTCGCTGCCGCATTGGCATTCGGTGGAACGATGGTCGTTTCGGGTGGTCAGGGCTCGTACTCACTGCTCAACGCGGCTCTTACCTTTGCGGCATTTTCCGTCATTGTTGGCGTTGGACAGATGTTCGTCATCACGCTGGGGCCTGGCAACGTCGATCTGTCGGTTCCCGCAAGCATGACACTGGCCGCAACGCTTTCGCTCAAATTCATGGATTCCGATACCGGCCTCATAGTGCCGGGCCTGCTGATCGCGCTGGCCGTGGGCGTGGCCTGCGGCATCTTCAACTATGGCCTGATCCTGGCGCTGCGCATTCCGCCGATTATCGCCACGCTGTCGTCTTCGTTCATCTTCCAGTCGATCGCCATTTGGTCCAATCGAGGCCTGCGCATCAAGCCGCCTCAGCCTCTGGCTGACTTCACCACCGGCAGCACCCTGGCTATCCCCAATGTGGCGATTGTCGTGGTGGTGCTTGCGCTGCTGGCTTGGTTCGTGCTGGAACGCACCATTTTCGGACGCTGGATCCTGGCGGTCGGCCAGAATTTGCGTGCCGCCCAGTTGAGCGCCGTGCCGATCAATCTGGTGCGCATCTGCGTCTATGTGGGCTCGGCAACGCTTGCCGCCTTTGCCGGATTTCTGCTCGCGAGCTTTTCGGGCGGCGCCAATCTGAACATGGGTACCGAATACATGCTTATGTCGATTGCGGTGGTCGTTATCGGCGGCAGCTCGATTGCCGGTGGAAACAGCAATGTCCCGGGCATCTGGGGCGCAGCTTTGTTCATGTTCCTGTTGGTCTCCATGCTCAATAGCCTTGGCCTGGGCGCCGGCATCAGGCTGCTTCTGACCGGGGGCATTATCGTCGCTGTGGTGATATTTGCCAGCAAGAGGATCTATTCGGCATGACCCCGTTGTATGACATACGGCACCCCGCGTTCCATGCACTCATCCAGCATAACGTGGGCCTCAAGCAATTGTCGTCCGGCCATATGTGGACTGAGGGTCCGGTCTGGGTTCCAGCGCACCAGTGCCTATATTTTTCCGACATTCCCAATCAGTCCATCTTGCGCTGGACACCCGACGGCGCTGTGACCGCGCTGCGCCGGAATTCCAATTTCACCAATGGCAACACGCTGGACCGCCAGGGGCGACTGGTCAGTTGCCAGCATGGCACCCGAACGGTCGTTCGCACCCAGACAGACGGATCGATCAAGACGTTGGCCGACCACTATGAGGGCAAGCGGCTCAATTCCCCCAACGACGTTGTCGTCAAAAGCGATGGCGCCATTTGGTTCACCGACCCGACCTACGGCATCATGGGCAACTACGAAGGCTATCGCTCCGTCCCTGAGCAGGAAGCACGCAACGTTTTCCGGCTCGACGTCGAAACCGGCACGCTGACCAGCGTTGTTGGTGATTTTTTGCAGCCTAATGGGCTGGCCTTTTCGCCCGACGAATCCATTCTCTATGTCGCAGATTCGGGCACCCATACGGATGGAACAGCACCCGCCACGATCCGCGCCTTTGATGTGGTCGGTGGCGTCGCGCTGACCAATTCACGGGTATTTGCCACAATTGAACCTGGCGTGCCCGACGGTATCCGTGTCGATTTCCATGGCAATCTGTGGACGTCCTCAGCAGACAGCGTCCAGTGTTTCAATCCACAGGGCATGTTGTTGGGAAGAATTCTGGTACCCGAGGTTGTCTCCAACCTGGCCTTTGGCGGGCCCCGGAACACCCATCTGTTCATCACCGCCACCACCAGCCTTTATGCGATCCACGTCAACACCGAAGCTGCGATCTGTTCGTACCGTTCTACGCACCTGATCTGAGCGGGTCGATGCAATCGGCGCCGAACTCTTCGTCGATGGCGGTGCGCTTCAAATGCAGTTGATGCTCCGCCG
This sequence comes from Devosia beringensis, assembly GCF_014926585.1. Classification (NCBI taxonomy): domain Bacteria; kingdom Pseudomonadati; phylum Pseudomonadota; class Alphaproteobacteria; order Hyphomicrobiales; family Devosiaceae; genus Devosia; species Devosia beringensis. The sequence goes on along the minus strand of NZ_CP045422.1, from coordinate 3,418,108 downwards.
CAAGCGGAGGCTTTTGTCGGTTTGGTATCAAGAGCAGACAGTCCCCTGTCCACCCCATGCCGGACAGAAGGACCCGAAGCTCATCACCGCCGGTTACGCTCTGGCGACCACGAAGTGATTATAACTGTCGATAATGAAGTGTTATCGAGAGTATAGCCGGGCACACCAGGGCAGCGCCCGATAGAGCTGAGATGGGATTTGGACAGACGATTTCCGCGCCGATCGCCCAAATTCCTATGCTGAGGATTTCAAAGGAAATGGTTGGAGCAAGCTCATGCATCTCAGAGGCTTAGGGTCTCTCTTGGTCCTTTCTGGACATCGAAGGTGCGTAGTGTGTGAAAGAGGCGCGTCAGACATTGCAGCGATATGGCGCCGACGAAGTACATATATTGATGTAATAACCCATCGATAAGCAAAGAGGCCACAGTCCTGCGTGCCCCCGCCTTGGCGCACCTGCCGCTACGTGGAACCAACGGGTCCGACAGCGCAAACCGCCCACAACTGCGCCACTGGTCTCGACACGTTGAGGGACATGCCCGATCTAGGAGCGATGCAGGACTCGGGCTGCTGAGTGGCGGTGAAGGTGCTTGCGGCCGTCGCTGCACACTCGCCATAGGGGGGCCATTCAGGCCGGGAGCGCCCATTCAGCAGGTTTGATTTTGGTCAAGACTGCGTGAGACCGCGGAGATAGACTGCTTCAGACAACGTACAAGCGGTGGGGCTAAAATATGGACGATATCACTGGTAGGGCTCACACCCGGGTGGCAGCCAGCGCCGACTTGGCGGGGATGACCCTCTCGATTCAGGATGTCCTAGACACCATCCCGGCCGGCGCCATTGTCGTCGATACGCGAGGGGTCATGCTGGCTGTGAACGCCGAAGTGGGCCGCCAGTTCTGCTACGAGGCGGATGGCCTGCTCGGCAGGAGCGTTGATATTCTGGTCCCTGCCGGGCTGCGCGACGGTCACGCCGCAGTCCGGTCCCAGGCATTGGGGTCGGACCAAATGCGCGCAATGGGACCAGGGCGTTCCCTTAGGGGGCAGCGCAAGGATGGCTCGGTCTTCCCGATCGAAGTAGGTCTTCGCACGATACGCACTGGGGGGTCACAGTTCGTCCTCGCGGTGGTGTACGACCGCTCCGACCAGTTCCGGGTCCAGGAGTCGGAGGCTCATGAGAAGGCCCTTGGCCTGGAACTGGCGCATCAGGAGGTCGTGGCGCACGAGATGGGCCACCGCGTCAAAAATCTGATGGCGACTGTCAACGCGCTGATCTCGCTCAGCGCCCGTGGCGCCCAATCGCCCAAGGAGATGGAAGAGAGCCTCAGGGGGCGAATTCTCGCTCTGTCCTCCGTCATCGATTTGGCGTTCAAGGCGCCGCAGGCCGGGTCCATCCACGGCGCCTTGTCCATCAAGGATATTCTACATGCCGTCCTCGCGCCGTTCATGTGGACGGATGCTGAGAACGATCGGGTTTCGCTGTCCGGACCCCAGCTTGTGGTGGGACAACGTCCTTCGGAAGTGCTTGCCCTGGTCTTTCACGAACTGACGACGAACGCCCTGAAATATGGTGCGCTGCGGCACATGGATGGCCGGATTTTTGTGGACTGGCGTCAGGCTGACGGAAGGTTGGGGCTGTGCTGGCGGGAGGAGGCGCTGCAATTGCAGACCGGTGACTCTGCTCCAAGGGGTTTCGGCACTACGCTTATGTTACGCTTGATCGAGGCGGAGTTCGGCGGAAGAATCGATCGCGAGGTAACTCCCCATGGCTGGACGACAAGGCTCAGCATTCCTTTGCCTTCCCTGGTTCTCGTATCGACCTGATAAATGGTCTTTAAACCCCCAGGTAGTCGTTGTCTCCCTGATCTCCACCGACGCATGTCTCGGCCGGGATTTGTTCTGGATCAATTCGTCGGACGATTGCGCCTGCTAGCCATAGCTTGGCCAAATAAGCAGTGCCCGCGACCTCGGCTGGCGCGGCAACAGCGGACTTCTTCGGTCACGGTGCACTTGCGCCAATCGCCGCAGAAGCAGAGGCGGCCCAGTCGTTTGATCGTGCAGTTTAAGGAAGATCGGCAACACATACCCAGGAGGGACCAAGTGGTAGACAAGGACCGGATTGTAGGATCAGTCAAGGAGGCCAAGGGCACCGTCAAGCAGGTAATTGGCAAGGTCATCGGCGACGCCAAGCTTGAAGCTGAAGGCACTGCCGACAAGGCCGAGGGCAAGCTGCAAAACGCGGTCGGCGGACTCAAAGACACTCTGAAGGGCAAGTAGGCGCCCTGCATGAGCAGAAACGCACGCTATCTTGTCATTGGGCTTGCGGCGGTCGTCGTGGCGGCCTCCGCTCGCTAAATTCTTTAATCAGGAAACACAGAAACCCAGCCCCGAGATCAAGGTCGATGAGCAGGGCATAACGGTGAGCTAAGAGGAGTCGCTATGAAAGGCTTTGTACAAAACATCGAACGTCTCGCGGTATACAATGACGATTTCCGACGCGTCCTCTACACGGCAAGAAACTGCCAACTCGTCGTCATGTCGTTGAAGCCCAAAGAGGAGATCGGGGCAGAGGTCCACAAACTCGACCAGTTCTTTCGCGTCGAGGAAGGCAGCGGTGAGGCGGTTCTCGATGGGGTTCGGACCGCGATCACAGCGGGCTTCGCGGTAGTCGTGCCGGCTGGGGCCAAACACAACATCATCAATACCGGCGATGTTCCGCTCAAGCTCTATACGCTCTATTCTCCGCCCAATCATCGGGACGGCATTGTCCACCACACCCGGGCCGAGGCGGAGGCCGACACGGAGCACTTCGACGGCAAGACGACTGAGTGACGGTGGCCGCCGCGCCGCGCCGCTTCACCGGCAGCCTGGCGGAACCAGAGACGATAGGCGGAGCGGCCTTTGCATGTTGTGGATCCTGGATGATGGGAAACGCCGCCAGTCAGCTCGCCAACTTCATCAAAACTGAGTCAGAGTCAATATTGGGCGCCAAAACACAGTTCCTGACGCCATTTTCATCTCTAGTTGGAACTCGCTCCCGCGCTAGTCGTGCAAACTGGCGCAAAATGCACGAGAGCCCCGGCCAAGAGATCGGGGCCTTCTTGTCGAGGCCCAGTGCCGGAGGTCCATCAGCTTGCCGGCGATACGAAGTGGGCGGGTTCGTGACCGGTCGAGGCCGGTGCGAGCGCCACTCCCGGATGACTATGCGAGGTTCAGGGACAGGCGGTGATTGCCACCGTCGAGGGGAAGACGGACCCTGCTGTTAGCGGATTCGATGTGTGAGCCATCAAGGATAGCTCCCGAGATGCTGTCCGGTCCGTCCAGCGAAGTGTGCACGCGGATTGCATAGTGGGTTGATGCCATCTTCACCGTGGCCTCAAATCCGGGCCAACCTAGCGGAATGCAGGGGGCGACGACGAGAAAGGCACCCTCCTTGCGGATGCCCAGAATGCCCTCGACACCTGCCCGATACATCCATCCTGCGGACCCGGTGTACCAGGTCCAGCCGCCACGCCCGACATGCGGCGTGACCGAGTAGACGTCGGCGGCAACCACATACGGCTCTACCTTGTAGCGTTCGACCTCTTCGGGCGTGCGCGCATGGTTGATCGGATTGACTAGGGCGAACAGTTCAGCAGCCTTATGGGCCGACCCCATTGCCACCGTTCACGGCCGTACGACTTTTCTATAAAGCGGACCTACCCAATAATCTTTGTCCCAGGTCAGCCCAACCGGGAGATATCATCAATCCGCCCGACCGCTATTTGATCCAGTCCCTGCTGCTCTACTGAGATGCGCAGTGCCAACATCGCCGCGTTGAGTACAGTGAAAATGAGCGCCACCCATACAAGTCCCAGAACCATGGGGACGACAATCAGTTCGGCCACGACAAGCACGTAATTAGGGTGTGAAAAAAATCGGTAAGGCCCACTCACGACGAGGGGCTCGTCGAGGATAATGATACGGGTGGTCCACCGGGACCCCAGACTCGCCAGGATCCAGCCGCGCAAACCCTGCAACACTGCATAAGCTGCCAACCAAGGCAGCGCAACCGGTGCCTGCCAGCCAAACCACGCGACTGCCGCCAAAAATGTCGCGTGCATACCCACCATCAACGGATAGTGGTTTGCCCCGATCTCACGAGCTCCTCGCGCCAACAGCGCCGCTGTATTGCGCCGCGCTAACACCAGCTCGCCCAGGCGTTGCAGCACCACGAAGGTGATGAACATAAGTGCTGGAACTGAGGCCGGTCCCATTAGGCGGGGAAACGTATGGGCAGCAGCGAGGCGGTGAACCCCGGTCCCAGCGCTGCCAACATCATTTGCCCACACGGCGCATCGCGCAGCACCCGCTCCAGCACGAACAATACTGTCGGTGCCGACATATTGCCGTAGTCGAGCAAAATCCCACGTTCGTGATCGAGTAAACCTTCCTCAAGATGCAGTGCACCCTCAATGGCGTCGACAACCTTGGCGCCGCCCGGATGGCAGACCATACGGCTCAAATCGGCCTGTTCCAGTCCCATGCGACTAAGGCCGTTGGCTACGGCTTCGGCGAAGTTCTGTTTGACGAACTCAGGTATCGAGCGATCGAACACGACGCCGAAACCATCCTTGTCGACATCCCACCCCATGATCGAGAGCGTATTGGGCCAGGTATGTTCCTCACCCCGGCCGAACTGACCCAAGCTGACACCCTCGGTACAGAGACACGCAGCTGCGGCGCCATCGCCAAATAGCACGGTGGCGATGATGTCGGCCTTCTGCAGCCGGTCATCGCGAAACGACAACGTGCACGCTTCGACACAGACAAACAGCACCTTGCTACCCGGCGACGCCGCGGCCAGCCGCGCCGCGATCGACAAACCGGAAACGCCGCCAGCGCAGCCGAGACCAAACACCGGAACCCTTTGCACATCAGCTCGGAACGGCATGGCCATCATGGCGCGCGCATCAAGGGTCGGCGTGGCAATGCCCGTCGAGGTAACCGTGACGATACAATCAACTTCCGCGGCCGCCCAACCAGCGGCCGCCAGCGCCTTACTCGCCGCCCCGATGAACATATCGGTCGCACCGCAGAGAAAGGCGTCAGTGCGACTTGGCCAATCCTGTGGTTTTTCGAACCATTCGAAAGGCACTGCCGAATACCGAGTGTTGATGCCCGCGTTTTCGAAGGATTTGGTCAAGCGCTCGAAGTCGGGATAGCGCTCGCCCAGCACGCGCTTGGCCACCACTTTGACCATGTCTTGGCGAAGTTCATAAGGCGGCACATAAGTCCCGAGCCCTAGCAGGTGGGCTTCAGGTAAGGTAATTTGAGCGTTCATGAGGTATCCTTAAGGTATCCTGAGTTGGCCAGCGCCTAACGACACAGATTGTCTTGGCGTTCCGCGATCACGAGTTCGCGGTGCGGGCGAGGACCAGCATCCGGCCCAGCGTGCCGTCTCGCTTGACGAACTGGTGAAACAGGGCTGCCACCACATGGACGGTGATAAGGACGATGAAAACCGGCTTGCCCAGCGTGTGAATATCGCCAAACGATTCAGAGACGTAAATCGTCAGCAAGCCTAGCACGGGCATGGCGAATAGCATCAGTCAGAATGCAAAGTGCACTACCTTGGCGGCCCAGTCCATCCAGGTGTGGGTGGCAACCGGCCGTTGCTGGACGCCTCGGGTAATTCGCAGCCCAAGCCGGACGACAACAAGAGCAAGGATCGCTATCCCTAACCAGTAGTGGCCGATGCTGACGACAAAATCGATGTTGGACGATGTTCCACCTTCCTCGATCGCGTCGCGCACATTGGTCATGCCCTCGCCGAAGATCAGCTGGAAGATGACGAGCGCGGCGATCAGCCAATGCAATGTGATCTGAAGCCTGGAATATCCGACGGTCTGTTTGTCGTTCATGGAACATGACCTCTGGGATGCTAGACAAATCATCCACAATTTGTCGGCCCGCCGAAGCTTTAGTGGCCCAACCTGACGCCAAGCTGAAGGCGAGTCCATTGCTGGATCCCGTTTGCGCCAAAAGACAGCCGAGCTCCGAAGCACCAGACAGCGTCCGCAGAAGTTAGCGGGCTTCGGCCAAAATACGTAGCGCGGTCTTCCGAAACTCAAAGTCCACGCTGCGGAGTTTATCCAAGATCACGTCGATACGGCGTTCAAGGCTGCGGCGATAGAAGTTCGTGGTCTGGTGCTCTACTTGATCGAGCAACCATCTGCGAAACGGACGCAAGTTCGCCGGTCCTTGCCTGTCGAGCATGGTAGCAAGATTTTTTGCGAGTGGAGAAAGCCCTTGATGGTCGTAGGGCAAGACCAGCAGTTCGCGCAAAGCGACGGATACGGCGGTCCAGTACCCGGCGGACACATGATGGTCACGTTGCCGTAATGTCCATGGCTGAACCGCACCGGGTTTGCCGGAGGCTCCAACCCCTGAGTAGGATGGAGCATGACCGGCAAGACGACGAACAAGTTTTCAGTTGAGGTCCGGACCCGAGCGGTGCGGATGGTGCAGGAGCATGGCGGGGAATATCCATCCCGCTGGGCGGCAGTGGTGTCGGTTGCCGGCAAGATTGGCTGCTCGGCCCATACGCTCAATGAGTGGCTCAAGAAGGCCGAGGTCGATGGCGGTATCCGCTACTCCGAGCGACTGGCCGAAGCCGCCATCGAGCCCTCAGTCGGCAGCGTCGGGGACAGCTATGACAACGCCTTGGCCGAAAGCATCAACGGCCTCTACAAGGCTGAGGTAATCCACCGGCGGGGCCCATGGCGAAGCATTGAAGTCGTCGAGTTCGCCACCCTCGAATGGGTCGACTGGTTCAATCACCGCCGGCTGCTCGAGCCCATTGGCAATATCCCGCCAGCAGAAGCTGAGGCAAACTTCTACGCAGCACTGGAACAACCGGCCATGGCCGCATAACTTAAACCAAACAGCCTCCGGAATTCCCGGCGCGGTTCAGGCTTTGATGGCCACCACAAGACTGGCAGTCAACGGATCGAGCAGTGTGGCACTGCCATCCTCATGCAAAAGGCAGACTGTGGATTGGGGGGTGATTGGATCGAATTTCATCGGCGGTTTCCCTCTGGGCTGACCCACCGGTACATTCTTGGCTAAGTAACGTCGTTGAGCCTCCGCAAAGAAGACAATAAGAATGCCGGGGCGCCGTTTCAGTGAAAGCGCGAACCAAATGGGGGCACTGCTGGGATTTGCGCGCGAGCGCTGGCATCAGTGACGGCCCCTGGTGCAGTGAGCACGTGCGGCCGTGTTGGAACCAGCAGACTCTGATGTCTGCTAATTTTCCCTCGCTACAGGGTGTCACAACGGAGGCGCCCGCTGACCTACAATATGGGTTAGCCACCAGATTTCTGGCCAAGGAAAAATGCAAAAACGCACTCCGGCCGACTTCGGTCGCTGATCGGCTTATGGAACGAGGCCTCTGCCGCAGCCGCCTCCACCAAGGTCGCCAGATGGGGTGGCGCAATCCCAATTTGGTCGATTAAACGACCTCCCCTGCCGGAAGACAACAGACGCAGGGCTTTGCCAGCCCTATCCGCATGCCGCATAGCGGGAACCCACTTTCGCTCACGGATCTTTACACCCGTTGCGGCCAGCATGATAAGGCCCTTGTAGAGAGTTCGATCCCAAACGGCACCCTTGGTAGCTATCCAGAGTGGTTCCCAAGCCTCATGGGCCTCCCAATAATATCCAAGATTGAAAAGATCGATGCCCCACAAAAGAGCGACAGTGTCCACGCCTTGCGCCGGCTGTAACTCGCCTTGCTCGTAGCTATGTCCCTTAGGATCTCGGACCGGATGGGGTTGAGTGCTGCCCGGCAAATAGGCGTAAGCGGGAAGCATCCGGTCAGGTAAGAATCTTGGTCGCGTTGAAATGGCCATCGCCGTACCTCGGACCAACCCTATCAGATATGTTGGCTCAGCTGCGCTATGATTGATTTTAGTTGCGCATTCGCCTTGGTTACCGCTGGATTCTTCTAGCGGTACATGCGCGCAGATCCTAGCGGCCTCCTTCCGTACCCAAGGGCCGGCGCTCAACGCTCTCCAATTTTCAGCAAGTTAAAGAAGTGTTCGCCACGACGTTGTCTCGACGGACCTCACAGCCTCCAGCCAATCAATCGTCCTTCCCGTGGCTAAACGGCCGCAGTCAACAGCAAACCACCGAAGGCGGCCAGTCTCGTACCGGCCCGACTTTGCCAGACCAACAACGTCCGCTTTCCCCGAAGGCCAATTGAAAGCGGCCAGGCGGCTTGCCAACCCCTTTTCGACGTTTAGTCGGGCATATTTGAACGGCAGTTTCTATATCGCGGTTGGTGTCAAGGGTCGCGCCGCGTCATCTGCCGCAGCGAGGCGGCATTGCCGATCGCAAAAAGGGCGCCGTCGAGCGGCGTGCGTACAGAGTCGGCCTTTGCTGCTTGGCATGAGGTCGTGCCACGCGGGGCTCGCGCTCCTCTTATGGGTCAGCGCTGGGCCGCCCCATGATGGGGTAAGAAAGGCGGGGTAAATCAATCTTTTGGGCGTCCTTGCCAACTGGCAGGGCCGCGGCCATTACGATCTCACGCCACCTTCGTCCCCGCGAGGACCTCTTTCCTGGCGAGGCAGAACCTTAAAGCTGCTGGAGACGGATAATCAGGTGGCCGCTGCGGCGGATTCAACGCCGATCAGATAGCTTGGACCCTGCCCTCGGCGCCGGAAGCGGTGCTGACATTGATCGTGCGCCGCGTTCCGCCAGCCACTTACATGGCCTGGATGGCATTGACGGCCAGATTAACCACCACCTGCTGCAGCTGCACCCGATCGCCTGCACGGAAGGCAAGTCCGCACCCGGTTCGAGCTGGACGCGGACGCCCTTGTCGGCGCATTCGTGGCGCAGGAAGACGGGGCCGTCGTGGATCATGGCATTGAGGCCGATCAGGCTGTGTTGCGACGGCCGCTTGCCGGCCATGTCCTGGATGGGACCGATAATGTCGCTGGCGCGCTGGGCGCTTTCGACGATCCAGGTGGTCAGCTTCACGAGCTTGTCGAGATTGGGTTCGGCCTTGTCCAGCAAGCGCAGCCTGGTCCGGGCATTGGTCGGGATGGCCGAGAGCGGCTGCTTGATCTCGTGGGCAATTGATGTCGTCAGCTCGCCCAGGTTGGAAATGGGGCGCACGCCTGGAATCGGCGGTGATGTCGAGCATGCCGTTGGAGATTATTTTGCTCAGCGCATCCTCACCCACTAGATGTGGGAGTGAGGTCTGCATTCGGTCTGAGCGGCAGCTCCACCCTTTGCAACCATCGCAACTTGAGCTCGAGGCTGGGGCCCTTGCCGTATTTCGGGCGCTGGAACTTATGCCCCATCATCGAGGCGATGACCTTGTCGGGGGTTTCTTCCTCGATCAGCCGATCTTCAAAAGAGTGCCGGAAGCTGTATAGCGACTGGTGCTTGCTCTGAATAAGGTTCGCCTTTTTTAGGGCCTTGGCCAAGGTGGCGGACAACGTATCGGCCTTGTCTCGGTATGTGGGGAAGCCTTTCGGGTGCCGTTGCAGCGCCGCCAGGGCATTGCCTGTCAGCGGCAAGTCTCGCTCGGATTGCGGGTTCTTGAGCTGCCTGCCCTCCGGCCGGATCTGCACGAGCGGAATCGGCGCCGCCAATTGAATGTTCTGCTCCAGCAGCCCGCACACCTCGGACGGCCGCATGCCCAGCTCGGCGACGATCAGCAGGATATCGCGGGCCTCGGCGTTGAGTCTGTCCAGGTCGGGCGACAGTACGATGGCCACCGCCTGCTCGGGCGTGAAGGCCGCGCGGCTGCCCGTCGTCTCCCCTTCCAGGCGCAGCCGGCTGAATACCGGTTTCAGGCCCAGCTGGTGCGCCATGTCGATATCGCGGTGCATCTTGTTCATGTGGCCAAAGTCCTTGTTGGCCGTCCCTATCTCAAGGCGATCCCTGACCAGCTTGACCTGCCACCATTCGCGGAAGGTCACGGCATCGGCGCGGGTGAGCTCTTCGAGGTACTTGTCGTCGATCGCCTCGATGAAGTTGGTGGCGGCCTTGAGCTTGGGGCTGCGCCACCGCTTGCGCTGCGCCTCAGAGAACGCCGTGAGCTTGGCCGAGTGGATGGTTTCAAACTCGGCGACCAGGTCAGACACGCGCAGTCTGGGCCTATCCTCGCCGCCCAGCACGGCCGCGACGTCGTTCTCGCTGTCGATGGCCTGGCGGTTGAGCAGCAGCTCGACGCGGGCCAGGGTGTCGGCAATGGCGTGGCCGGCGTGGAGCTCCTCGACGGTCTGGTAATTGACCCCCAGCGCCTTGGCGCGCTTCTGGGCAGCCTCGAAGCGGATGCGGGCCTCGGCCGACTGACCATCGCGCAGGCCGCGCCAATAGGCCTCAAGGTTCTGGTTGAGCTGGGCCACCACCTGGCGGGCGCGGATGGCCTTGGGATCATCAGCTACCGCAATATTGGTGGACAGTTTAAGCGGGGAGGATCGTCGATCGAGGTGGGCGAACTCTGCGGGGATGCGGCGGACGAGGTACCATATCCCCGCTCTTTTATGCGGCTTCGCTTCGGTCGTGCGCCTCATGCGCGGAACCTCAATGTTGGACAGTTTGTTGGACAGCCAAAGGCCCATATTCGGGTCAGAAAGTCAAGGAACGCAGGCATCATGGGCATTTTCATCACTAAAACCGAATCCAGTCCCCTCCACCAACCGCCCTTCCCTCAGAATGGCCAATTGCTGCCCCCCCGCCGCCACCGCGCGGGCGAGCCGCTTGCTGGCATCGCGCAAAGGCGCTAGGCAAAGCTCATGAGCTTCAACAAATTTCCGCCCAAGGCGCGCTACAATCCCGATGAGGGTCCGGTCTATCTTTACGGCATGCACACCGTGCGCGCCGCATTGGACAATCCCAACCGCATCAAGAAGGTGCTGCTGGCGACGCCCAATGCGCTGAACCGCCTCAGGGAATCCGGCGAAATCGGCAAGGTTCCGGTCAAGGAAACCACGCCCAAGGAGCTCGACCGGCTGCTCGGCGACGACGCCGTGCACCAGGGCGCTGCGCTTGAAGTCGATCCGGTGACCCGCTTCGGGCTCGATGACATCCATCCGCTGCAGCTGGTGGTGGTGCTCGATCACATCACCGACCCGCATAATGTGGGCGCCATCCTGCGCACTGCCTGCGCCTTTGGCGCTGATGCCGTCATCACCACGGCCCGCCACTCGCCGCGCGAGACCGGCGTGATGGCCAAATCGGCCTCCGGCGCGCTCGACCTGGTGCCGATGATCGAGGTGCGCAACCTGGGCGACGCGCTCGAAAAGCTCAAGAGCCGCGGCATGTTGGTGCTCGGCTTTGATTCTGAATCAGAACTGCAGCTCAAGCCGCGCACCGACAGCCAGCCCATGGCCATCGTCATGGGCGCCGAGGGCAAGGGCCTGCGCCAGCGCACTCGCGAGCTCTGCGACGAAGTGGTCAAGCTCGACATGCCCGGCCCGATCAAGTCGCTCAATGTTTCAAACGCCGCCGCCATCGCTCTGTTTGCGGCCACTGCCGGACGTTCCTGATGACCCAGTTCGCGCCCTTCGCCATTGCCCTGCGCCTGTCGGGCGTGACGCTGCGGCCGCTGCCGCAGGCGGGCGTGCTGAGCCCGCTGACCGACAGCGACAAGCTGCAGCTCGAACTTGATGGCGCCCTCAAGCAGCTGACCAGCCGCTTCGAACCCGAAGACGCCGAGGGCAGTTTCTACGCCCAGGTCGACGTGCCAGTGGCCAATCCGGTGCGCGCGCTGCTCGAGCTGGCCGAACGGTCTGGCCCGGCCATTGCCGCCATGCTGGACGATCGCCGCATCGGCAAGGCCGTGCTCGACCTGGCCTTTGATTATCCCGAGCATGGCGAAGCCATGTCGACCCGCCTGCCCGCCCATGTCGTCGCCGCCATTGCCGGCTTCGGCATCGATATCGAGGTCTCGGTCTATCTCACCGACGTCGAGGACGACGAGGAAGACTAGGACGCCGGTGCTGTTGCGAGCGATACGGATTTTCCAAAGTCATGCCCGTCTGCAACATACACCTTCACAATTTCAGAGGCTTAGGTCCCTTTTGGTTATCTGTGTTGAATTCGGACCTTCCAGACCAAATGCCGTAGATGTCGCTGCTTTGGGTTCGGCCGAGGGCGATTGTGTGCATTGGCACCTGTCCAAAGTGCGACATTCGCGGAACTACAACCGGGTGCTCATGGGCGGGAGCTGCAGCTCATTGTTGTCGCTGCCCACAAGGTTTGACCAGATTCCTGGCAACAGACGCCGAAAGGTGAGGCAAAGTTTGCCTCACCTCAATAGGTTTAGGGACGACCAGGGGGCACTGGGCAAAATCGGGACGTGCTCGGAGTGCTACAGGTGAGGGACGACGACTGCCAATGCGTCTCTCTGACGGGGCGCTTGTGTGTGTGAGCGCCCCACAAGGATGGTCAAAAGTCCGATTTGTGCGCACTCAATGTTCACGTCAGTTGGCCTCAACTTTCGATTGAAGGCGAAAGCCCCGGGAAACCGGGGCTTTCTCATTTTGGGTTGGATTGGGACAGGGCCGCGACCGGTTCGTGTTCAGAGTGCGGGTATAATGACACCACCACTCCCTTGCTGTACATTGGGAGGCGCGCCTGTCGTGACGCCGCCCATAGAATTTCCATCATTGGAGGGAGCACTTCCATCCACGGACGGACAGCCTCAACATTGAACGTGCGGGCAAACGAGCCAGCTAGAACGCCTACCATATAAAGGCAACAACACGGTTGATTGGCACCGGGCAGCGGGGCCGCTTGGATTGGAGCTCGGGTTGGTTCCTACCCTTCAGCTGTTGAAGTAAGACTGCCGTGAAGCAATAGCCCGCATCTGACCTTGTGCAGCAGATCTGCCCCAAATGTCCTACCGGATGTCATCAAGGAATTCGGAACCCGGCACTACACCTGAAAGCATCAGCCGATCACGCGCGCGGGTCGCCGCCACATAGAGCAGGTGGCGTTCGGTATCCTGGATGGCGGCAATGTCGGCGACATCTCCGACTCCGGCAAGGCGTTCAGGGTCGGGCAGAACGTCGTCATCCAGTGCCATCACGACCACCGCTCGAAACTCTAGCCCTTTCGCGTCGTGCATGGTGATGACCGGGATATCGACGCCAGCCGTCTTCAAGGCAGCACGGGCGCGGCCAAGCTGCTCCTGACCGCGCACGAGCACCGCAAGCTCCTGATCATTCATCCCCTCATCGAGTCTTGCACGTAGCCACTCTGACACGCCGGCCGTTTCCGCATCTTCGTTGGGAAACAAGCGCACAAGTGGCGCGGGCCCATCGAATACTGATACGGTGCCGCGCCTGCTCTCTTGATTGCCATCGAGATCGACAATCTCCGGCTCGAGCAAGCGATCGGCCGTACTGCGGATCTGGTGCGAAGTGCGATAGCAGACCTTGAGCACTTGTGCCCGGCCTCGGACGTCGAGGCCTAGCCGGGCCCAGGAAAATGGCAGATGAAAGATGCGTTGGCCCAGGTCGCCAGTGAAGAAGAGCGAGTCCGGCCCACCTGCCCTGCCCGCAGCTGCTAGAAATCGAGCTTGGGCAACGGACAGATCCTGGGCCTCATCAACAACGATGTGGGTGAACGGCAGTTGGCCACCGGCATTGACCCACGCGGACAGCCGTCCATAGATGTCTGCCGACGTCATCACGTTCCGTTCCGCAAGACGCTTGCGAACGAAGGCGAAGACTTCCCAGGCGCCTTCTCGCTGCTTCGGTCCAAGGCGTGTTCGCCGCCCAATTCGGGGCACCCGGGCATAGGATTCAAGGTCATGCAGCCCCCAGGCGTCGACCAGCTCTTCCCATTCCTCGAACAGGAATTCGGGCGAATGGCCAGCACCCAGTCCAGTGTCTGCTGCTGCCTTGATGGCCGCACGGATCTGCGCAGTCGTTGCCAGGTTCGGCTGTCCGAAAGCGCCAGTGTAGAGTTCATGCACCGCCTGATCGATGGCACGCACCGAGAGGCGCTGACGTGCATCCGGCAAAGCCTCGGTCATCAATTCGACCTTCCCCGAAAGGCTCTTGGCCAAAGTCTTTGAGAAGGTGGTGAGAAGCACTCTGGCATATTGACGTGATGCCAGATGGACGGCGCGATGCAGCCCCACGATCGTCTTGCCGGTACCAGCCGAGCCCGAGACACGGGCCGGCCCATTCCACTCTCGGGTCACTGGTGCCCGCTGCGCGGGATGGAGAAACACCGCCCATTGGGCAAAGGGCGCATCGAGCGCTGCCTTGAGTTCTTCCAGCCCCTCGACAGCACGGAAGCGACGCTGCGCATCTGGATGCGTGAAGGGATCGGTACCCGGAGCAGCCTTTATGGCGACATGATCGGAGAGGCGCCCCCCGGTTGCGAAGTTGAGCAGCGCTTCGGCCGCCTCGTCGGGCAAGGACGCAAAGAGATCGTCCACACGGACGACATCTGTATCTCGGACGGCGTCGAGCCACTCGCGTGGCACACCCACATCGAGAAGCGCGTCATCGGGGAGGTCAGCGAACGGCCGTTCCACGGCCACCGGTGTCGGCACTTCTTGGGCGGTTGCTTCGAATGGCGCCGGCCGCTCCTCGACCCGCTCGACGACTTCTACCAGCTGCATGGCGCCGGTGCGCTCGTGTGGCACAAGCTTCCGCCGCTTGGCCCAGCGATAGGCTTCATCGTGGTGCCCCACCCAGGCCAGCAGGGTGTGCTCGCGGTCCTTGTGCAGCACGATGCGGATGTCCTGGCTGACGCGGGCAGTCCAGAACCCCGCGGCCGATTCCACCCGATGCAACTGCATGCCGTTGCCGCTCTCATCCTGTGCGAGGTCGAACGCGGTGATCTTCACCTGCTTCTGTTCGGCGGCCGTGAGCCGGTCGAGCGCTTTGGTGAAGGTGGCGGCATAAAGCAGGGTCACAACAAGGTCCCAACTGCGTTCTTAACGGCCTCGCGTGCCATCAACCCGAGCTTGCCCCTGGGATGAGCATCTCCTGAAAGCCAGTTCGGCAGCAGTGCCCCTTGAGACTTGAAGTGCTCGGTGTGAACCACTGTCAGCCGCCCGTCCGAATAGGCAACCTCATTGATCTGGCGCCATGTCGCTTGCGGTCTCGAAGCTACATATGCGCGTCGACACTCCTCGACATAGTTTCCACCTGCTCCCATCCCGAGCATGACCACGAGCTTTGTCCTGGGAGACAACTCCGTCAAGTGCGCCCCTATGCAGTTGGATAGCACCTGCTGGCCGAAGGGCGTTTTGGTGAACTTGTCGAGCATGCCACCGCCCGTCCCCATCCATTCAGTCGACTTTTGATCGTATCTCTCGACCGTGCAGCGAATGAGGGAGCCAAAGTGGAAGCGGCCATTTCTGTCGGATATGGCGTGACGTTGCCCCCTGCGCCTAATCCAGTTTGAAGTAGGCTCTGGCCCCATCAGAAGGACCAGAGATGAAGCGAACCAGGTTCACCGAAGAGCAGATCATTGCGATCTTGAAGGAGCAGGAGGCCGGCGTTCCAGTTGCCGACCTGTGCCGCAAGCATGGCGTCAGCAATGCCAGCATCTACAAATGGAAGGCCAAGTATGGCGGCATGGACGTCAGCGAGGCCCGACGACTGAAGGCGCTTGAGGACGAGAACGCCCGGCTCAAGAAGCTGCTGGCCGACAGCATGCTCGATAATGCCGCGCTGAAAGATCTTCTTGGAAAAAAATGGTAGCGCCCGCCGCCGAGCGGGATGCTGTCGCCCATCTCCAGACTGCCTATGGGATGAGCGAGCGGCGGGCGTGCCGAGTATTGGGATGTTGCCGGATGACGATGCGCTACCAGGCGCTGCGAACCGATGACATCGTGCTGCGCGACCGGATGAAGGCCATTGCCCATGAGCGGCGACGGTTTGGCTATCGGCGGCTGCACGTCCTGCTGCGGCGGGAAGGGTATCAGGTCAATCACAAGCGCCTGTTCCGGATCTATCGCGAGGAGAAGCTGATGGTGCGCCGTCGAGGCGGCCGCAAGCGTGCCATGGGCACCAGGGCGCCGATGCTGATCCCAATGGCGCCCAACGAACGCTGGTCCCTGGACTTCGTCTCCGACCAGATGACCGACGGTCGGCGCTTCCGGGTGCTGACAGTGGTCGATGACTGCACACGCGAATGCCTGACCTTGGTTGCCGACACCTCGCTGTCTGGTCTGCGCGTTGCCAGAGAGCTGGAGACGCTGATGGCTACTCGAGGACGCCCCAAGATGATCGTCAGCGACAATGGGACTGAGTTCACGTCCAATGCCATCCTGGGCTTCGCTGACCGGATGGGGATCGACTGGCACTACATTGCCCCTGGCAAGCCGATCCAGAATGCCTTCATCGAGAGCTTTAACGGCCGGCTGCGGGACGAAATGCTCAACGAGACCCTGTTCCCATCGCTTGCTCACGTCCGGGCCACCGTGGCGTCTTGGCGCGCCGATTACAATCTGCACCGGCCGCACTCGCGGCTGGGTTGGATGACGCCTGCCGAATACGCCGACACCTTCAACCCGCGACGGGATCTGCCGCTCCGCTCAATGACCAGCTCCGCGCCAGCCCCCGTCGCTCACCCCGGCCAGATCGACCAAACTAACCGCCCGAGTCTACTTCACGCTGGATAGAAGTTGGGGGCAACGTCACCCGCATCCGCAAGGTCAACCCGCTGGCCGCTATCGAACATGCCGAGCGCTGCGACCTGCCGCTCGACCTTGTCCTGGGGCGCGACGCCTTCAATCTGCAGCACGTGCTCGAGGTGGAGCCGAACTTCCTGACCGAAGACCATGCCCACGACCATGACGAGGAAATCGGCAGCGTCTCGCTGGTGAGCGAGGTCCCGCTCAACGAAAAGGCTTTCTCCACCTGGATCCGCCAGGTGACGCAGACCTTCGGTACCGACATTCTGCGCATGAAGGGCATCATCGCCTTCAAGGATGACCCGGAGCGCTTTGTGGTGAAGGGCGTGCACATGCTGCTTGAGGGCGACTACCAGCGCCCCTGGAAACAAGATGAACCGCGCCAGAGCCGCCTGGTCTTCATCGGTCGCGACCTGCCCGAGCAGCTGCTGCGCGACGGCTTCCGGCAGTGCCAGGCATGATGGCCGGGGCTGATGTCGCCGTTCCCGAGCCCGCGATCCGCGCTCGGGTGGCGGAATGGCAACTTGGCGCACCGGGCACCGGGCTGGTCTGGCTCGGCCAGACGCTGGTGGCATCAGGTGGCGACGGGCGGCTGCATTTCACGGATGTCTTGAGTGGCGAGCTGTTGAGCGCGGCGCTGCATCAAGGCGCCATCCTCGCCCTTGCAGCAGATCCGACCACTGGCCGGGTCATTACCGGCGGTGACGATGGCCGGGTCATGGCCGCGACAGCCGAAGGCAGCGAACAATTGCTCCACCGTCCCGGACGCTGGATCGATGCTGTCGCTGTGGGCCGCACGGGAATGATCGCCGCTGGCGTGGGCAAGGAGGTCTTGCTGTGGCAGCAGGACGATCTCCACAGCAAGCAGATGCCATCGACCGCTGCGGGCCTGGCCTTTGATGCAAGGGGCACCAGCCTTGCCGCCGCCCATTACGGTGGCGTCAGCCTCATCGATGTGACCCATCCCAAACGCGCCCCGCGGCTGCTGGCTTGGAAAGGCTCCCATATCGGGGTAACTTTCAACCCCAATGGCCGGTTCGTCGTTTCAGTGATGAGCGAGAACGCACTCCATGGCTGGCGCATCAAGGACGCCGCCAATATGGCCATGTCCGGCTATCCCACCAAGCCGCGATCGCTGTCCTGGTCGGCCGATGGACGGCTGCTGACCTCGTCGGGTGCCGATGGCGCCATCGTCTGGTCGTTTGCCGGTCGGGACGGCCCCATGGGCACATCGGCCATGAGTCTGGGAGAACGGGGTATGCAGGTCACCGCCCTGGCCTGGCATCCCAGCGCGCCCATGCTCGCTCTCGGCTACCGCGATGGATCGGTGCAGCTTTGTCGCGCCGAAGACGGCGACATGCTGCCGATGCGGGTTGCGGATGGCCAGCCGGTCAAGTCCCTCGGCTTTGATCCCGGCGGGCGTTTCTTGGGCACATTGACCGAAATCGGCAGCCTCGGACGCGTCGACCTCGCCAGTTAAGGCCCTTGCGCTCATGTGAGCATCTCCGGACGGCTGGCCGCCTTCCAGCTGGACCGCATGATCGACACGGCGCGGGCAGCGCCATCGACCGCCGAAGCAGCGTCATGACATCGCCGACTATCTATGCCTGACCATCGAGACCGTCTCGTGCACGCTCAGCATCCTCAAGGAGGCCGGCATGATCCGGTTGCCGGGCGTCAGCCAGGTCGAATTGCTGGACCTGGCGGCCCTGCAGCTTATGGCCGTAGCGGTCGTCCGAATTGACGTCGATCAAGGGCAGCATCCGCATTTGCTGGCATCATGCCGGACAGCGCCAGCAAGAGGAGACCAGCATGATCAACCGGGAATGGCACGCCGCACACAAGCTGGGCCGCAATGCCAGCCTCGACGACCGCCTGGCCTGGCATCTCGACCACGCCGCCAACTGCGATTGCCGGGAAATGCCGCTCGCCATCCGACGCGAGGCCGAGGCCCGCGGCCTGCCCGTGCCGCGATTGCGCCGGCTGCAGGCCGATACCTGCCCGACGGCCGCCACCTGGCCGCCCGGCACGCCGCCGGTCCGGCACTAGGCCGCCCCTTGGAACAGACCGCCCTGTTCAGCCGCCTCGGCGTCGCCTTGGCGATCGGCCTGCTTGTCGGCCTCGAGCGCGGCTGGAGCAAGCGCACCGAGGAGGATCATCAGCGCGCTGCCGGCTTCCGCACCTTCGCGCTGAGCGGACTGCTGGGCGGCGTTGCCGGCCTGGTATCGCTCGATGCGGGCGGCATTTTCCTGGGCATGAGCTTCCTCGCTTATGCTGCAGCCTTCACGGCGTTCCACTGGCTGGAGGCCACCGCCGACCAGGATCTCAGCGTCACCTCGGTGATTGCCGGCCTGCTGACCTTCCTGCTGGGCGCCCTCGCCATCCTCGGCGACATCAATCTCGCCATTGCCAGCGCCGTGGCCATGACCGTGCTGCTGGCTTTGCGCGAACAGCTGCATCGCTGGGTTGCCGCCCTGACCTGGAAGGAGATCAGCTCCGTCCTCACCCTGCTGGCAATGACCTTCCTGCTGCTGCCCGTGCTCCCCGACCGCACCATCGATCCCTGGAACGCCCTCAATCCGCACGAGGTCTGGCTGCTGACCATCCTGATCGCCACCGTATCTTTCGCCGGCTATGTCGCCGTGCGGCTGTTCGGCGACCGGCTCGGCATTGTTCTGGCGGCCCTGGCCGGCGGCCTAGCCTCGTCCACCGCGACTACCCTGGCGCTGGCCCGGATGGCTCGAGCCGAGCACAGTCCGACCCGGCTGCTCAGCGCCGGCATTCTGCTGGCCGGTACGGTCATGCTGGCCCGGGTCGCCGCCGTGACCCTCTTGCTGAACCCACCCCTGTTTGGCCTCGTCGCGCCCCCTCTCGCCGCCGCCGGGACTGTCCTACTGCTGGCGGCAGGCCTGCTGACCACACGGAGCACCCAGGACGGCCAGGCCAGTCTGTCCATCGACAATCCTCTGGCCATTGCCACGGCCTTGCGCATGGGTGGCCTGATCGCCGTCGTCATGCTGGGCACGGCCTATCTGCTGCAGGCGGTCGGATCGGCCGGGGTGGTGGCCATTGCCGCCCTCTCCGGCCTCGTTGATGCCGATGCCCTCACCATTTCCATGGCCCGATTGGGCGGCGGCGCGCTGGCTTTGCCGACCGCAGGCTGGGCCGTGCTTGTCGGCGTGGCCGTCAATACCGTGTCCAAGGCCGTGCTCACGCTGGCCGCCGGCGGGGCGCGGATCGCCCTGCCGGTCGCCCTCGCCAGCCTGGCGGCGCTCGCCGCCGGATTGCTGGCTGCTGTCGTTCCCTATTGGTGAACATGGCGGAGAACCCCCGCAGCTGCCCCCTCGGGCCGCCTCAGCGCGCCATCAGCACCGGCACGTCGGCATTGGCGAGGATATGGCGGGTGGTGCCGCCCAGGATCCATTCGCGCAGCCGCGAATGACCATAGCCACCCATCACCAGCAGGCCGGCGCCCACCCGGCGGACTTCCGCCAGCAGCGCCTCGCCGGCGTCGTCCGGTCCAGCTTCCGCCATGCCGATCACGGCCGAAATGCCATGCCGGCTCAGGTGGCGCGCAATATCGCCGCCAGATGCGGTCGCCTCTCCTTCGCCTACCATGACGACGATGACCTGCCCGGCCAGCTTGAGGAAGGGCATAGCCTCGGCCACCGCGCGGGCCGACTCGCGGCTGCCGTTCCAGGCCAGCACAACCGTGCCGAACGAATAGGGTGTCTGCGCCTTGGGCGGCACGAACAGGCAGGCCCGGCCGGAGCTGAACAGGACCGCAACCTCCATGTTCACGGCATCGGCCGGATCGCCATAGGGACGCGTGGCGACGAACAGGTCGGCCGTCCGCGCCTCCATGGCCAGGGCATCGCCGGCCATACCGGAAAACGCATCGATCCGGCGCACCTCATGGGGCATGGTCAGGCGATCAAACCGCTGCACCAGGCGGTCCAGCGTCGCATCGGCCTGCTCATTGGACTGCTCGATCAGCGGCTCCATGGCGATCAGGGCGACGCCGTCGCCGCCGATCACCTCGGGCAGGATATGGGCGTAAAGCCCGGTCAGATGAGCGTCGAAGCGCGCCCCGATGGCCTCGGCATAGGCAAGACGAACCTCGTCTTCCGCCGATCCGGTAAGATGAACCACGATGTCCTTGATCACTTTCTTCTCCCGTCTGACCTGTTGTGCGGACAGGCCCAGCCGGCGATGATCGACGCCAGGATCCTGCTGCTGCTCGACAATCTAGCCAGGCGCGGCAGGCAATCCTTGTTCTGGATCAAGTCCGGTATTTTTCCTGAGGCCGCAGGAATCCGCGCATATTGGGCTCGATGCACAGTTCAGCTGCACGCGCGACTTGCAGAGATCTCGCAATGCTTTGCCGCCAAGGCACTACCGCGATGTGTGGAGCGCGCAGCGCCCGGGCAAGACTAGTGCCAGTCCGCCAGCCAGCCGCCAGCGGACAGCAGCGCGACGGCCTCATCGATGGCCTGGGGCGCCTCTACCAGGAGCGTGGCGAGGTCAGCGCCCAGCAGGGCCTGCATCTGCAGCGGCACAAAGGCCATATCGATGAACTTGGCGGCCGCCGGCATGGCGCGCGCCATGGCTTCGGGTCTGCCCGCCTCACGGCCGGCAAGGGCAGCGGCGGCAATCTGCACGCCCCGCTCGCGGCCGATGGAATTGGTCAGTCCGGCCAAGTCGGGAAACCGGGTGGCCGTGCTGACCACCAACCGCATCAGCGCCACGACCTGCTCCCGCAAGGCATGCTCGAGGATGAGATTGCCCGCCAGGCGCAGCCTCTCGCGGACGCCAATATCCGCCGGTGCGGGATCAGCGTCATGCGACACCAGGGTATCGACATTGCGCCGGACCACGGCGGCAAACAGTTCCTGCTTGTTGGCATAACGGGCATAAAGGCTGGCCTTGCCCGCCCCCGCTGCCGCAGCGACCTGCTCGCAATTGGTCAGGTCGAATCCCTGCGCCAGGAACAGACGCTGGGCGGCGTCGAGCAGGCGGCGATCCACGTCGCCGGCCTGCGCCGCGCTGGGTCGGCCGCCGCGTCCCCTGGCCGGGATGGGCGCCTTTCGCCTGGTATTGCTTTCGCCTTGCATGGCCCCAAGGCTTAGGCTACTGCCTGCCGGATTGCAACTGAACGAGGTCGTTCAGTTAATGGCAGAGGAATTACCATCGTGATCAATGGGATCGGACAAATCGTCGTCCTGGCAGGCGCAAGCGGCGACCTGGGCAGCCGTATCGCTACGGCATTGACCGCGCGCGGCGCGACCGTGCGGGCATTGCTGCGCGCCGGCAGTTCCGAAGCCAAGCTGGCTATGGTCCGGGCTACCGGGGCGACGCCGGTCACGGTCGATTTCAACGACGCCGCGGCGCTGGCCAGGGCCTGCGAGGGCGCCGGTATCGTCGTCTCCGTCCTCAACGGCCTTGCGCCGATAATGATCGACCTGCAGACCCGCCTGCTGGACGCAGCCATTGCCGCCGGCGTGCCGCGCTTCATGCCGTCCGACTTCTCGCTCGATTTCACCAGGACGCGCCCGGGCGACAACCGCAACATGGACCTGCGCCGGGAATTCCAGGCGCGGATTGATGCGGCGCCGATAAAGGCGCAGTCGGTGCTGAACGGCATGTTTTCCGATCTCATCACTGGCCAGGCGCCGATCATCATGCACAAGCAGCGGCGCGTGATGCATTGGGGTGATGTCGATCAAAAACTCGACCTGACTACCAAGGACGACGTCGCCGATTATGCCGCCGATGTGGCTCTGGATGCCGAGGCGCCGCGGTTTTCGCGCATTGCCGGCTCATCGGTCAGCACGCGGCAACTCGCCGAGATCATGACCCGGTTGACCGGGCAGCGCTATACCCCGCTCCGTCCGGGCGGCCTGGGCCTGTTCGGCGTGGTCATCGCACTGGTCCGCGCC
The DNA here is from genome assembly GCF_014926585.1 of Devosia beringensis. Classification (NCBI taxonomy): domain Bacteria; kingdom Pseudomonadati; phylum Pseudomonadota; class Alphaproteobacteria; order Hyphomicrobiales; family Devosiaceae; genus Devosia; species Devosia beringensis. Next base: position 3,395,510 of record NZ_CP045422.1, on the reverse strand, counting down.
CTCACGCCCAAAAGCGACGATGCCTTCCCCGCCTGGCAGGGCATGCAGTATATGCGCGACATGCTCAGCGGTCGCGGCAAGCTGACGCCGCTCGACAATGCCCGCTATGGCAAGACGGACTGGACCTCAGCCGAGGATGTCCTGGCCAGTGCCCTGCCCAGGCCATGATGCTGCGCCCGGACGGACCGGCCCGGGCGCTGTAGCATCAGCGGCGTGGCGCCGGCACCGCCGCGCCTGCTCCAAGCTTGTCCGGAACCATGCCGGACACCAGCTCGACCTCGGCGCGCATCGCCGCCTGAATGCGGCCATGCAGCACTTGCGCCTCGTCCAGGGTCCAGTCGAGGCTTGCCAGCGCATCGAAGGATGCGGGCTCAAACCGGAAGCTGACACAAAGTGCAATCGAATGGACACCGGCCCATTCGATTATCGTCGTGCTATCCCAGGGCCGCCTGCGCCGCACAGATGCGGTCGACCAAGGCGTCGACGTCGCCCTTGGGCGGGCGGTTGGCTGCCAGACGCTGCTTGAGATGGACGATGGGCTCGGCCAGGATGGTGTCGAGGTCTTCGGCACAGGTAAAGTCGCCGACCACCCGCTTGATCTTGGAATTGTCAAAGATCGCCGTCCAAGCCTTGTCGCCAAGCAGCGGGCCGACCCATTCGGGATTATAGCGCACCAGGGTATCGGTGGGCACATGCACGATCTTGGCCTCGACCCCCAGCAGCCGGGCAATGGCCTTCTGGATGTCGTCCCAGATATGGGCCCGGTCATTGGTGATGTGGAACGTATCATTGAGCGCAGCCGCCTTGCCGAACAGCCGGACGAAGGGCACGGCAAAATCGGCCGACCGCGTCAGGGTCCAGGGCGTATTGCCGTCGCCGGCAACGATGGTGGGCTCACCCTCGAGCATGCGTCGCGCCATGATATCGCTGTCGCCGATCATGATGGGCAGGCCGGTCCGCACCGTGTGGCTGGGCCGCACGATCGTCCAGGCCAGGCCTTCTGAACCGGTCAACCGCTCTTCGCATGCAATCTTGTCCTGGCTATAGCGCCAGTACGGGTTGATCGCCGGCGTCTCCTCCGTGATCACGTAATGGCGTGCCGGCTTTTCGTAGACCGAGGCGGACGAGATGAAGATGTACTGGCCGCAATGGCCGGAAAACACCTCGATGTCGCGCGCGACCTGGTCGGGCGTGAAAGCGATGAACTGGCAGACCACGTCGTATTTCGCCTTGGCCAGATCGGCATATTCGGGCCCCGCCAGTTCGCCGGTGATCGAGGTCACGCCCTTGGGCAGCGCGTCCAGCCGCTTGCCACGGTTATAGACGCTTACATCATGCCCCTGCGCGACGGCATCGGCGACGCAGGGATAGGAAATCTGCCCGGTGCCGCCGATGAAAAGAACAGTCATAGCCATTTGAAAAAACCTCGAAATCGGAAGGAAATGATGGGATGCGGCTAGCCTGGCGCGCCGGCTACTGCCTTGATATGGGCAAGGCCACGGCGGTATTCGGGCGCACCGAAGTGCTCGAGCATCAGGGGCACGTCGCGCCCCAGCTTTTCGATCTCGGCAAGATAGGCGCCATAGTCGAGATTGCCCTCGCCGGGCGGCACTTCGTCAAAGTGGAACGAGATCGTCCCGGGCCCGCCTTGCATGACAATATCCTTGGCGTGACAGGAGACGATCCAGGGTCCGAGCAGCGCAAACGCCTCGCGGATCATGCTCCCGGAATTGAAATAGAGGCGCGGGGTGATCACCATGTTGACCGCATCGATATGGGCGCCAAACTGCGGGCGATCGATGGCCTTGAGCAGCTTGAGATAGTTCTCGGCCGTATCGGTCACCAGCCAGGGCACCATTTCCAGCGAGAACTTGGCCCGCTTCGGCTTGACCGCGTCGATGACATAGCGGGCCGTCTCCACCGCGCGCTGAAACCCGGCCTCGCTTTGATTGTCCGGATGCGGGCCGTAGTCGTAATTGTCGCTCAGCTGCCAGGGGTCGCCCGCATGGCCCACCGTGCCGTGAAAAGCCACACAGGCCCGGGCGCCCAGCTCATCGGCCAGGGCCAGCTGATGCACCGCATAGTCTAGATTGGCCTGCCGCTGCCGCGGATCGTGGGCGATGAGGTTCTTCCACGCGCCACCCTCGGCAATCACCACATCGGCAGCCGCCATGGCCTTGATGACGGCCGCGATCTCGTCGCGGTTGTCCACACTGATATTGGGCATATAGGCCGCATTATAGCCGAACGCGACATGCGCCCGGGCATAGGCGTCGGGGTCGCCGCTATAGTCGATGCCGTAGCCGCCGAGTCGAAGGCTCATGCGCGGATGTCCGCCGCGGACTGCCCAAGGCGAGCAGCGGTAATTTCTACGCTTGGAATTTTCGTTTCCTCCTCAGAAAACCAAAGCTGTACGGCTTGCCGGCGGCTCCTCTGCCCGCCGGCAAGCCGTCAATCAGGATTGCGGCACGTATTGACGCCAGCTGTGCTGCTGCTTGAACCCGAGGACCTCACGGATCTTGCGGTTTGACAGCGGCGCTTCGTGATCGCCCATAGGTCGGGTGATGGGCGAATTCGGCGCCCATTTCTTGAGGAACGCCTCGGTCGGCTCGTTGGCCGTTATCTCGTCATTGACCGCGTTGAAGACCTGGAAGCCTAGCCCGTCTTTGGCGACACACAGATCGACGATCTGCCCGAGGTCGCGCGCGTCGATATAGCTCCAGGCATTGCGCTTGCGCGACTGGGGATCGGCCAGGAAGGCCGGGAAGCGCGCATAGTCTTCAGGCGAGACGACATTGCCGATGCGCAGGGCATAGATATCGGCGCCCGTACGCATGGCAAAGGCGCGGGCCGTTTTCTCGTTGACCAGTTTGGACAGGCCATAGCTGTCCATCGGATCGATGTCGTAATCTTCCTCGAGCGGGAAGGAATGGTAGTCCTGGTCGCCCTCGGCAAAGCACACGCCATAGGTCGTCTCGCTCGAGGCGATGACGATCTTGTTGATGCCCAGCTTGGTGGCAGCCTCGATGACATTGTAGGTGGAGACCACATTGGCCTTGAAGGTCTCGTTGTCGGGCTGCAGCAGAACCCGGGGAATGGCAGCGAAATGCACCACGGCATCCACCGGCGCGGGGCCCTGGCCCGAGTTGAAACCGTCAAAGTCGAAATGCATCGACAGCGCATTGAAGACCTGGCCGCTATCGGTGAGGTCGGTGATCAGGGTATTGACCCCGTCCATGTCCAGCGGCTTGAGGTCAAGATTGAGAACGGCGTGCCCCTGGGCGCGCAGATGGGCAACTGCGTGGCGTCCGGCCTTGCCGCTGCCGCCGGTAAAGACGATGCGCTTGCTCATTTCTATTCCTTTGAAGACTCGTTTCAGGGCATCAGCTGGCCGCCATTGACCTGGATCTCCTGGCCAATGATGTAGCTCGACAGGGCGTTTGACGCCAGGAACAGGTAGGCGCCGACACACTCTTCGGGGCGGCCATGGCGTCCCTGCGGGATAGTGGCCAGAGCCGCATCCATCTGCGCCGGCGTCGAATAGCGTTCGTGGAATGGCGTGGTGATCACGCCGGGCGAGACGGCATTGACGCGAATGCCGAAAGCGATGAGTTCCTTGGCCATGCCGCGCGTGACATTGGCGACGAAGGCCTTGGACGAGCCGTAGATCCCCGCGCCATTGCTCGCGCCATTGCGGGCCGCGATCGAGGTCGTGTTGATGATGAAGCCACCGCCGGCGGCTTTGAGATGCGGGATGGCGGCGGCGCTGGCGGCCAGGACCGAGCGCGCATTGAGATCCATGACGGCGTCGTAATGCGCGTCGGTCATCTCGGCATAGGGCACTCTGGCCACCATGCCGCCGGCATTGTTGATCAGCCCGTCGAGACGGCCAAAGGCGGCCACGGATTCCTCGACGGCCCGGCGCATTTCGGCGGCCTTGTTGGCATCGGCCCGGACCAGCACAACGGTGCCGCCGTCCTGCGTAATCTTCGCAGCCAGTTCAGTCGCAGCGTCGACGCTGGAATTGTAGTGCAGGCCCACCTTGGCGCCCTGCGCCGCAAAGGCCGCAGCCAGCGCGGCGCCAATCCCGGTGGATGCACCGGTGATGAGCACGGCCTTGCCGGTCAGGTCGGGGATAACGAGTTCAATATCGGCCATGATGTCTGCTCTACCGGGTTTGTCGTTGGGCGAGGGATCGCTTGCTGGTTCTGCTGCCAGCGGCGCAGGAGATGAGACACAGCATGTCACCTCCTCGCAGGTTCAGTCGAGATGCGGACACAAATGTGACTGCCCGGTGCTGAAAATAGTGGAGTCATGCGCCACTCAACGGCGGTCAACCGGCCGAGACTAGCACCGATGACGCGGCGGCGTACTGGATTCGCCCGACCATACCGAACGGGTGGAACGGGGTCGAGAGCTGCATCCGGCGCAGACCGGCGATCGGCGTGATCGCCCCCCGGCATGGGAAATCCGAAAGCGGCCGGTGGCGGATACGATATCACCCGTCCTGCGCAGTCCGCCGGCCTCGGCCAGGACAGGTCACCCCTGCGGCGTCGCCTGGATCAGTTTCATCCGGATGCGGCGGGAGATGTTGTCGATTACGGCCACCGTGACCAGGATCATCAGGATGATGAAGGCGGCCTCGTCCCACTTGTTGATGCGCATGCGGTCCGACAGCTGCAGCCCGATGCCGCCGGCGCCCACAATACCCAGAATGGTGGCCGAGCGCACATTGGATTCAAAGAAATAGAGCACGTGGCTCAGCATCACCGGAAAGACCTGCGGGAAGACGCCCAGCCGCATGGCATGGCTGTCGCTGCCGCCGCTGGCCCGCACGCCCTCAACCTGCTTGTCATCCACATTCTCGATGGCCTCGGCGAAGAGCTTGCCGAAGATCATGACGTCGCCCACGGCAATGGCCAGCACGCCGGCAAAGGGGCCAAGGCCGACTGCCGAGACGAAGATCAGCGCCCAGACGAGGCCGTCAATACCGCGAAAGCCATCGAAGAAGCGGCGCAGGCTGAAGTGGAACAGCCAGTTGGGCACGACGTTCTTGGCGCCCAGAAAGCCGAGCGGCAGCGCCACGACGGCGGCGATCAGCGTACCCAGAAAGGCCATGGCGAGGGTTTCGGCAATAGCGTAGCAAAAGTCCCAGAAGCCGTCGCCCGGCCAGGGCGGGATCATCAGGCTGACCAGCATGCCCAGCTTGGACAGGCCGTTGACGACCCGCATTGGCGAGGCATCGATCCACCACAGGCCATAGCCCAGCAGCGCCAGGATGCCGAGCCACAGGCTCCAGTCGCGCAGGCGCTGGGCCAGCGGACGGGCCAGCAATTGCGGGTTGATGGCCTTGATGCGCGCGATATCGGCAGCGGAAATGGTCTGCATGGTCAGTGCCCCGTCATGAAGTGGTTGCCGATGATCCGGTGGCGAATGGACTCACAGGCGATATCGATGATCGACACCGTCGCGATGAGCAGCAGCATGATGGCGGAGATGTCGGTATATTCGAACTGCCGGATGGCGACATAGAGCTCCTGGCCGATGCCCCCTGCCCCGACAATCCCGAGCGCGGAAGCACCGCGCACATTGATCTCGAAGCGCAGCAACAGATAACTGGCATAATTGGGCAGGGCCTGTGGCACTACGGCCAGGCGCATCACCATGGGCCAGTTGCCGCCGGCCGAGCGCACGCCATCGATCGGCCGCTCATCGACATTCTCGTTGACCTCGGCAAACAGCTTGCCCAGCGAGCCGGCGGTATGCACGGCGATCGCCAGCACGCCGGCAAAGGGACCGAGGCCGAAGGCAAAGACAAAGATCAGGGCAAAGACCAGTTCGGGCACGGTGCGGCAGAATTCGAGCACCCGGCGCGAGAGGATATAGACGGCGGTATTGGGAGCCAGGTTGCGCGAGGCGGAAAAGCACAGCAGCAGGGCAATTGCGCCACCCGCAACGGTGCCGACAAAGCCCATCAGAATGGTTTCGACCAAGAGGCGCAGCCAGAAACGCAGGCCCCAGTACCACTCGGCCATATCGGCACCGAAATTGGCCAGCGTCAGGGTCGGCATGGTGCCGGCAATGTAGTTCCAAGCCTTGGGCAGCCCGTCCATCAGTCCGGGCAGGTTGAAATCGCTGACCATGACCGAGGCTACGAGCGCCGCCAGGAACAGTGCGCCATAGAGACCGGTCCATAGCCGGCGGGTAGCCCTGACCTGGTGATAGCGGGTTTCAAAGGCGGCGAGGCGGTCGTGCCTGTGGTCGGTGGGACGTGGGCCGGTGGCCGGTTCGGGCAACATCATCGGGTCATTCCTCGTCGCGATGGCAGATTGGCACGCGAGGGTGATCCTCGCGTGCCATGGCAACGTCAGTTGGCGGTGCGGCGACGTTCGGCGGCGTTGAATTCGGTAATTGCCACGACATCGAGATAGTCTTCGTGGGTGGCCTCGACATAGCCGCTTGAGGTGCCGCGGGTGTATGCAGCGAAGCCTTCTGGATCTGCGGTGGGGAAGGCCAGCAGCGCCGCCTTGAATTCGTCCTGCAGTTCCTGCGGCAGGGTCGTCAGGATCATGACGGGCGTATTGGGGATAACCGGCGAGGTCCAGATGATGCGGGTCGACCCCTCTTCGATCAGGCCCTTGCTTTCCATGGTCTGGATATTGCCGGCCTCTTCATTGCGCCAGTGCGTGGCGACGGCTTCGAACGTGCCGTTGACCAGGGCCATCACGCTCTGCTCGTGCCCGCCCGAGAAGGCCACTTCACTGAAGTACTCGTCAGCCGAGGTATCGAGTTCGGTGGCCAGGTAATAGGAGGGCACGGCATAGCCGGACGTCGAATTCGGATCGGCGAAGGCAAACGACTTGCCCTTGATGTCCTCTAGGGACTGATAGGGGCTGTCGGCGCGTACGGCGATCACCGAATAGTATCCAAGATTGCCCTCGTTATCGAGTGTGACGGCCACCGGCGCGACATCCTCACCCATGATCTTGCGGGCCAGCGCATAGGCGGCCGGGCCGACCGAGGCGATATGCACATGTTCCGAGCGCATCGCTTCCACAATGGCCGCGTAGTCAGTGCCGCGCACGATCTTGACCGGCACGCCGAGCGCTTCGCTCAGATACGCGGCATAGGGCTCGTTGCGGGCGATGGCATCGGTTTCGTTCTCGCCCGAGGAAATGCCGATGGTCAGTTCGGGATATTGCTCGCGCCAGTCCTGAGCCAGGACGGGCGACATGACGGCAGCCGAAATCAGCACGGCCGCGAGGCCGTGGCGCAGGTAAGTGAACATAGCAATGCTCCGGTTGAAGGGTTTGAGTGGCGACGCCTACTCGACGTCGGCCATTTGTCGTTGCATGTCGGCCTTGGCCGTCATGTGGGCAGCCATGGTCGAGGTAAGGTTCTCGTCCACGGTATCTTCGTTGTCGCCGCCATAGATTTCCTGGATCACCCGAGAGGTCAGCTGGGCGGGTGTACCATCGAACACCACCCTGCCCTGCGCCATGCCGACAATGCGGTCGCAATAGGCCCGGGCGGCGTCGAGCGTATGCAGATTGCAGATGACGGTGATCTTGTCCTGCTGGTTGATGGTGCGCAGCGCATCCATCACCAGTCGTGCATTGCGCGGGTCGAGCGAGGCGATGGGCTCATCGGCCAGGATCATCGAGGGATTCTGGATCAGTGCCCGGGCAATGGCCACACGCTGCTGCTGGCCACCCGACAGGGTGTCGGCGCGCTGCAGCGCCTGCGGCAGCAGATCGAGGCGATCGAGCGCCATGGCCGCGGCAGCGCGATCCTGGGTCGAGAAATGCTTGAACATGATCGGCAGCGTGGCCGCGGTACCAATCCGGCCAATCAGTACATTGGTGAGCACGTCGAGCCGGTTCACCAGGTTGAACTGCTGGAAAATCATGGTGCAGCGCGAACGCCAGGCCCGCAATTCGCGGCCGGTCAGCTTGCCGATATGGATGTTGTCGAACACGATATCGCCCTGGCCCGTACTGGCGAGGCGGTTGATCAGGCGGAGCAGCGTGGACTTGCCCGCCCCAGACCGGCCAATGATGCCGACCATCTGGCCAGCCGGAAAGCTCAGGGAGACATTGTTGACCGCAATGGTCTGGCCGAATGTCTTGGTGATCTTCCTCAGTTCAAGCATGTCACTACCTTTTTTCGAGGTCGTCGGGTCGTCAGGCTTGTGTTGAAGCTAACCGGCTTGCATGACACCGTTAACTCATTCGAATGACACCACGGTGACGGATCGGGACCATGCTGCCGTCGGAATAGGCCACGGCGCCCCTGCAGATGGTGGTGCGCACATGCCCCACCCCGGTATCGTCGGCGATGATGAGATCGGCGCGCAGGCCCAGGGCGATTTCGCCGCGATCCTCAAGCCCCAGGACGCTCGCCGGATTGCGTGTCGCCAGCCGGGTGGCGCCGGCGAGGCCATCTGGATCGGTCTTGCCCAGCACCAGTACCGCAGGCAGCATGGCGGACGGGTGGTAGTCGGCAGCCAGCAAATCGAGCAGGCCATGGGCATGGGCCTCGCGGGCCGACAGATTGCCCGAATAGGAGATGCCACGCAGCGCATTGGGGGCGCCCATGGCATTGAGCATACCGCGGCTATGGGCTTCGCGTGCCGCCTCGAGCGTCACCGGGAACTCGCTGATATGGGCACCCAGCGCCTGCATCTGCACCACCTTTTCCACCGTGTCGTCGTCATGGCTGGCCAGTGGCACGCCATGGAGCGCGCAATATTGGGCAATGGCGCGCAGCGTGGCGCTCAGGTCGCCCGCTGTTTCCTTCCGGTCGCGGATACGCTGGTCGAGATTTGCCCGCGCCTGCTCGAGGGTAATGCCCTTGGACTTGGCCAGATTGGCCGCCTGCAGCGCCAGATCGCGATACTGGCCCTGCCCCGGCGTATGGTCGCACAGCGAGATCAGATCCACCGCGCCTTCGGCGATCAGTTCCTTGACCACCGACAGGGCTGCCGGAAACGTCACCTCGAAGCGGGCATGCACGCGGTGGTCGACCAGCAGCTCGGCCTGGTGCGCGCGCAGCGCCCGGATCATTTCGCTGGTGAAATCATAGGAGCGCATGTGGCCATAGGTCGATCCGGGGCTAAACGATACTGCCGCATAGGCGGTGGTGATGCCCGAATTGGCCAGCTTGCGGTCAAGGTCGCGCAGGCCCATTTCCATCGGCATCCGGACATTGGGGCGCGGCTCGATCTCGCGTTCGATCATGTCGCCATGCATGTCGATCATGCCGGGCATCAGCAGCAGGCCCTGCCCGTCGATATCGGCCTGCTCGACCGGGGTCTGGCGGACCTCGACGATCAGGCCATCCTCGACGCGCAAGGCGCCGTGGTCGATGACGCGGTCGGCCAGGACAATGCGGAAATCAGACAGCCACATGGGTCAACTCGCGCGGAAAAGAAACAGGATGGGTGACCAGATCGATCTCGCGATCGATGAGGTCGGCGACATCGCCCGGATGGTGAAATACCCCGACAATGGCCACGCCGGCGGCCTTGAGGTCGGCGAGACGCCGCACCAGCGCGGCCCGGGCACCGACATCGAGCGAAGCGGTTGGCTCGTCGAGCAGCAGCAGGCGCTGCGGCAGGATCAGCGCGCGGGCCAGGTTGACCTTCTGCTGTTCGCCGCCGGAAAACGTGCTGGGATAGGCGCGCCAGAGTTCGGGGCGGACGCCGAACTCGCCCAGCCAGTGCCGCGCCTGCTCCAGGGCCTCATCGGGCGCATAGCCGGCCAGCCGCAGCGGTTCGGCGACAATGTCCTGGGCGGCAACGCGAGGACGGGCATTGAGGAACTGCGTGACAAAGCCGATTTCCTGGCGACGCAACAACGCGATGTCGACATCGGCGGCGCGCGCCAGGTCGATGGTGCCCAGGCTGGACTGGTACCAGATATGGCCGGCGACGGGCAGATAGCTGCGCCACAGCGTACGCAGCAGCGTCGACTTGCCGGCGCCGTTGCGACCCTTGAGCAGCAGGAACTCGCCCGCATGCAGGTCAAAGCTGATCCCCTCGAAGGCATGCAGCATGCTGTCGAGATGATACATGCGGAAGGTCTTGCTCAACCCGTCGACGCGCAGCAGGGGCAGATGGTTGTCGTGTGTCATGGCGGCCCCTAGAGCTTGGCGTGGACGAGTTGCTGGGTATAGGGGTGCTGTGGGTCCTGGAACACCTGGTCGCACAAGCCCTGCTCCACCACCTCGCCATGCCGCATGACCAGCACGCGGTCCGCCATGGTGCGGATGACACCCAGATCGTGGCTAACCAGCACCATGGTAATGCGGCGGTCGCGCTGCAGGCGCTTGAGCGTATCGAGCACCAGGGCCTGCACGCTGACGTCGAGCCCCGTGGTCGGCTCGTCCAGCAGCAGCAGCGCCGGTTCGAGGGCAATGGCTTTGGCCAGCTGCACGCGCTGCTGCATGCCGCCCGACAGTTCGGCCGGCCGCGCATCCATGCGCGACAGCGGGAATTCGGAAGCGTCGAGCGCGTCCCGTGCCTTGCCGCGCAAGACCTCAAAGCTGCGCTCGCCGGCGATGAGCAACCGTTCGGCGACATTGCCGCTCGAACTGTGCCGCATCAGCAGGCCCAGATGCGGGTTCTGGTAGACGATGCCAATATGGTGCGCACACAGCATGCGCCGCTCGTAGCGCCCCAGTGCAAACAGGTTGCCATCGTCGCGCCCGGGCAGGCGCAGGCGGTAATCGCCGGCATCGGGCGTATCCTCGAGGTTCATCATGCGCAGCAGGGTCGACTTGCCCGAACCGCTTTCCCCGACAATGCCAAGTACCTCGCCCGGATAGACATTGACGTCGACCTGGCGCAGCGCGCGCACCGCGCCATAGCGGCGGGACACGCCGCGCATGGTCAGCAGCGCCTCTGTCTGCATCAGCTGCGGCGGCAGCAGTTCGGCCGGCGCCGAAGTCATGTCGATGCTCATGCCGAATACTCCCCGTTCCGGTACCAGGTGGTGCCGATCGCCACCACTTCGCCTTCTGCCTGGCGAATGGCCTTGATGCCCAGATTGCTGTCGGAAATCTCGAACACCGAGCCGCCCTGGTCCTGCGGGATCTCGTTCATGAAATAGCCGGCGACGCCCGAGCGGCGGCACACCAGCTCGGCGTGATCCTCGACGCGATAGGGCCGGTCGGAAAACACTAGGGGCTCCACTCGCGTGAAGGGCGGCACGGCATGCAGGCGTTTTTCCCGGCCAGCCGACAGGAAGGTAAGGTGCTGCGCCATATTGAGCTTGGGAACGTCCCAGCGCGGGATCGGCGAGGGCGTCATCACGTGGCGGCCATTGACCAGGCTCGGATAGGCGGCGCCCTGCATGATACGGCCCTTGCGCACCATCTGCTCATAGAGCGTCAGCCAGAGCCGGCCATAATCGGCATCGGCATGCATCTGCCGGGCGATCGACATATTGGGCTCTACCCCGCGCAGCGGCTCGGGATTGGGCACCTGCAGCACCAGGATCTGATCGGCAGCCAGGGTCTCTTCCGGCACGCGGTGACGCGACTGGATGATCGAGGCTTCCAGCGTATCCCAGGTTTCCGCCGCGCCCGAAACACGGCTGATGAAGCGGCGGATCGAGGCGGCATTGACGCCGTCATCGGCGCCCTGGTCGATAACTTTGATGGTCGATTGCGGATTGACCAGGGTCAGCGTGACCTGCAGCCCCCCCGTGCCCCAGCCGCGCGCCATGGGCACTTCGCGGCTGGCATAGGGCATCTGGCAGCCGGGCACGGCGATGGCCTTGAGCATCTTGCGGCGCAGCTCGCGCTTGGCCGAGGCGTCGAGAAAACCATAGCTGGTGGCGGCCCAGGGCTTGGTGAGGGAAGCAAGGGTCATTCTGCGGGCTCCGTCTGGCGTGCTTGGGCCAAGGCGTCATCGTCGTCATGGGCGTCAGCCGCGGCAGCCTTTGCCTTGGCGTCACGCATGGCATCCAGCACCGACTGGAAGGTCACGTAATGGGGCAGCTTGAAGTGGATGCAGAAGCCCGAGGCTTCGACGCTTTCGGTATGGTAGAGGTAGAATTCCTCGTGCATGGGCGAGCCCAACGGCGCCTCAGCCGAGTTGAGATCGAGTGTCGCCGCGGCGATCACCTTGACCTCGTTCCAGCCGAAGCTGGCGGCAAAACCCAGTTCGAGAAAACCACCCTTTTCCTTGGATGTGACCTCGGCCTGGCAGACGCGCACGCGGCCCGCCGAAAATTCCGTGCCACAGGGATGGCGCACCACCACCTCGGCTTCGGCCAGCCGCAACTCATTGACCGTGGGATGGGCATTGCCATAGCCGCGCATGGCAGCATAGCCGAGCGCCAGCACACCCCCGGTTTCGGCCCGGGCCAGGCTCTGCAGCCGATGCGCCCGCGAGGCGGGAAACAGCAGCGGCTCCCGCGTGAGGTCAGGAATGTCATCGCGTGCCACCTGCGGCTCGGTGGCCGGCGCCACCAGGCCCTGCTGGCGCTGCCAGTCGGCCAGCGACGGCTGCCGCATCGGCGCGGGCCGCGCTGCCGCGTCAACCGCTGGCGGGTGGTAGGGGATGCCTTCGAAGACGTCGGTGGCCAGCACGCGGTGAGAATAGTCCAGCGTCGGCCCGAGGATCTGTCCGCCCGGAATATCCTTGAACGCGGCCGAGATGCGGCGCTGCGTCAGCAGATGTTCCTGCCGCAGGGGGGCGGCGACTGCCAGGCGCGGCTGCGTCGTGCGCCAGGCGCGCAGCACCAGCACGGCTTCGGAGAGTTCGCCGCCGGTCTGGGCCAGCGCCAGCGCCGCCATGTCTTCGTCATAGAGCGAGGCTTCGCCCATGACCCGATCAATGAGATAGGGCATGGACTGGCGAATGGCCGCGACGCGGGCGATGTCGATGGTACCAAGGTCCTGGCGGAACAGGCGTTCGGCCTGTTCGATGGCCTTTTCGCCACCGCGGGTTGCGACATAGGCCATTCAGAGCACCTCGATCTGGGTGGAGCGGGGAATGCCGATGACCGAACGGCCATCGACCAGAAGGAGTTCAAACCCCTCCGGATAGGCGCAAAGCTGCTGGCGCAGGGCCCAGAAGGCTGAAGGCAAGGCAAGTGCAAGTTCACGGGAGCCGTCAATGCCAGGGCCTGTCAGGCGCAGGCGCTGGCCTTGGCCATGGCTGACCTGGGCCACCAGCGTCGCGCCTTCATCGGGATAGAGCGCGTTGCCGCAGCGAATGGCAGCGAGGGCATCGGCGGCGGCATCAAGGCTGTCGAGGAACACGTGGTCGGCCTGGTGCAGCTCACCGGCAAGGGCACCGGTTGCGGCGATCTTCCGGGTCAATGCTGCATTGTCGGCATAGGCCACGCATTCGCGATCGATCAGGGCATCGACGATGCCGGCAAGGCCGGCCTCGGGCAGTTCGCGACTCTCGCCGGGACGGGCCATCGACCACATCAGCGCTTCGAAGGTGGCATTGTCGCGCGCCTCAACGGCATCGGGCGGGGCTACGGTTAGCATCAGAATGTCTCCATCTCGACGCGGGTCGCCTCGACCCGGCGCATCAGCGCCGCGTCGAGCGCAGCCTGGTGCTGGTGTTCGCTGTCGATAAAGCGGCGGATCGCGGCGGCCTCGGGATCCGCAGCGAGCGCTAGGTCGACCACCGCCATGGCCATGGCGCGCTCGAGGTCGCGGCCGGTGATCATGCCGTAGCCCAGGCGGCCGGCGGCATCGACGATATGGGCCTCGCTCACCAGCACCTCGCCGAGGTGAAAATCGACATTTTCCACGGTGTCGCGCATCGGCACCATGACCAGCCCGGTACGGTTGGCGATGACGGTGATATCGCCCATCGGTTCCAGCAGGGTTTCGGCCAGGGCCTTGAGCGGCGCGGGACGCGCCCGCGCCAGAACGCCCAGGGCCTCGGCATGGCCGGCCCGTTCCGGCCCGGGGCCGCTGGCTTCATTGAACATCATCGGTCCTTTCGCTGACCACTTCGCCCGTGGGGGCGTTCTCGAAGGTGAACTGCACGCGATCGCCGGCCCAGGCCGCCTCGGAGAAGCCGATCGGGTTGCCTGCGAGGTCGACGTCGACCTTCTGCACGATCAGCACCGACTGGCCCGGCCGCATCATGAGCAGGGAAGTCTCGTGCGGGTTGGCAAGGCGGGTAAAGATCGTCGTGCTCTGTCGACGATAATCCTCGATGCCATAGGTCTTGTAGATGGCGGTGATCGAGGGGTTTGCCTTGCGGCGCTCGGCAATATCGGGGAAGCGGGCAACATCGTGATAGGACCAGCCCAGGCTGATCGGCAGGTCGTTGGCGAAGCCGCGCCAGGATCGGGCGGTCACCAGCGCCCCGGGGACCAGTCCCAGCGCAGCGGCAACGCGGGCACTCGCCGGAATCTGCATTTCCGAAATCGCCTGGCCGGAGGCGGTTAGCCCCTGGGCCAGCAGGTTCTCGCGGAAGCGGGTGCGCGGCCCGATGACGTAGTTGATCATCGACGCCCGCTCGACAAAGGTGCCGCGGCCGTGCTCGACGCGCAGCTTGCCCTCCCCCACCAGCGCCGCCAGCGCCCGTCGCAGCGAATGCCGCCGGGTGTTATAAAGAACGCACAGCTCCGGCTCCGACGGCAGCCGGCTGTCCGGCGGCAGGTGGCCCGCCGCGATTTCTTCGCTGATCTTGTCCCGCGTGGTTTCCCACGTCTGCCCTCGACTGTGCATAAAGGCCCGCTTCACTCATTCGGATGAGTTGGACCCTAGCGACGGTGGATGACAGGCCAATGACGAGATGCCCTGGTCGCCATGACCTGTGCCAGAGTGGAGCGCACAAGGCCTTCCTGCCTCTCGGAACCGCCTTGCGACAGACATAGTCCGGTTGGCTCCAGCACGACGCACTGCGCGACTTGACCGAAATCAACGCGCGACCATGGCATCCTGCTAGATTTTTGTCATGGACAGCGCCTCGCCCCCCCGTTCGGACCTACTCCGGGTCAGCCAGCTCACCAAGGCCTATGCGGCCGGGGACGCTCAGGTCGTCGCTTTGGACGGGGTCGATTTCGTTGCCGCCAGCGGGGAATTCGTCGTCATCCTGGGGCCCTCGGGATCGGGCAAATCGACCTTTCTCAATCTCATCGGCGGTCTCGACACCGCCACGTCAGGCCAGGCCTGGTTCCGCGACTGGCAGATCACCGGCGCCGACGATACCGGTCTGACCCGCTATCGCCGCCGCCATGTCGGCTTCGTGTTCCAGTTCTACAACCTGGTGCCCAGCCTGACGGCCCGGGAAAACGTGCAGCTGGTCACCGAAATCGCCGCCCATCCGATGGCGCCCGAAGCAGCGCTGGCCATGGTGGACATGGCCGACCGGATGGACCACTTTCCGGCTCAACTCTCCGGGGGCGAACAGCAGCGCGTCGCCATTGCCCGCGCCATCGCCAAGCGACCCGACATCCTGCTCTGCGACGAGCCGACCGGCGCGCTGGATTCCAAGACCGGCATTGTCGTGCTGGAAGCCCTCACCCGGATTAATGCCGAGCTGGGGACCACTACCCTGGTGATTACCCATAACGCGGCCATCCGCACCATTGCCCATCGCGTCGTCAGTTTTGCCGACGGCCGGATCGCCGCCATCGACACCAATGCCGAGCGCCAGCCAGCCGCCTCGGTGCGCTGGTGAGCGGCCTGCATGCCCTGCACCGCAAGCTGCTGCGCGAGCTCGTGCGCCTGTGGGCACAGGTGCTCGCCATCGCCCTGGTCATGGCCGCCGGGGTCGCAACCCTGCTGATCGGCATCGGCACCTATCAGTCGCTGGAGCGCACGCGCGAGGCCTATTACCAGAGCCATCACCTCGCCAATGTCTTTGCCACCGTCACCCGGGCGCCCCGCTCGATGCTGACAAAGATCGGTGCCATGGACGGGGTCCTGGCTGTCGACGGCCGCATCGCCAAGGTGGCGCTGGCCGATATCGAGGGGCTGGAGCAACCCGCCTCCGTGCGCCTGATCTCGCTGCCCCCGCAACAGGCAGGAACGCTCAACCGCCTCTATCTGCGCAGCGGGCGGCTGCCCGAAGCCGCCAACCATATGGAGGCTGTGGTCAGCGAGATCTTTGCCCAGGCGCATGGCTTTCGCGAAGGCTCCCGGTTTGGCGTCGTCGTCAATGGCGCCCGGCGCGAGGTGACGATCACCGGCATCGCCCTGGCACCCGACTATCTCTATGCCATCGCCCCCGGCGAGATGACGCCCAATAGCGGGCGCTTCGGCATCCTCTGGGTGCCCGAGCGGACGCTGGCGGCGGCCTATGACCTGGGCGGCGCCTTCAATGCCGTCTCGGTCCAGCTCGCGCCCGGCACTTCCGAGGAGGCGGTGATCACCGGGCTCTATCAACTGCTCGATCCCTATGGCGCGCAGGGCGCCCATGGCCGCGACCAGCTGACCTCCCATGCCTATCTGGACGCCGAACTGCAACAGTTGCGCTCGATGAGCGAGGTATTGCCGCCGGTTTTCCTGCTGGTGGCGGCCTTTCTCGTCAACATGACGCTGACGCGCCTGATCGCGCTTGAGCGCGAGCAGATCGGCCTGCTCAAGGCCATTGGCTATTCCGGCCGGGCCATCGCCTGGCACTATGTGGAATTCGTACTGCTGATCGCCATTATCGGCATCATCATCGGCACCGGTTTCGGGATCTGGGCCGGCAACGGCCTCACCGAAATGTACACGCGGTTCTACAGCTTTCCCGTCCTGGTCTTCAGCCGTGAACCCAGCCTTTATGCCATTTCGGGCGGCATCACGCTGGCAGCCGCGGTGGCCGGCGCTATCCGCGCCGTGCGGGCTGCCGCCGTGCTTCCCCCCGCGGTGGCAATGTCGCCGCCGCCACCGCCGACCTATCGGCGGCACAGCGGCCGGCGGCGTTTCGCCCTGCCCCTGCACCAGACCGGGGTCATGGTCACGCGGCACTTGCTGCACCGACCCTGGCGATCGGCCGGTGGCATCGTCGGCATTGCCCTCTCGGTCGCCGTGCTTGTCGGCTCGCTCTGGTCGGTGGGCGGCGTCGAGTTCATGATCGACTATTCGTTCAACCGCACCGAGCGGCAGGACGCCATCGTCAATTTTGCCACCAGCAAGCCCCTCGCCGCCACGGCCGAGATCGCCCGCCTTCCCGGTGTGCTGGGAGCCGAGCCCTTCCGTGCCGTGGGCGTCGAAATCGGTCATGCCCAGGTGACGCGCCAGATAGCCCTGATGGGGCGACCCGCCAACGGTTCCATGACCCGCATGCTCGATGCCGATCTGCAGCCGGTGCCGATGCCGCCACAGGGCGTGCTGCTGACGCAGTCCCTGGCCAGGATCCTGGGCGTCGGCCCGGGCGACAGCGTCGACATCCGCCTGCTCGAGGGCGAGCGGCAGCGATTCCAGCTGCAGGTGGCGGCCGTTGTGGAAAGCTATCTCGGCCTCGGCGCCTATATGGACATGGCCGCCCTGCAGGCGCTGATGGGCGAGGGCAACCGCATTTCCGGCGTCAACATCACTATCGACACGCTGCACCAGGCCGAGCTCTTTGCCGCGCTCAAGCGCTCACCATCGCTCGGCCATATCGCCCTGCAGGCCGCCGCGCTCAAGCAGTTTCGCGCCACCATGGCGCAGAACATGTATGTCATGATCGCCGTCCTGGTCGGCCTGGCCAGCCTCATCGCCTTTGGCGTGGTCTACAATTTCGCCCGGATATCGCTGTCCGAACAGGGACGCGAAATGGCTAGCCTGCGCGTGCTCGGCTTCACCCGCAGCGAGGTCTCGTCCTTGTTGCTGACCGAGATAGCCATCCTCGTGCTGCTCGCTCAACCGCCGGGCTGGCTGCTCGGCCTGCTGATCGCCCGCGGCATGGTCGAGGGCTTTGCCAGCGAACTGTTCAGCATGCCGCTGATTATCGGCCCCGACGGCTTTGCCACCGCCAGCCTGGCGGTCGCCGCGGCGGCGCTCGTGTCGGGCCTGGTGGTCCGTCGCCGGATTGACCGCCTTGACCTGATCGCCGTTCTCAAAACCAGGGAGTAGCCAAATGTGGAGCCGCCTTCTGACTCTGTGCATAATCCTCTCGCTGGTCGCCGCCGCGGCCTGGGCCCTGTGGCCGCGTCCCATCAGCGTCGAGACGGCCAGCATCGCCACCGGCAGCCTGGTGGTCACCGTCGATGAAGATGGCACCAGCCGCATCAGCGAGGTATTCCATGTTTCTGCACCCATACTGGGTCGCCTGAAACGCATTGGCCTGCATGTCGGCGATGCCGTGACGCAGGGGCAGACGCTGGCCAGCATGGAGCCGGTCGCTCCAGGCCTTCTTGACGAGCGGACGCGTCGCATTGCCGAAGCGGCTGTTCAGGCTGCCGCCGCCGGTGTCACCATGGCCGAAGCCGGCCTGGCCCAGGCCAGGGCCACCGACACTTTCGCGCAAGAGGACCTCGAACGGTCGATCTTGCTCTCGGAGCGCGGTCTGGTGTCGACGCAGGCGCTGCAGCGGGCGCGGCTCGCCGCCGAGACCGCACAGCAGTCCATGGACGCGGCCGAGGCGACACTGCAGATGCACCGGCAGCAGTTGCAAAGTGCGCAGGCCGCACTAATCCAGGGCGACGCGCCCACGGCCGGTCCCTGCTGCGTCAATGTCATGGCGCCGGTCACCGGGCGGGTGCTCGCCGTCTTCTCTGAAAGTGAACAGGTGCTGCAGGCCGCTGCGCCGCTGATGGATATCGGCGACCCCGACCTGCTGGAAATCCAGGTGGACGTGCTCTCCAGCGATGCCGTGCGCATCGTCCGGGGCGCCCGGGCCAGTATTGTGGATTGGGGCGGTGCCCCGTTTCGCGCGGAAGTGGACCAGATCGATCCGATCGCCACCACAAGGGTCAGTGCCCTGGGTATCGATGAGCAGCGGACGCGCGTGACGCTGCGCCTGCTCGATGGCCCCGAGACCCGCACCGGGCTCGGCCATGGTTACCGCGTCACCGCGCAGATCGTGGTCTGGGAGGCTGCAGAGGTGGTTCTGGTGCCCCTCGGCGCGCTGTTCCGCACCGATGCTGACTGGTCGGTTTTTGTCATCGAGGACGGCACGGCGCGGCTGCGGACCTTGAGCCTGGGCCAGCGCAATGGCGAAAGCGCCGAGGTCAAAGACGGCCTTGCCGTAGGCGAGACGGTGATCATGCATCCCGGCGATACCCTGGCCGATGGCGGCAGCGTCGTGGCGGAACAATAGCGACGCTGCCTATTGCGCCGGCATGGTGTTGCGCTTCATCAGGGCCAGGAAGAAGATGCCGCCCACGATGCCCGTGATGATGCCCAGCGGCACATCCTGGGGCGGAATGACGATGCGGGCCAGCATGTCGGCGAGGACGAGGAAGATGGCGCCGCTCAGCGCCGAGAGCGGCAGTACGCGGCGATAGTCCCCGCCCACGACCAGCCGCACCAGATGCGGGATCATCAGCCCGACAAAGGAAATGACGCCGGAAAAGGCCACGGCGGCGCCGGTCAGCAGCGCGCAGACGATAAAGACCACCATGCGGAAGCGGCCCGCGGGCAGCCCCAACGTGGTCGCCGATTCATCCCCCAGCGTCATGGCATTGAGGTTGCGGGCATTGACCACCAGATAGGCGCCGCACAGCGCCAGGGCCGCCAGCGGATAGGGCAGCTGCGCCCATTGCGCCAGGCCAAGCCCGCCCAGCATCCAGAAGATCACCGTATGGGCAGCGCGCGGATCGCCCAGGAAGATGGCGAGGCTCCCCAGCGAGGTCACGACAAAGGAAATCGCTACACCGGTGAGGACAAGGCGACTGGCATTGGTGGCACCGGTAAAGCTGGCCACACCGACCACCAGGGCGGTCGTCGCCAGCGCGCCGGCAAAGGCGAAGAGCGGCACGGTCACCAGGCCAAGAAACATGCCGGTATGCAGCAGCACGACGATGGCGCCGAGCGCGGCGCCCGAGGAAATGCCCAGCAGATGCGGATCGGCCAGCTGGTTGCGCGTCACCGCCTGCAAAGCCGCGCCGACCAGAGCCAGGCTGGCCCCGACAGTGGCGCCCAGCACCACGCGCGGCAAGCGCACCTCCCAGACGATATTGTCCCGCCCGGCCGACCAGGTCGGATCCATACTGCCGGGCGCCAGGTGGCTGGCGATGACGCCCCAGACGGTATCGAGCGGAATGGCAATGGCGCCGACGCTGACGCCGGCCACCATTACCAGAACCAGGACAATGGCCAGCCCTGCTGTCAGCAGGGGAAGGTGATGCAGGATGGCATGCCGGGGACCGGCAACGAGATTGTGGTGGCTCAAAGTCTGTCGCCTTCGGAAAAAGGCCGACCCCAGGGGGCCGGCCACCCTGGTCAGCAAGGAAAGAAGGCGGCGGACAGCCGCTTGATGGCCGCGATATTGCGCGGGCCCGGCGTCGCCTCGACATAATCCAGCACGACGAAGCGATCGTTCTGCACCGCGGGAATGGCTGAGAAGGCAGGATTGTTCTGCATGAAGGCAATCTTCTGCTCGGCTGTCACATCCCCATAATTGACGATCACGATCACCTCCGGATTGCGCTCGATGACCGGCTCCCAGCCCACCGCGACCCAACTGGTCTCGACATCGTCCATGATATTGCGGCCGCCGGCTGCCTCGATCAGCGCCGTGGGAATGGCATAGCGACCGGCGGTAAAGGGCATGTCCTCCCCCGAGTCATAGACGAAGACGGACGGGGCCGCCGCGGTCGCCGGACGCGCGGCGGCGAAGGCCTCCAGTTCCTGCCTGTAGCCGTCCACCAGGGCACGGGCGCGGTCCTCGACGCCAAAGATGCGGCCCAGATTGAGCAGATCGACATACATATCGTCCATCGAGGCCTTGGATTTGGCCATGATGTGGATGCAGCTCTCGGTGAGCTCGTAGACGGCGATGTCGAAGGCGGCGAGTGTCTGCGGCGTTACCTCGCCACCCACCGTCATGCCGTAGTTCCAGCCGGCAAAGTAGAAATCGGCATCAGCGCCGAGCAGCACTTCCTTGGTTGGATAGTCGGGCGACAGCTCGGGCAGTTGCTCGACGCCCTGGCGCAGGGTTTCGTCGAGCGTCTTCCATGCCGACACGCCGGTATAGCCCACCATGCGGTCGCTCAGGCCGAGCGCCAGCATCATTTCGGTGAGGTTGACGTCATTGGAGACGGCGCGCTGCGGCGGCGCCGCGAAGGTGACCTCGCGGTCGCAACTCTTGACGGTGACCGGAAAGGCTTGGGCTGCCGACGCCGAGGCGACGAGCAGGCCGGTGGCCAGCATTGTGTGAACGAAACGCACGTAGAAGCTCCTTAGGCTTTGAGGGGAAGGTGAAAAGAAAAGCGAGGACGGCCGGTGGCGGGATGACTGTCGATGGTAGTGGATACCCCAAAGGTCCTGTCGATCGCCGCTGGGGTCAGCACGTCCAGCGGACGGCCGATATCGACCTGCTGACCCTGGTCGAGCACCAGAACCTGATCCGCATGGGCGGATGCCAGGGCCAGATCGTGCAGCGACACCACGACCGTGGCCGGCAGGGCAGCCAGCAGGGCCAGCACTTCGAGCTGGTGGCGGATATCGAGGTGGTTGGTCGGTTCATCCAGGATCAGCAGGTCGGGCTTTTGCACCAGCGCGCGGGCGATCAGCACGCGCTGCTTCTCGCCGCCCGACAGGCTGGCAAAGTTGCGCGGCGCCAGGGATGTCAGATCGAGCAGAGCCAGCGCCTCAAGCACCGGCTGTTCATCGGCGCTGGCAAAAGGGCCCTGATGCGGCGCCAGCCCCAGGGCGACGATTTCGGCCACGGTCAGCCCGAAGTCACTGGCCGGCTCCTGCAGCACGGTGGCGATCCGCCGCGCCACAGCCTTGGGCCGGAGCGCCCAGAGGTCCTCGCCGTCAAGCCGCACCATTCCTGCGGTGGGCCGGTGGTAGCGGTAAAGACAGCGCAGAAGGCTGGATTTGCCCGCGCCATTGGGGCCGACCACGGCCAGCATCTGCCCCGGCTGCACGGAAAAATGCAGTCCCGAAATGATGGCCCGCTGCGGGCTCGGGCCCCAGCTCAGCTGGTCCACATTGAGGCCGGCGGGCCGCGCAGGGACGGCAGGTTGCAGTGCGATCATGCCAGGCTCCGCAGACGATTGAGCACGCGTCGCGAATGCCGCGTCGAATGTGATGTTATTACATTACGTATCTTTGATCTGCAACGTGAAATCTGGGCCACAGGCTGGCGCTGTGCCGATCGGCCAAGCTGTCTGATGCAACTATCGTGGTGGCATGGACGCGCCTGTCCCACTGGAACCCCCTGCTAACAGGCGGGGCAGACCAGGCGAACCCATCAGGCATAGACCAGCAGTGAAGTCGTCATGCGCCATCATCGTTCTCCGCGGCACACCCCGGCCGGGTTGAAGACAAGTTGATGGCAGGTCTCCTGGCTCACGGGTCTATGCGCTGTCTGGGCCTTCCCGATCCCTTGGGATCAGTGGCGATTCCAGCAGAACTCACCGCTTACAGTTGCGGGGGCAGCCACGGTTTTGCGCCCTGATGGGTACGTCGCACCGTGTTCCCTTTTAATCCCCTTTGGCCGGCAGGCCGCGAAGGAACCTTCAACATGGCGCAACAAGCCAGCCTGGCTCCCTGAAGTCAAGGGCGCAGCGCCTCGTGCCGCCAGATCGATCCGGGACAACCTCCCTCCCCTGGCGCCTGCCAGGGCGGCAAGGGCCGGCGCCGCTGCCAGCACGCCGCCTCCCGAGACCGGCCATATCGTCGCGTGCCTATTTCTTGGTGCGCATGGCTTCGCTCAGCCGGTCGCCCAACGAGCCGGTGCTGCGCGGCGCCTCCTGCGGCGGGCGCTGATTGGCGCGCAGCGGTTGGTCGCGCGGGCGTTCGCGCGTGGGCGCGGTGGCATCGATTTCCTTGCGCATGGTGAGGCCGATGCGCTGGCGCGGCACGTCGACCTCGACCACCCGGACCTTGACCACGTCGCCCGCCTTGACCACTTCATGCGGGTCCTTGACGAATTTGTCGGCCAATTGCGACACATGCACCAGCCCGTCCTGGTGCACGCCGATATCGACGAAGGCGCCAAAGGCGGCAACATTGGTGACGGTGCCTTCGAGCATCATCCCGGGCTTAAGGTGCTTGATGTCATCCACGCCCTCGGCAAAGGTCGCGGTCTTGAAGGCTGGGCGCGGGTCGCGGCCGGGCTTTTCCAGCTCGGACAGAATATCGCGCACCGTGGGCAGGCCGAAGCGGTCATCGACAAAACTCTGCGGATTCAGACCCGCCAAAGCCGACTTGTCGCCCATGATGGTGCGCAGATCACGGCCACAGGCGGCGACGATCTTGCGGGCGACGCCATAGGCCTCCGGATGCACCGAAGAGGCATCGAGCGGCTCGGCGCCCCCGGTAATGCGCAGGAAGCCGGCGCTTTGTTCAAACGTGCGCTGGCCGAGGCGCGGCACCTCCAGCAAGGCCTTGCGCGAGCGGAACGGCCCATTGGCATCGCGGTGGCTGACGATGGCTTCGGCAACGGACGGGCCCAAGCCGGAAATCCGCGCCAGCAGCGGGGCAGAGGCGGTGTTGAGGTCGACGCCCACCGCATTCACCGCGTCCTCGACCACCGCGTCGAGCGAACGGCCCAGGCGGTACTGGTCGATATCGTGCTGATACTGACCGACGCCGATGGCCTTGGGCTCGATCTTGACCAGCTCGGCCAAGGGATCCTGCAGGCGGCGGGCGATGGAGACGGCGCCGCGCAGCGAGACGTCGAGATCGGGGAACTCGGCAGCCGCCAAAGCCGAGGCGGAGTAGACCGAGGCGCCGGCCTCCGAGACGATGACCTTGGTCGGCTTTGGCGAAGGCAGGCGCTCGGTAAGGTCGGCCACCAGCTTTTCGGTCTCGCGGCTGCCGGTGCCATTGCCGATGGCGATCAGCTGCACGCCATGCTTCTTGATCAGCGCCGCAATCGCCGCCTGCGCACCCATGACATCATTGCGCGGCTGGAAGGGATAGACGGTCTCGGTATCGAGCACCTTGCCAGTGGCATCGATGACCGCGACCTTGACGCCGGTGCGGATGCCCGGATCGAGTCCCATCGTGGCGCGGGCGCCGGCCGGCGCGGCCAGCAACAGGTCCTTGAGATTTCGGGCAAAGACGGCGATGGCTTCCACCTCGGCCCGTTCGCGCAGCTCGACCATGAGATCGATGGAGAGCGAGACGCGCAGCCGCGTGCGCCAGGCCCAGCCGGCGACCTCGCGCAGCCAGAGGTCGGCTGCCCCACTGCCCTGAGCCTGCAGCGCTGCCGCGACAAAGCGCTCGGCTGGTTTGACCGGGTCGGTGACGTCGGCATCTACCTCGATATCAAGGCTCAAGAAGCCCTCGTCGCGGCCGCGCATCATGGCCAAAGCGCGGTGGCCGGCGACCTTGTTCCAGCGCTCGGCATGGTCGAAATAGTCGGAGAACTTGGCGCCGCCCTCTTCCTTGCCCTTGAGCACCTTGGCGCTGAGCATGGCCTTGTCGCGCATATGGGCACGCAGCCGGCCAAGCAGAGCAGCATTTTCCGACAGGCCCTCGACCACGATGTCGCGGGCGCCCTCGAGCGCTTCCTTGGTGCCGGGGACCTCCTCGGTGACATAGGCCTGCGCCAGCGTCACGGGATCGGCGCTGCGATTGCCCAGGATCGCCGCAGCCAGCGGGCCCAGGCCGCGCTCGCGGGCAATTTCGGCCTTGGTGCGGCGCTTGGGCTTGAAGGGGAGGTAGAGGTCTTCGAGTTCGGCCTTGGTGGCGGCCCCCAGAATGGAGGCGGTGAGCGCGGGCGTCAGCTTGTCCTGCTCGTCGATGGATTTGAGAATCGCCGCGCGGCGGGCTTCCAGCTCGCGCAGATAGGTCAGCCGCTCGGCCAGCAGTCGCAATTGCGTATCGTCGAGCCCGCCGGTGATCTCCTTGCGGTAGCGCGCAATGAAGGGCACCGTCGCCCCGCCATCGAGCAGCTCCACCGCGGCGCGCACCTGTTCAGGACGGGCGGCGACTTCGGTGGCGATCTGGGCGGCAATGCTTGTATCGAGCTGGGACATGAAGCTTCTTTGTAGTTGGGCTGGCGCGACCATAGTCGCACTGGCCGCAGGCTCACACCCAGGGCGGCACGATTTCCTCAGTTGTGAAGGCGCCGGTGAGACACCGATCATCCGTAACTGTGCGGGTACGACACTGAGCCCCTGCCATCACTTTCCTGCCCGATAGGCTCAGGCGCTCGCTTTCGCCTTGCGCCCCAGCGTATCGAGCGCACTCAGAAAGGCCGAGCGGTCGGCCGGGGTAAAGCCGGCATTGTAGCCCTTGCTTTCCCCGGTCTCGCGCAGGTGCTGGTTGAGTGCCCGCATCGCCAGCGCCATGCCAATGGAGGCCGGCGTGAACGGCTTGCCGGTAAAACCCAGCACATGGCAGCCCTTGTCGATGGCGCGGCTGGCCAGCGGGATATCGGCCGTGAGCACGATATCATTGGCTACCGCCTGTTCAACGATCCAGTCATCGGCAGCGTCGGCGCCCGCCGCCACCACCACGATTTTGACCATCGGATCGCGCGATGGCCGCACGCCGCCATTGCTTACCAGGGTAATGACGAGTCCCAGCCGCTCGGCCACGCGCATGGCCTCGGCTTTGACCGGACAGGCGTCCGCATCGACGAAGATGGTCGGCTGCGCCACCTATCTGTCCTTAGTAGACCACGACGCTGCGAATGCTTTCGCCGGCGCGCATCAGCTCAAAACCCTTGTTGATGTCTTCCAGCCGCAGCGTGTGGGTGATCATCGGATCGATCTCGATCTTGCCGTTCATATACCAGTCGACAATTTTTGGCACATCGGTGCGCCCCTTGGCGCCGCCAAAGGCCGTGCCCATCCAGGTCCGGCCGGTCACCAGCTGGAAGGGGCGCGTGGCGATCTCCTGGCCGGCTCCGGCCACGCCGATCACCACCGACTTGCCCCAGCCGCGATGGCTGGCTTCGAGCGCCTGACGCATAACCGTGGTGTTACCGGTGCAGTCGAAGGTGTAGTCGGCGCCGCCGATGAGATCGCCGCGGCGCTTGGTCAGGTTGACCAGATAAGGGACGATATCGCCCTCGATTTCCTTGGGATTGACGAAGTGAGTCATGCCGAAGCGCTCGCCCCAGGCCTTCTTGTCATTGTTGAGATCGACGCCGATGATCATATCGGCACCGGCCAGCCGCAGCCCCTGGATGACGTTGAGCCCAATGCCGCCCAGGCCGAACACCACCGCCGTGGCGCCGATCTCGACCTTGGCGGTATTGATCACCGCGCCCACGCCAGTGGTGACGCCGCAGCCGACATAGCAGACCTTGTCGAAGGCAGCGGCGGCATCGATCTTGGCCACGGCGATCTCGGGCAGCACGGTGAAGTTCGAGAAGGTGGAACAGCCCATATAGTGGAAAATGGGCTTGCCCTTGAGCGAGAAGCGCGAGGTGCCGTCGGGCATCAGCCCCTGCCCCTGCGTGGCGCGGATGGCGGTGCACAGGTTGGTCTTGCCCGAGCGGCAGGAATAGCATTCCCGGCATTCAGGGGTGTAGAGCGGAATGACGTGGTCACCCACTTTCAGACTGGTGACGCCCGGGCCGACCTCCATGACGACGCCCGCGCCCTCATGGCCCAGCACGGCGGGGAACAGCCCTTCGGGATCGGCGCCGGACAAGGTAAAATCGTCAGTATGGCAGATGCCGGTGGCCTTGATCTCGATCAGCACTTCGCCGGCCTTGGGGCCGTCGAGATCGAGCTCGACGATTTCGAGGGGCTTGCCGGCTTCAAAGGCAACGGCGGCGCGGGTTTTCATGAGCGAGATTCTCCTTGGCACTAAGTGGCCAAGCTTTGGCATGCGGGGCGCCGAGCGGCAACCCGACAAGCCTAGCCGCCGCCCCCCGCCATCATCACGTTCACGGCGGCGGCGAGAATGATGGTGTTGTAAAGATGGGAGAAGACCAGGTGATAGGTCAGCCGGCGGCGCATGGCATTGGAGGTCGCCTTGGTGTCTGACGTCGCCACGGACGTGCCTACGGTGTAGGAAAAATACACGAAGGCCGTGCCGTCGGGTTCTTCCTCACCCGGAAACTCCAGCCCACCCACAATGTCCTGCTTCTTGTCGCCACTCGCTTCGGGTGCCTGATAATACTCATAGGCATAGTGCGAGGCACCCACCGCCTGCACGGTGAACCAGCCCAGCAGCACCGAGCTCACGCTGAGCACCATTTCGGCGGGATCGGGCTTCTCGCCATTGAGCGCCAGGAACAGCGACACCACCGAGGCCAGCACCACGATGAAGACAATGAGGAAGATCCCGCCTGAGGGTGTATCCTCGTCGCGGGCATGATGCTTGAGATAGTCGGCGCTGAGACGCGGCAGCTTGATCGCCGCCAGCGCCAGATAGGCGACGAACAGGGCGTTGGCGCCAATCGAAACCGCGAATTTCGGGGTCACAAACATCGAAATCGCAAAGGCGAGCCCCCCGATAGCGAGCCCGAAATAGAGCGGCGCGTGCCGCGGCATGATCCGGTCGAGCACCGACGGGGAAGATGAAGCTGGCGGTTGTTTGGGCGCTGACATGTGAACCAAGGGGTGACGGCACTTGCGGACCTCACCCTAACGCGGTCAGCCCGGAATGGCTCCCGGCCCTGGCGTGGCACCAGGCGGTACCTTGCCCAGGATGATCATGCCCAGCACTTCGTCCTTGGTGACATCGCTGGTGCGGGCGCTACCCACCACCTGCCCGTTTTTCATCACCACCACCCGGTCGGCCAGGTCAAACACGTCATGGATGTCGTGGCTGATCAGGAAAATGCCGATACCATCGGATTTGAGCTGCTTGATCAGGTCGCCCACCTGGGTGGTCTCCTGCGGCCCCAGCGCCGCCGTCGGCTCGTCCATGATCAGGATACGGGCATTGAACAGGATCGCCCGGGCGATCGCCACCGATTGCCGCTGGCCACCCGACAGGGCCTTTACCGGCTCCTTGAAGCGGTGGAAGTTGGGGTTCAGCCGCCCCATTACCTCGCGCGCCTTGGACTCCATGGCCGCATCGTCCAGCGTGCCGATCGCTGTGGTGAGTTCGCGCCCCAGGAACAGATTGGCGGCGGCATCGACATTGTCGGCCACGGCCAGCTGCTGGTAGATCGTCTCGATGCCGTAGCCCTTGGCATCGCGCGGATTGTTGATTGTCGCATCCTCGCCATTGATGCGGATAGAGCCGGCATCGCGCCGATAGGCGCCCGACAGAATCTTGATCAGCGTCGACTTACCCGCGCCATTGTGGCCCAACAGCCCCACCACTTCGCCCGGAAACAGGTCGATGGAGGCATGGTCCACGGCACGGATCCCGCCGAAGGATATGGAAATGTCATTCATTTCCACGAGAGGTGTTCTGGTGTCCAGCATCACAAGGACTCCTAGTGTTTGTTACGGCGGTAGAGCGTATCGAGCCATACCGCAAAGACGAGAACCACACCGACGACGATGGACTGCAGCGGGCTGTCGAGCCCCATCAGCACCATGCCCGACTGCAGCGACTGCATGACCAGCGCCCCCAGCAGCGCGCCGGCAATGGTGCCGACGCCGCCGGCCAGCGACGTGCCGCCGATCACCGCCGCGGCGATGACATAGAGCTCGTCCAGCGTGCCCATGGCGTTGGTTGCTGCATTGAGCCGGGCCGAGGAGATCGCCGCCGCAATGGCGCAGAGCGCCCCCATAAGCATGAAGATCTTGACGGTCACCCAGCGCGTATTGATGCCGGCCAGTTCGGCAGCCTCGGGATTGCCACCCATGGCAAAGACATAGCGGCCAAAACGGGTGCGGGTGGATATGAAGGTCATGACGACGCCGACGCCCAGGGCAATCAGCACTGGAATGGCAATGCCATGGGCGATGAACAACCCGCCTTCGGGCACCACCAGGCCATTGGCCTCGGCATAGTTGGCGGCAATGCGCACCGGCCAGGGATAGGCATTGGCGACCGAGACCGCACCAATCACCAGCGCACAGCCGATCAACGCCAGCGTCGCCTCGGCCCAGATCGGACGCAGCGGGAAATTGAAGCGCAGGCGCTGCCGGCGCCCGACATAGAGCATGATCAGAATGGCGGCGCAGGCGATTATCCCCACCACCCAGCTCCAAAAGGCGCCGACTGACCCCGTCGGCCCGCCGCCCATCAGCTGAAAGGTCGGATCCATCGGCGCAACGGTGCGCCCCATGGTGACCCACCAGGCAGCGCCGCGCCACACCAGATAGCCGCCCAGCGTCACGATGAAGGCCGGCACCCGCAGATAGGCAATGATGGAGCCCTGCAGCGCCCCGATGGCGATGCCGGTCAGCAGGCCGACGGCCAGCGACAGCACCCAGATCATCGGATGGCCCAGACCCAGCCCGAGCTGGTTGGGCAGGATGTCGGTCTGCATCACGCCCATTACCATGGCGACGAGGCCGAGAATGGAGCCCACCGACAGGTCGATATTGCGGGTGACGATAACCAGCACCATGCCGGTGACCATGACGGCGACCGACGAGGTCTGTACCGAAAGGTTCCACAGATTGCGTGGCGTCAGGAACAGGCCGCCGGAAAATACGTGAAAGCCGATCCAGATGATGGCGAGCGCCCCGACCATGCCCAATAGGCGCGTATCGAGTTCGGTGGCCACCAGGAAACGCTGCAACGGGTTGCGCGCATAGACGCTGGGATGGACGGTGGTTGGAATGGCGCTTTGGTCAGCCAAGTCTAGTCTCCCCGGAGGCGCGGCGCCTGACCCGCTGATGGGTGGCGCCAACCTTTGTGACAGTGCCGCAGCGCGAACGCCGCGGCACCATCTTTTTCACAGATTGCTGTGGATCAGGGTGAGCTTAGTCGCAAGCGGCAACCGAACCGGCCGCCACGCCCTGGCACACCACATCCTTGGCAACCCAGCCGGCGTCGATGACGACGTTGAGGTTGTCCTTGGTGACGGCGACAGGCGCGATGAAGAACGCATTCATCGCCACGCCCTTTGGTCCGCCCGAGAACGGCACCACGCCGGTCACGGCATCGAGCGCCGTGCCGCCGGCCAGCTCGAGGGCCACTTCAGAAGCCTTCTTGCCCAGTTCGCGGGCGTCCTTCCAGACCGATACGGTCTGCGTGCCCAGAGCAATGCGGTTCAGCGCGGCGTGGTCGCCGTCCTGACCCGACACCGGCACCGAACCGGCCAGACCCTGCGCCGTCAGCGCCGCAATGGCGCCACCGGCGGTGCCGTCATTGGATGCGACGACAGCGTCGACCTCGTTATTGTTGGCGGTCAGGAACTGCTCCATGTTCGCTTGGGCAACTTCGGGGTTCCAGTTGTCGGTATAGGCTTCGCCGACATTGACGATGTCGCCGGAGTCGACTGCGGCCTGCAGCACTTCCATCTGGCCGGCAAACAGGAAGTCCGCATTGGGATCAGCCGAATTGCCCTTGATGAAGACATAGTTGCCGGTTGGCTGCACGGCAAAGACGCCCTGCGCCTGCAGGCGACCGACTTCCTTGTTGTCGAAGGTGAGGTAGAAGGCATCGGGGTTTTCGATCAGGCGGTCATACCCGACCACCGGAATGCCCTCGGCGACGGCAGCAGCCACGGCCGGACCGACAGCTTCGCTGTCCTGCGCCAGCACGATGATGGCATCGGCGCCCTGAGAAATCAGGCTTTCGATGTCGGTCAGCTGCTTGGATGCGGATGACTGGGCGTCAGCCGAGATATAGGTCGCGCCGGCCGCTTCGAGCACCGCCTTGATCGCGCCTTCGTCAGTCTTCCAGCGTTCTTCCTGGAAGTTGTTCCAGGACACGCCGACGGTGATGCCGTCCTGCGCATAGACAACGCCGGCCGTGCCGGAAATGACAGTCGTGCAAAGCAAGACCGCTAGAAACTTGTTCATGTTCGTCCTCCCTCGTGGGCCGGTCCTCCTGCCCACATTCGTGCCGGTGGCATAGCCCCAGCGGGCCCCCTCCACCGGCGCCCTGAGCATTAATTTCGCTGCTCGAAAAAAGAAGTCGCACGGCCACGCCAATTGAGTCAACATCAATTTGGCAGCCCCAAATAATACCGTTTGCGCTAAGGCACGGACAATGGTGTGTTGCGCTTCGAGGCGAGGAGAATACCGGTTGGCGCGTAATGTCAGCGACAGCGACAGCGTCCGGCGACAGAACCGGGGCCTGGTGCTTGGCGCCCTGCGCGTGCAGGGTCCGCTCTCGCGCACGGCGCTGGCCGCGGTCACGGGGCTGAGCCATGCCAGCATCACCGCCATCACCCAGGACCTGCTCGCCCAGGGCGTGATCGTCGAACTGGCCATGCCCGAAACCACCGATGCGCGGACGCGCGGCCGACCGGCGACCCTGGTCGGGTTCAACCGGGCCATCGCCGCCACGGCACTGGTGGAAATCGACGTCAACCGCGCGCGCCTGTCGCTGGTCGACTATGGTGGCGTGCTCGTCGACCGCATCGAGACCCCGCTGACCCCAACCTTCTTTGCCGAGATCGCCCCGGCAGATTTCCTGGCCGAGCGGCTGGGCTATCTCCAGCGCCGCAATCAGGACGATGGTCCGCCCATGCGCCGCATTGCCATTTCCGTGCAGGGCATTCTCGACCGACCCGGCCATGGCCTCAAATGGTCACCCATTGCCCATCTCGCCGGCAAGCCGTTTGGCCAGCAGTTGGCCGAAGCGCTGGCGCTGCCCGTGACCATCTACAAGCGTGGACGCCTGCTGGCCGAAGGTGCGCGCTGGCTCGATCCGGCGCTGCACGATGCGAGCGTCGCTACCGTCTTTGTCGGCTCCACCGTGGCTATGGGCATGACCTTTCGCGGCCAGATCCTGGGCCGCGGCGACGAGGGTGCCACCGAATTCGGGCATATGAACCACATCCCGAACGGGGCACTATGCCGCTGCGGCATGCGCGGGTGCATCGAGGCCTATGCGGCCGATTATGGCGTGCTGCGCAGCGCCTATTCGGTGCCCGACACCACGCCCCCCGCCCCTGCCGTTCCGGCCCAGGCCTATGACGACCTGATGGCCCGCGCCCCGGCGGGCGACCGCAGTGCCACCCATGCCTTCAATCAGGCCGGCCGCGCCATCGGCTTCGGCCTGAGCCGGATGATGGCAGTATTCGATCCCACCCATATCCTGATCGTCGGCCCGGGCGCCCGCGCCTTCCCGCTGATGCGGGCCGAAATCCACGCCGCCCTCAGCAGCGCCCTGGTCTGCCGCATCAATGGCCTTCCCGCCATCGTCGCCCATCGCGACGAAAAGGAACCCATCTTCAAGGGCCTGATGATGAAGGCGCTCAACGACATCGACCAGAGCGACTTTGCCGGCCTGGCCTGACCCCAAGCCTTGGACGCTTAAGTCCGGCAAGGCCCGCTCTTTGCCCCGCATTGACAGCGTTGCGGGGGTCACAATCTCACCCGCCTTGCCCATTGCAGGCCAAACACTTCGATGCTAAATGCCAGCGCGTGTGCCGGTATAGCTCAGTTGGTAGAGCACCTGATTTGTAATCAGGGGGTCACGGGTTCGAACCCTGTTGCCGGCACCAGAAACCTCCAGCATTAGTGCGCTCTTCAGCCATTTTCATTTTCGATCGTCCAGCCCGTCAATTTACAGTTTTTGACTTGGTTTACAGTTCGCCCGATTTTGCGGCCTACGACCCAGCGAATTCGAGCTTTTCAAGCACCTCATCCGCGCCGCTCGCCAGGTAGCTCACGGATGATGCGCTAGGCAAGGTGCTGTGCGCCACCTGGCAGCGCTGCCGCGTCCACTTCATGCGCAATGTGCTGGCCCATGCCGGCAAGAGCGGGCGGCGCGTCGCCGGTGCCTTCATCACAACCGCCTTTGCTCGGAAACGCCAGAGGCGGCCAGTAGCCAATGGCGGGCTGTTGCGGATCAGATTCGCCCCAAAGTGCCCAAGCTCGCCGCAATTATGGACGAGGCAGAGACCAATGTGCTGGCTTACATGACCTTCCCCTGGGAGCATCGCGTCCAGCTCCACAGCACCAACCCGATCGAACGGGTCAATGGCGAGATCAAGCGCCGCACTGAGGTCGTCGGCATCTTCCCCAATGACGACGCCATCATCCGGCTGGTCGGCGCCATCCTGCTCGAACAAAACGATGAGTGGGCCGTCCAGAGGTCGCGATATATGACACTGGAATCCGTCGCCCCATTGAGCGATGATCCTCTCGTCAGCCTGCCAGCCGTGGCTGGCTGATCAGCCCGGCCCATGCCGGAAAAGCGGTGAGGCCCAGCCTGAGCTACACCACGATATGGGGCACGATCCAGCTGTATTCGTGTCCTGCAATCTCATTGTGATTGTAGTCTAGGCCGGTTCCGACCCACGCCCACGCAGCCGTCCGACGGATGATCGGTTTCGGCTCGGGGTGCACCGCCGACTTTATGCGCCAAGCGATCCATGGGCAGTTGTATAGGGCAGGATGGCATGTGTGTCCTGGAGATTTTTCGATCCCATTTGATTCGAATTCTCGGTCTCTCCGGCCGGCAAAATGCTCGACGTGCAACTTTTGTGAAACTAATCGCGGTATAAATGGAAGGCCTTCACAACAGGAGGCCTAGCCCATGAAGAAGACCACGAAGACCAAGC
This sequence comes from Devosia beringensis, assembly GCF_014926585.1. Classification (NCBI taxonomy): domain Bacteria; kingdom Pseudomonadati; phylum Pseudomonadota; class Alphaproteobacteria; order Hyphomicrobiales; family Devosiaceae; genus Devosia; species Devosia beringensis. The sequence goes on along the minus strand of NZ_CP045422.1, from coordinate 3,361,882 downwards.
CGCAGCCGTATTTTGCGATCGCAAACGAATTCTCGCTGCACAGCGACGGCCGCTGGTTGACTACCGGAACCCACGAGACTTTCCGCTCGGACAAGTTCCTTGAAGTCTCATCATGGATGAATGCGCGCACAGCGCTCAATCTCGGCATCACTTTCTTCGCCGACCATTGCATCGTCATGTCGAAGAGCCCTGGCAGCAAGGACATCTTGCTATGCACTTCCAGGGATGGCTTAACGGCGTAGCTCCCGAAAATAGCACGACTACAACCCACTGATCCGATTGTACTTTTAGACATTGTGCAATCGGCAATCGCCGGTCTATTAGTGTAGTCATATGCTCGGCCATGCCCAGTAAGGCAATTAACTTGCATTTAGCAGCATGCAAAGCTTGGCTCCGGCGGCTGATCGACCTGAAGAACGAAGTGCGCGGACTGCAGGTCTATGGCGTCAAGCTGCCGGCGCGGATCTATGACGCCCGGCTCGACGATTTGGCGCGCCAGGCCGTGAATTTCGACCCCACTATTGCCGAAGCATGGTCTGCTGCTGGATGCCCGCGGTCATCTTTACCGACGTTTCTCGAGATCAATCAGCGCGTGAGGGCCATCGCGCATGATGATCCGATATGCATCTGATATGCCGCGCCGGAAATTGGATTTGTGGACGCACTTAACGTCAAGCCGCAGTGGATAACCCTAGCCGTTCTCGGTCAGCCAAGTGGTGACCCCCGCTGTCGTCGTCGCCATATCCGGCCATGGAGCCCTCCTACGGGCGAGTTTCAGCCGGTCTGAGCCCAATATGCGAAGTGTAGGTGTGGGGGTAGCTAGGTAAACGCCCACCAGATCAGCCAGCCGACGATTAGGAACAGAGCCCATGAAAGCAAAGCCATCACTATGATCGCGGGCAGCCTGTGCCTGCGAAGCCAATCGATGCCGCTGGGTGGGTATCCCAATTCCAAGAGAAGTTCGTAGATCCGTTTCACGAGCCAGCTTTCGTCAACCTCTATGCTCAGTGCTTGAACACGGATCAGAGCACGAATATCCATCCGGCAATGCCGAGTGGTAAACGCAAGCTTAACAAGGCACAAGCAATGCGCCGATCCCTGTTTGGCCGTCGCTGCGTTAACCTTATCCACTGGTTCTACTGAACATCTTACACCACGTTTGCCATAATCATCCCGAGCCTGGCGCAAGCCTGGAACGCCCACGAGACCGCCAGCGCGGTCCGGTTCCCGCAAACACGCGAGGCTCGCATGCGGCAAAAATCAGCAACAGTCGTCCAGCGACTTGGGACCGTCGGGATGTTCGTCCTGCTGGGCCCACTTTTGATTATCGTCGGGACTGTCCACGCGTTGTTGTCTCGCCGCAACCGTAGCTAGATGTGGGACTGTGGGCGTCGCTTCTAGAGATTACTAAGGCCTAGAAACGTCGCCGTGAACTGACCCACATTAATAAGGGGTGCGGGGGCGATCTTCTGACTCAGCTTGCCGCCGGCCACTTCGGCGTTCCAACTGACGAAAGAAGGCCATGCCGGGTAACTCGACGAACCGATAGGTGACGCTGGAGCCCGCTATGACGAGGAGGAGCAAACCAAGCGTGAAAAGGTCGTCCTTGAACGGAAACCAAGCAGACACCGCTGGAGCTAGGCGAGCGACCACCATTGTGCATTGCACCACGACCGCCAGCAGCACGAAATGCACCATGTAGATCGAGTAGGAAATCCGGCCCAGAAAGGCGAACCAAGGCGCCTGCAGGGCTTTCGAAACAAGCCCGCGATCCATACTGAACACAAGGACGCAGGCGCTAAACACCAGCGGTGCAGCAAAGCTGAGCCACGTGGTGCGCGCGATGGACAAGTACGACAGGACCACCACCAAGGTCACCAGTTCGGCGATGGTCCATAAGAAGTCATTGCTATCGCTCGCTGCCGGCCGTGCTCGATAGAGTGAGTATGCAAAGCAACCAGCAAAGAACCCCGCCATGCACCTGATGGCGCCGAAATCGAACGTTGCGTCCATCCCGCGGGGCGAGAAATTCATCAGCACAGCGAGGCAGCTGATGACAATCACCATGGACACCAGGCGGACTGGTACCGCGAAATATATGACCCCACTAAAGACCAGGTAGGCCACCAGCTCCCCGCTGATGCTCCAACTTGGCACATTCCATGACAGTCCGGGGGTGGTCCCCAAGCTGTTCAACAAAAGTAGATTCTGCGTGATGGAGTTTGGGGCGGCAAAGCCGGTGAAAGGTTCAATCGAAGGGGCGCCGGTGGCAGTCAAGGCCACCTTAAGTACCTCGAACATCAACAGGCATGCCAGCATCACCATGTGCAGCGGCCACACCCGTCCCAGCCGGCGCCACATAAAAATGCCGACATCGCCAGTGTTTTCGATCCGGCGCGAGTAGCTGTGGCTAATGACAAAGCCACTCAACACAAAGAAAAAGTCGACTAGGAGGTAAAGCTGTGCGTTTTCGGGCACCCACCAAGGACGGGCAGTAAAATCGACGTGGACAGCGACAATACCCAGTGCTGCGAGGCCGCGAAAAGCATCAAGAGCTTCAAAACGTCTCATTCGACCACGTGCTGTTTCTGGCGCTTGAAGCCCGATGAAGCCATATTTTCCGGCTCTGGTCTATCCCTCAAGGTTTTTAGGCTGCGAGAAGCCTCAATGTAGCGGCTCCACTCGAAAGCCACGGGAGTCGCAGCCACAGACTGGCCCACCTAGTTCAGCGCTACGGCGTTCGTTTCAGACCTAGCCGGCTGCTATCGGGGGATTCCTGCACAGCAACTGGCGACACCAACTGACCAGCAACCGTAGCTGGCCTGAGAAGTCGCGGACGGGCGGCTTTCCACCCTTTCCGCCGCCGTGCCGTCGCGGCCTTCAACGACAAGCTTGTCCGAGATCCCAGCGGTCGACAGGTCTGGCGGACCTCCCAGCATCGGCTCCATGTTCTCGATTGCTATGGAGCTCAGCTGTGTAGCCTGCAGGTGCGGCGGCCGTCGAGCGTCTATGGCGGGCGGGTAGCAAGGCCAATCCGTTCAAGATAGGCGGCGATGTCAAATTCCATCGCACATAATTCCTTGTAGCGCTTCTGATGTAATGAGCCCGCTTACTGCCGTTTACTACCGTGTCACTATCATGGCCCCGCCCGATTAGAGGCAACTTTGGGCCGCAAACCAGATCGCGAGCCCCTGGCACAGCCCATGGTCACACCCGTGGCGGCGTATTGGCAGGCCGTCAATGACGCAGGCGAGCTTAACCGGCCTGCTCAGACGAGGCAGCATAAAGCTTTGATGGGCTGCTATAGGGAAAGATCAGGGTAAAGGTTGAGCCCTTGCCTTCGACGCTATCCACGTCGATCCGTCCCCTGTGTAGCACCATGATTTGCGACACGAAGTTCAGTCCAATCCCCGTTCCCGGAATCCCCTCGGCGGTGCGGGCGCGAAAGAAACGTTCACTGATAAACCTGAGCTCGTCAGCCGGAATGCCGACGCCACGGTCCGCCACGCTGATAAGGACATCGTTGCCCTGCTGGGCGCCGCGGACTAGTACAAGGCTATCGGGCGGCGAATATTTCAGGGCGTTCGACAGCAGGTTCTGGATGGCCTGCTCCAGAAGCGTGCTGTCGGCGATGACCAGTTGCGGGAGCCTCTCCAGGGCGCAATCGATGCGGCTTTGGTCCTGTTCGGGCTGGTTGTCGCAAGCGGCCGCGATCAGATGATGCAGGTTACAGCTACGCGCATGAAAGGCTATCTCGCCTTGCTCAAGCCGGGCGGCATTGAGCGTGCTCTCCATCAGCCTCGTGAGGCGCTGGCAGGCATTGCGGATCTTGCTGACCCTGGTGACGATTTCGTCCGCTGTCATTACCGTGGCGCGGCGCAACATGCGCTGCGAACTGGCATCGATGATCGAGAGTGGCGTGCGGAACTGATGCGACACCACCGAGGTGAAGGCACGGTGCAGGCGCGACACCTCCCGTTCCTGCGCCAATGCGGCTTCGGCTTGCGCCATGGTCCGGTAATTGCGGACCACAATGATGCTCACCAGCACACCCGCCGCCAGGGTAGCCAGCAGATAGCCGAAGATTTCGAGCAGGATCTGACGGCGACTGGCGCGCGAAGCCTCCTGCCGGTCCCGGCCGTCCAGCATACCGGCATTGGCAAAGTCTCGCATGGTCAGAGAGACCGCATGGGCATCGTCGTGCAGCGCGTTCAGGCCTTCGGCGTCTGCGCGATCCAGACCTGTCAGTTGTCCCCGCTGGCCATCAAGGATTTTGCGCACGCCCGCAATCTCGTTCTGATAGCTCATGCCAGCGACCCGCTCGGTCATCTGGCCCTCCTCGAACAGACGGAGCCTGCTGTCGAGCAGGTCGAAGCGCAAGATGACTTCGTCGCGCGCCACCCGCCCCATCTCGAACAGCAGCACAGAATCTGCCAGGCGCATGGCTTCGAACTGCGCCTGACTTGAAAACCAGACGACGCCCTCGGCCGGTTCACCCGCCAGGCGATTTTCGTTGACGGCCAGCCGGATGACCGCCGCCAGCAAGATGACGAACAGAACGGTCAGCGCCAGCGCTGCGGCCATGAACGGCCGCGACATCCACGGCCGTATTATCATCGCACCTGCAAGGCCTTGAGTTGCCAGACCCAGCGGTCATGCAATCGCCGGTCCTGCAATGCCGAGTCGCTGTCGCGCGGATAGACGATCCAAATCGGACCCTTGTCGCTGACCAGCATTTCCTCGCCGTCCATTTCGGTGGCGAGGAGCACATCGTATGTCTCAAAATCCTCCATGGGGATTTCAACCGTATAGTCGTTCAGTGCGGAGGCCAGGACAGTCGCCCCTGTCGCTCCCACGCGGTCCAGCACGGCCCGCGCAAGAACGCCCCAAAACACCCTGGTACCATCGGTCCATGGCGTCGATGTCGTGAGCTCGGAAATGCCAAGTGCGTAGAGCATGTCGCGATCAAACGCGGCACCAGCGTTACCATTGGTCACTTCGATACTGCCAGCAACCGTCAGGATAACCGGACCGGCTGGCGCGGGGAGCGGCTCCAAGGTCTGCCCGAAGGCGGACACGACAAACAGGGTAGTCGCCGCCAGACCCACAAGGATCTGCCAACCAGTGCGAAAAGTCCGACCAGACGTCCAGATGTTCAAAGACATGCCCAATGCCTCGTGAAATTACAGAACCACGCATAACAACTACGTCCTGGAGACACTGCATGCACGAAGAATCTTTCGATTGGCGCAACTATAAGTGTGTCCATCCAACCCTGTTCCAAGATGGGGTGGGATAAATTGCGATTTGCCCAAGCATCCCCCGCAAACGGGTGGGGATGCCAGACATCCTTTGCTCTATTCCGCCGCTCATGCAGCGCCATCGGCGCCAAATGGAGCAGAGAACATGAACGTCCACGCACGGGTCAGCGCCCCCATGATTGCGCCCCTTCTTGCCATCGCCATCGAAAAGCTCGCAGCGCGCATGGAAGGCCGGATCGTTACGGCCGACGCCGTCGACTACGATCCGTTGCGCGCCATCGCCCACAGCAACTGGGATCATCGCCCTCTATTTGTCGCTCGGGTCGCCAGCGCGCGCGACGTGGCCGACATGGTAGATTTCGCCCGCCGGCACAATCTCGAGCTAGCCGTACGCAGCGGCGGCCACTCCGTTTGCGGCCACAGCGGCAGCCAGGACGGTGTCGTCATCGACCTGCGCGAGCTGAATTCCCTCGATATCGACCTGCACAACATGACCGCCTGGGCGGGCAGCGGATTGACCGCCGGAGACTTGACGAGGGCCCTCGACCCGCATGGCGTGGCGGTCGGTTTCGGCGATTCCGCCAGCGTCGGCATTGGCGGCATTACGCTTGGTGGCGGCGTCGGCTATCTGACGCGAAAATTCGGCCTCACCCTTGACTCGCTGATCGCTGCCGAGATTGTCACCGCCGCTGGTAGTATCCTCTCCGTCGATGAGAGCCACAGCCCCGAGCTCTTCTGGGCGATCAGGGGCGGCGGCGGCAATTTTGGCGTGGTGACGCGCCTTTGCTATCGCCTCAATCCTTTGCCGGCGTTCACCGGCGGGCCCCTGGTGCTCCCGGCGACGCCGGCGGCGCTGAGCGGGTTCATCGCAGCTGCCAAGGCCGCGCCCGATGAGTTAAGCGCTATTCTGCTGGCCATGCCCGCCCCGCCAATGCCGTTCCTGCCGCCCGACGTGATCGGCACGACCGTGCTGATCGGCATGATGGCCTATGCCGGTCCGGACGACGACGCGCAGCGCGCGCTGGCGCCGTTCCGGGCGCTGGCCGAACCCGTTGCCGATCTTGTCCGCCCCGGTCCCTACAGCATGATGTATCTGCCTGAAGACCCTTCCATGGTACCAGCGCTGTCGATACGGACGCTGTTCAAGGATGATTTCGATCAGGACGATGCCGACATCATCCTGAGGCAGCTCGAGCGCTGCGACGCGCCGATGCGCATGGCCCAGTTCCGGGTGTTGGGCGGTGCGGCAGCGCGCATTCCGGCTGATGCAACGGCCTATGCCCATCGGGATGCTGCCATGCTTGTCGCCTTCCTTGCCATGGACGGCAGCGCCGAAGCGGCAGCTCGGCACGATGTATGGGCGGAAAGCTGCGCGGCGATGCTCGGTGGCGCCCAGCGTGGCACCTACGTCAACTTCCTGGGCGAACAGGGCTCGGACATTATCTCTCGGTCCTATGCCGGCGCCACCTGGCAGCGGCTGCGGGAGATCAAGAGCCGCTATGATCCAACCAACCTGTTCCGCCTCAACCAGAACATTCCGCCGGCCTGAAGCCGACCGTTTTTGGCACACAACGGCGCCGGTCCCATTCGGCTCGGCGCCGCCTGTCAGCCAAGCCTAAACCTCGTGACAACCCGCTGATGCGGTACCTGTCCAAAGCTTTTCGGGTTTCACCATCATGCGCCGCACGCTCCTGCTGTCGGGCCTTTACGTGCTCGCCCTAACCCTTTTAGCCCTGCCCTATGGCTTGGGCGCCTAACCCAGATGAGGACCTCAAATGCACCGGCTTTCCCAGCATACCGATTTTGACACTGCCCGCCATCCCGAGCTCTCCAGTATCTTCCGCAGCATTGATGCTGGCATTGCCGCCATCGTGGCGGCAGACCCCGCATTCAGGCCAAAGTCAGTCCACAGGCGCCACCATCCGTCGAACAAGACAGCTGGCCTTTCAGACCGGCGTGGCCGTGTGACGCGCCGGCCCGCCGCATGAATATCAATTGGGCCCCAGGGCCACCGGACTGGCAATGAAGAGGCTGATGAGGTCGGCCTGGCGATCGGTCTCGGTCTTGCGGAACAGGTTCTTGAGCGTATAGCTCACCGTGTTGCGCGACAGCCCGAACTCCTCGGCGATCTCATCCAGACGCAGGCCGCGCACCAGCGCCAGGGCCAGCCGGGTCTCGGCTGGCGACAGTCCGTAGAGCTGCGCCACCGCCTGCGCGGCATCGCTTGAGCGCCATTGTGGATCGGTGACAAACAGGCCCACTACCGGCTCACCCACGGCGGCCGCCCCCTTGCCGAGCGGACAGGCGACCGCAACCAATGCCCGCTTGCCGCTGTCGCGTTCCAGGGCGACCGCTTCACTGCCTTGGCGGGCGCCATTTGCCAGGCTCGCTATGGCCCTGTCGATGATGTCGCGCAGGGCCTGGGTCTGTTGCGGTCTGCCACCACGCAACAGCAGGTCGCGGGAAAGGCTGATGCCATCGCGCTCCTCCAACAATTGGTCCGCGCGCCGGTTGCGGAACAATACCCTGTGGTCGCTGTCGAGCAGGAAAACGCCCACCGCGATCCGGTTGAGCGCCTCATCCGCGCCCATGAGGGCGGCGCGCAGGCTTTGCCCCTCGGCGGCGTCCGTCGGCGGCCTCGTTCCTTTTATGCGGGCAACCTGGTCGAGCCGCGCTGCGATCGTAATCAGCATCAGGTCGAAGTCGATCGGCTTGGTCAGATAGTCATCGACGCCGGCTGCCTTGCCGGCGATGATGTCCTGCCGCCCCGCCAATGCCGTCAGAAAAACGAATGGCAGATCGGCAAGATCGGGCGCCTGCCGGACCCGTTGCAACAGGTCGAGGCCAGATATGCGCGGCATGGTGATGTCGCATAGCACGAGATCGAAGGAACGTTCGCGCAACAGGTCCAGGGCTTCCTGACCATTACCTGCTTCTTCGACCTGATATCCGGCGGCAACCAGTTCCTCGCAGATATCGCTGCGAAGGTCCGCCTCGTCTTCGACACAAAGTATCGTGGCACTCATGAAGTCGCCGCCTGCATCCCAATGTTGAAGAAAACCTTCACGTCACAACTTTCATGCGATCACACCATTATCTGGTCGAGCGGTGTCGCGCAAAAAACAACCTAATATCGAATCTCGTCTTTGTCGCGTTGCTTGTATCCAAGCAAGTAGGGCGCCTGCAATTCGGACAATCCAAGGCCTGGAGATCACCACACGTTTGGGTGGCGACGGCATCGCTGCAATCATGGTCTTTGAGCTGACCAATTGCATTGCGGAGCCAAAATCATGCCAAGGACTGAACACGACCTGCCACTGACTGCCTATGTCCTCATCGGATTGGTATTTGTGGGCCAAGATGTTTTTGGCTTGGTTCCAGCGCTGCTCCTCGCGCTTGCTTTTGTGGCGGTGCTCATCGCGTTGTCACTTTTCACCGCGCTTCTTTCCTGCCTCGCGCAGACGGGTTGGTCCGTGCCGCACCCACACAAATGGGTGGGGCCGCGTCGCTAAGACTTCGCTAACGCTAAGCCGCCGATGCCGTCAGGCCGGTGTCCGACTTCCAAACACTAGCCGCCCGCAGTCCTGCCGGGCGGCGCTTTTTTTTTCGCAGGGTGGCAGCAACAAAGCCGCAAAGGCCCGCCCGAACGGGTGGGGCGGCGTTCCCCAAAAAACTCTAGAAACCGCGAACTCAACCGGAGCAGAAAATGATCAGCGTTCTCGATACCTGGCGCGCCAAGCGCCGCATTCGCAACACCCACCAGGAACTCTATAGTCTCAGCGACCGGACCCTCAGCGATATTGGTCTGGCCCGTTCTGACATTCGCACTATTGGCGCGAATGGCCTGCCCAATCGGCACGGGCGCTGACAGAAAGCGGAGCTCGCCTTGATCGGTCACCTGATCAGCATGTGACCCGGCCCGGATAAAGTGGGTAGTGTTGACGACCACATATATCCCCCTGGTCTGGGCGACGCCGACACACTCGACGTCATCTCCAGGATCTACGATGCCGCGGTGAAGCGGCATCGTGGGGCTGCGTGCTCGCTCATTACCAGAAGTCTGTTGGCGGCGTTCCCGTGCGCTGTTCGACAAGAGCGTCAGCGGCAATCGCCACCAACTCTGTTTCATCGATGGCCGCATTGATCCAGTTCAGACCCTGATCTGTTCCGGCCAGCTGGTGCTTGGTCCAAGCAACACTGTGCTACTGCATTGGTGCGCTCTCGGCCGTTTGTTTCCAGCGTCCAGAGCCTATTGGCGACCTCAACCTGCATCCCCGAAATCGGACGCAAGAACGCTGCCAAATGTACCCGATCGACATGTTCCGATCGACGGCGGGCCATTGCCTGTGCAAGGGCAACTGGCGACAAAGCTAGTCCTGCCGATCCAAAAATCGGCGAACCCGTTCTGAAGCCGGGTTGGAGAAGAAGACCTCTGGGGTTGCCTTCTCGATGATCAGACCCTTGTCGAGGAACACCACCTGGTCCGAGACCATGCGGGCGAACTCCATCTCGTGGGTGACCACCACCATCGTGTAGCCCTCCCCAGACAGATCGCGCATGACCTGCAACACCTCGCCCACACGCTCGGGGTCGAGCGCAGAAGTGGGCTCGTCGAACAGGATCACTTCCGGACTCATCGCCAGGGCCCGCGCGATGGCGACACGCTGCTTTTGCCCGCCCGATAGCGTGAACGGATAGACCTCGGCCTTGTCGCCCAGACCGACCTTGTCGAGCAGCTGCAGCGCCAGTTCGCGCGCTTCGGCCTTGGCCATGCCCTTGACCTTGATGGGGGAGATCGAGACATTCTGGGCCACGGTGAGATGCGGCCAGAGGTTGAAGCTCTGGAATACCATGCCGGTGCGGGCGCGCGTGGCGGCCATTTCACGATTGGTCATCGGCCGGTGTTTTTCGGCATTATAGCCCATGCGCTGGCCGGCAATGAAAACCGAACCGCTGTCCGGCTGCTCCAGCCAGTTGATGCAGCGAAGCAGGGTCGACTTGCCCGAGCCGGACGAGCCCAGGATGCTGACCACCTCGCCCTTGTGGACGACAAGATCCACGTCGCGCAGCACCTCTATGTTTGAAAAACTCTTGGACAGCTTGCGGATCTCGACCGCGGGCAGATCAGACATTTTCGAAACCTCGTTTTGCGCCGAAAATGCCGGCTTTGCTGACGGCGAGCTCGATACAGACGTTGATCGCCCAATAGAGCAGGATGACGACGACGAAGGCTGGCATCGGGATGAAATAGCTGGCCTGGACCGCATTGGCGGCGGCGGTGAGTTCCTGCACGGTGATGATGGCCAGGAATGATGTATCCTTGATGGCATAAATCAGCTGGTTGCCGATCAAGGGGCGCGTCCGCAGCAGCAGCTGGGGCAGGATGATGTGGGTGAAGATCGTCCTGGGCATCAACCCATGGGCCTGCGCTGCCTCGATGGTGCCGGGCGGCAGCACCATTCGGCTCCCCCGCAGGATTTCGGCCAAATAGGCGCCGTGATAGACGATCATGGCGACAAGACCGGCTGTGACCGCGTTCATGCGCAATCCCAGCTGCGGCAGGCCATAATAGAGCAGATAGGCCAACACCAGGAAGGGCAGCGCCCGCATCGCATTGACAAAGGCGCGCAAAAGCCAGGCGAGCACGCCGCCCCGCTCAAGGCCGTATAGCACGAGGCACCCCAGCACGAAGGCGCCTGCGATCGATACCAAAAACAGCCAGATGGTGAGCCACAATCCGCTCAGAATGGTGTCGCGCGCTTCCCAGAGAATGGTCCATTCGATCATGGTCGTTCCTACATGGCCAGCCGGCTGGCCTGTTTCTCGGTGAGCGATTGCAGCTTGAGCAGCACGCTGATGATGATCATGTAGAGCAAGCCGGCGGCGAGGATGGGCGGCAGCGGCTCATAGGTCACGGCACTGATGCGGTTTGTGACGCGGGTGAGATCGACCAGCCCGATAATGGCGATGGCCGGGCTGCTCTTGATCAGGACGGTCATCTCGTTGACGAGGCCCGGCAGGCTGGTGGTGATCATCTGCGGCAGCATGATATTGCCGAACATCATCGCCGGCGTCATGCCGCAGGCGAGCGCCGCCTCCTTCTGCTCGGGCGAGAAGTTGAGAAAGGCCGTGCGCCAGATTTCGGCGTTGAAGGCTGCGGTATTCAAGGTCAACGCAATGATTGCAACGGTGTAGCGATCCAGCGAGAGACCCAATGTGGGTGCGGCCAGAAACAGAAACAGCACCAGCGTTACCAGCGGCGTGGCGCGCGCCAGGCTCACATAGACGGCCATTATCTGGTCGATGACGGGAATACGCGCGGATCGCACAAGCGCAATGACTAGGCCGATCACCAGCCCCATCGCAATGGAAACGCCCGAAACCCATAGCGTCACCCAAGCCCCTTCCAGCAGCAGCAACCAGGCTCGTTCGGTCATAGGGGGTTCCGTTGTTGCCAGCGGGAAAGGCAGGGAGGGCGCAAACTGTCAGGCCCGGTGCGGACGCACCGGGCCTGACGAAATCAGTTCATGCCGGCCAGTTCGTGGAATTGATCGACCTCCTGGATCGGCACGATCGGCAGGGTAGGAAAGGTCTCGCCGAACCATTTTTCCTGCAGCTCGGCCAATCGACCATTGTCGCGGATCAGGGTCATGAAGCCGCTGGCAAATTCGAGCAGTTCGGGGCTCTCCTTGGGGATCGGCCAGGCGGCAAAGCCATCACCCGAGACGGCGATGCCCTTCTCGAAGACGTCGCCGCGATTCTTGACCAGATCATTGATCGAGATGAGGGCGTTGATCACATAGTCGAGGCGCTGGTTGGCCAGATCGGCATAGGCTTCGGGATAGGACTGGTACTCGACCACCTCCCCCATCTCGCAATTGACCTCGGCCATCATTGCTTCGAGTTCGGGCAAGCGAGCCAGCAGAGCGCTGCCGGCCTGCACGCCAACGGTCTTGCCGCACAGGCTGGCAATGTCGCTTAGGCGATCATCGCCCAGGCGCTTGACATAGAAGTGCTGTGCAGAGGCAAAGGGTGGGGCAAAGTTGAACACCCGCAGTCGTTCATCGGTGACCAGCGCGCCGGTAAAGGCCAGGTCGTACTGCCCGGACGACACCGAGGCCAGAAGCCCGGTCCAGGGCAGGATTTCCTGGCGCACCTCGATGCCTTGCTCGGTGGCATAGGCCTGCATGTCGACGAGGAGTTCCTTGTGGAAGCCCTCCGGCTGGCCGTCGACGATAAAGTTGAACGGTGCGTAGTCGTCTTCGGTAGCCACCGTCATGTAGCCGCGGGTTTTGATATCCGCCATGTCGGCATGGGCTGACAGTGTGCCGGCCAATACCGCCCCCGCGATAACCAGATGACGCAGAAGGCGAGACGAAAGGACCGGCGTCGTTCTCTGATGCTGCATGACTCTATGCTCCTGTCGCTTGTTCGATCGGGTGCCGGCATGTCGCTCAGGTTTGCCGACTTTGTAGGCTGAGCATAGGATTGCCTATTCAAGAGGCGGTAGTGCCAGTTTCTGCGCGGTCTTGGGTCAGATGAACCAGCCAGGACCAGCGCCCAGTTTTTTTACAGGACCATCACCGCAAGCATCCTCTGGCCAAGGAATGCCATCGAACTGGCACTAACCCAGGAAGCGCTGCACCCCTAGACTCCTGCGGGAATGGAGTGGTGACGATGCACAATGGGGCTACCGATCGCGGGATGGAACGGCCGCACCAGACCCCCTACCCGACCTCCCGCCGCCACTTTCGGTCGGTTGGCGCAACAATTGCATCGTCTGCCATGCACCAGACAGCGGAGCGGCAGATGCACGACCACTTTTTTCCCATGCGGTTCGTTGCGGAACGAAGCCTGCAGGAGCAACTGCGTGAATCCATGGTGTCGGCTATTCTGGCGGGCCACTTCGCCGCCGATAAGCCTTTGCCATCCTGCCGCAAGTTGGCCGAGCAACTGTCGGTGTCGCGAAACACCGTCAACGCCGTCTACGAAGGCCTGGTCGACAGCGGCTATATCCGTAGCCGGCCCAAGAAGGGCTTTTTCCTCGACGATGCCTATGCGGGCTCGGGTGAGCGCCTCGAGGCACCAGTAAAGAACACCCAGAGTGAAAATCCCTCCGGCTCGGGCCCCGATTGGGAAAACCGCTTCCAGCTCCGCCCGGGGCTGATGTCCAGCGTTGCCAAGCCACAGGACTGGGCCAGCTATCCCTACCCTTTCGTCTACGGCCAGCCTATGCGCGACCTTTTTCCGCTTGAGCGCTGGCGGCAATCCTCGCGCAGGGCGCTCAAAGCCGAGAGCGCCGACAGCTGGCTGAACGACCGTTTCGATCGCGACGACGAGATGCTCATCGAGCAGCTGCGCAGCCGGGTCCTGCCCAAGCGCGGCATCTGGGCCCAGCCCAACGAAATCCTCATCACCATCGGCTCGCAGAACGCGCTTTACCTGCTGGCCGCCCTGCTGATGGGCCGCAACACCACGGTCGCACTGGAAACCCCAGGCTATCGGGACGCACTGTCGATTTTCGAGTTGCATGGCGCGCGCATCCAGCTGCATGGCCTTGACGCCGAGGGCATGACCATCGGTCCTGACCTGGCCGGCAGTGACTACGTCTATCTGACGCCCAGCCACCAGGTGCCCACCGGCATATCGATGAGTGCCGGCCGACGCGCGCAGCTGATGGAGATGGCCGCGCGCAACGACCAGATCATCATCGAAGATGACTATGATGCCGAACTCAACCTCGATCGTGACGCGCTGCCCGCCCTCAAGTCGGACGACACGGCCGGACGGGTGATCTATGTCAGCAGCCTCTCCAAGCCGTTCTCGCCGGGGCTCCGCCTGGGCTATCTGGTCGCTGATGCCGATCTCGTGGACGAATTGCGGGCGCTACGGCGCCTGATGTATCGCCATCCGCCCCTCAACAATCAGCGCATGCTCGCCGAGTTTCTGGCGCAAGGCTATTACGACGTGCACCTGCGTGGCTTCCGCGCCGAACATGCCCGTCGACGTGACGTGCTGGAAAAGGCGCTGCGCAGCGATCTGGATGCCTGCAGCCGCATCGGCTCGAGCAGTGCCAGTGCCTTCTGGCTGGCGGCCCCCAGCGCGGTGGATACCCGCAAACTCGCCTGGGCCGCCGCGAAAAAGGGCGTGATCGTCGAACACGGTGAGCAGTTCTTTCTCGGCGGCACCGCTCCGTCCAATTTCATGCGGCTTGGCTTCAACGCCATCGAGGCCGATCGCATCGGCACCGGCGTGGGCATTCTGGCCGACGTCATGGACCGCCTCTGAAGCGAGGCGTTTCAATATCCACCTGACCCACGCCGTCTCCTGACGTGCACACCGGAGAGTTCTGCCATGTCCGCCGCCCTGCAAACCAATGATCTCCGCCCCGTCATCGAGGCCGACCGCACCCATGTCTGGCACCATATGCTCCAGCACAAGCCGCTCGAGACCAGCGATCCGCGCATCATCGTCGAGGGCAAGGGACTGCGGGTCTGGGATGCCATGGGGCGCGAATATATCGATGCGCTATCCGGCGGCGTCTGGACGGTCAATGTCGGCTATGGCCGAACCTCGATTGCTGATGCTGTGCGCGACCAGCTGGTGCGCATGAACTATTTCGCTCAATCCGCCGGCTCCATTCCGGCGGCGCGCTTTGCCGAGGCGCTGCTCAAGAAAATGCCCGGCCTATCGCGGGTCTATTTCGGCAATTCGGGCTCGGAGGCCAATGAGAAGGTCTTCAAGATGGTGCGCCAGATCGCGCAGCGCCATCATGGCGGCCGCAAGTGGAAGATCCTTTATCGCGAGCGGGACTATCACGGCACCACCATCGCCACCCTGGCCGCGGGCGGACAGCCCGAGCGCGCGGCCATGTATGGCCCCTACCCTGATGGCTTTGTCATGGTGCCGCATTGCCTGGAATACCGGAAGCAGTGGGACGTCGAAAACTATGGCGAGCGCGCCGCCGACGCCATCGAGGAGGTGATCCTGCGCGAAGGGCCGGACAGTATCGGCCTGCTCTGCCTCGAGCCGATCACGGCGGGCGGCGGCGTCATCGTGCCGCCCAAGGGCTATTGGGAGCGCGTGCAGGCAATCTGCCGCAAGTATGACATCCTGCTGCATATCGACGAGGTGGTCTGCGGCCTGGGCCGCACCGGAAGCTGGTTTGGTTATCAGAATTTCGGCATCCAGCCCGATTTCGTCACCATGGCCAAGGGCGTCGCCTCGGGCTATGCCGCCATTTCCTGCACGGTGACTACCGAAGCGATCTTCGACCTGTTCAAGGATGCCGCCGATCCCATGGCGCATTTCCGGGATATCTCGACCTTTGGCGGCTGTGCCGGCGGGCCGGCCGCCGCGCTGGAAAACCTGCGCATCATCGAGGAAGAGGGCCTGCTGGAAAACTGCCTCGCCATGGGTGCCCGGCTCGAGCAGAACTTTCTGGCGCTGCAGGACAAGCACGCAGTGATTGGCGACGTACGCGGCATGGGCCTGTTTCGCGGCATGGAGCTGGTGAGCGACCGGCAGTCCAAGGAGCCGGTCAGCGAAAAGGCCATCGGCCAGGTGGTGGCCCAGGCCGCCGCGCGCGGCGTGCTGATCGGCGCCTCCAACCGCTCGGTGCCCGGGCTCAACAATGTCATTTGCCTGGCGCCTGCTTTGATTGCCACGGCGGCCGATATTGACGCGATCACCGCGGCCATCGACGAGGCGCTCACGGCCGTCTTCGGCTGACACTGGCGCGGGGCCTGCACCTGCCGTAAGACCGGGCCGCAGGCCGCCCACCACGATCGTGGCGGCCTGCTGCCGCCCAGGGCCTCTCCATGTCCGTCGCTGTCCGCTGAGCTACGAAAGAAACCGATGAGCCTGCTGCCCCTGGTCGACCTGCTCGAGCTCTCCTGGCTCTCGCTCATGCTATTTTGTCTCGCCGTGCTAGGTGCTGCCGTGCTGCGGGGCTTCTCGGGCTTCGGCTTTGCCCTGGCGGCCGTGCCGCTGGCCTCAATGATCGTCGCGCCGACCAAGGCAGTGGCCATTGCGGTGCTGCTGCAGACGACCGTCGGGCTGCGCGACGTGGCCAAGAGCCGCGGCGTGCTGGACTGGCCCGGCCTCAAGCGCCTGTCGCTCGGCGCGCTGATCGGCACGCCCATCGGACTCTTCGGTCTCGTCTATCTCGATGCCGGCCTGATCCGGCTGGCCATTGCGGCCATCGTGGTGGTCGGCGTGCTGCTGCTGCTGCCCAAGGCGCATCCGGACGCGCCGGTCCGGCTGGGACTGGCGGCGCCGACCGGGGTTCTGGCAGGCCTGTTCGGGGGGCTCGCCGCCATGCCCGGCCCACCGGTGGTCGCCTACTATCTCTCCGGATCCACCCCATCCAAGGTCATCCGCGCCACCATGATGGTGTTCTTCTTCTTCACCTCGCTGCTGGCGCTGCCGGGCTTGGCGCTGGGCGGCCTGATCGATGGGCAGACGCTGCTACTCTCATTGCTTGCCATCCCCCTTATGCTGGGCGGCACGGCGCTGGGCGGCGCCATTTTCGCGCGCGCACCGAACGCTGCCTACAAGCCCGTGGCCCTCGCCGTGCTGATTGTCATGGCGCTCAGCAGCGGCCTGCGCGGCCTGCTCGACGTCCTGGGTTGACGTCACCGACTGCCGTGTTTGGTCAAGGCAAGTCCGCACGGGTTGAGGCCAAGGGACTGGGCTTTATAGTCCCCTGGCGCCAATATGGTGTGGTCAGTCGAGCACGGCCTGCAGGAATTCGCGGGTGCGGGCTTCGTTGGGATCGGTGAACAACTGCTCGGGGGTACCCTCCTCACGGATCCGGCCCTGATCGAAAAAGCAGACCCGGTCGGAGATTTCCCGCGCAAAGCGCATTTCGTGCGTCACCAGCAGCATGGTCAGGTCATGCTCCTCGGCCAGGGCGGCGATGACGGTGAGCACTTCGCCGACCAGTTCGGGATCGAGCGCCGAGGTAGGCTCGTCAAACAGCAGGATATTGGGGCGCATGGCCAGCGCCCGGGCAATGCCGACGCGCTGCTGCTGGCCGCCCGAGAGCTGGTGCGGATATTTGTCGGCCTGATCGGCCAGGCCCACCATGTCGAGCAGTTCCTTGCCGCGGGTGCGGGCTTCCTGCTTCGACAGGCCCAAGACCCTGACCGGCGCCTCGGTGATATTGCGCAAAACGGTCATGTGCGGGAACAGGTTGAACTGCTGGAACACCATGCCGAGCTGGGCACGCATCTTGCGCAGATGCGCCTCGCTGGCCGGCTTTTGGCCGTCCGAACCCGGCTCGTGCCAGAGCGGTTCGCCGGCCACGGTCACCATGCCGCCCTCAATGCCCTCAAGCGTCATCAGGATACGCAACACGGTGGATTTGCCCGAGCCGGAGGGTCCGATGATGGAGACCTTTTCGCCGCGCTTGACCTCGAAGTCGAGTTCATTGAGCACAGTGAGATCGCCGAAGCGTTTGACGACCTTGTCGAATTTGATGATCGGATCGGTCATTTCAAGGGGATCCCCTGTTTGGGCAGCCAGGCATCGAGCAGGCGCACGCCTGTCGACGCGACCAGCGTCATGATGAGATAGAGGCCGCCGACCAGCGACAGCGGGATGAGATAGTTGAAGGTGCGGTCGCCGACGATCTTGGCGACGTTGAGCATTTCGAGCACCGTCACCACCGAGAGCACCGGCACGTCCTTCATGATCGAGACCAGGTAATTGCCCATGGCCGGGATGATGCGCGGCACCGCCTGGGGCACCACGATATGGGTAAAAGTGCGGGTGGCCGACAGGTTGAGGGCGCGCGCCGCCTCGTGCTGATCGCGCGATACCGCTTCGAGCCCAGCGCGATAGACCTCGGACGTATAGGCGCTGTACTGGATGCCCAAAGCCAAGGCCCCGGTCATGAAGGCGGGCAGGACGATGCCGTATTCGGGCAGCACGTAATAGAGAAAGAACAGTTGCACCAGCAGCGGCGTATCGCGGATGAACTCGGTGATCACCGTGGCCGGCCAGGCGATGAAACGCGACGGCGCGGCCTTGAGCACGGCCCAGACGAGGCCGAGCACCAGAGCGACGGCAAAGCCGAGCACGGCGGCCTGGATGGTGACCCACATGCCGACCAAGACGATGGGCAGCACGGAGATGGCAAAGGCCAGGGGACTGGAGAGATCCCATTCAAATCCAAACAGCATGGGTTAGCCTCCTACCGTGCGCCAGCGCGTGACGGCGTGTTCGAGCCAGCGCATGAGGGCGGTGAGCACCAGCGCCATGCCGAAATAGGTGAACAGCAGCATGGTATAGATGGTGGTGCTGTCCTGGGTGAAATTGCGGATCTGCTCGGCGCGGAAGGTCAGATCGCCCAGGCTGATCAGCGAGACCAGGGCGGTATCCTTGAGGTTCTGCACCGCCAGATTGCCGAAGGACGGCATCATTTCGGGTATGGCCTGGGGCAGTACGACGCGCCACAGGGTCTGGCGTGGGGTGAAGTTGAGCGCCCGTGCCGCCTCGTGCTGGTCGGTATGGACGGCCTGGATGGCGCCACGCACCACTTCGGCGCCATAGGCCCCAATATTGAGGCCCAGCGCCAGCACGCCGGCGAGCACCGGCGGCAAGCGCAGGTCGATGCCCATCGCCGTGCCGGCTATCGGCAGCGCGAAGTAGAGCCAGAACAGCTGGACCAGCAGCGAGGTGCCGCGGAACACCTCGATATAGCCTACCGAGACGGACTTGATGGCCCAGTTGTGCGACAGCTTGCCGATGCCGGCCGCAAAGGCCAGCACGGCGCCGAGTATGGTTGAGTAAAAGGTCAGCTGGATGGTGACCCAGGCGCCCTCCATCAGCGGCGTGATATAGTCAGTCCATTGCATGGTTGGTTTCCTGCCCGCAGGGGTTGCAACGCGCTTTGGGCGGGCGCCGCAGCACCCGCCCAAAACATCAGCGTTTTGGCACCGATCAGTCGGCGCAGAGCTCTTCGGTCGTGCGGTTGCTCGAACCATCGATATCGGACTGGGTAAAGCCGTAACCCGACAGGACCTCGCTCCACTCATCGGTCTGCTTGAACTCGGCCAGGGCCTCGTTTACCGCATCGCGCAGTTCCTCATTACCGCTGGCAAAGGTGAAGCCACCCCAGCTGCGCACTTCCTCGCCATCGATCACCGGATCGGTGAATTCGGCGGCAACCTCGACGCCGTCGCCCTGCTCGGCCAAACCGCTGGCGGTGAGGCTGGTGGCGGCATAGGCATCGGCGCGGCCGGTCGAAACGGTGGAAATGGCATCGGCATTGGAGGCAATGGTCACCAGATTGGCTTCCGAGACGCCCAGCTTCTGCATCATTTCCAGCTGGTCGGCGCCGGCCATGATGGCGACCTTGTAGTCGGGATTATCGGCAAAATCGCTATAGGCGTGGATGTCCTTGGGATTGCCCTCGGCCACCAGCAGGCCTTCGCCATAGGAAGAGTTGGGCTCGGAGAACAGGACCTGGCCGCAGCGATCGGGCAGGATCGCCATTTCGGCGGCGACCATGTCGAAGCGATCGGCGCGCAGGCCGGGAATGAGCGAGGAGAAATTAGTGGTCACCCACTCGATGTTCTCGACGCCAAGCTGTTCCATCAGCGCCTTGGCGACGTCGGGACCGGCGCCGAGCGCGGCGCCGGTGGGGTCGACATAGCCATAGGGAATTTCATTGGCCACCGCGATGCGGATAGTGCCCGATTCCTGGATCTCGGCGAGCGTGGCAGCGCTGACGGCCGTGCTGGCCAATGCGGAGACGGCAAGGGCCGACAGGCCGATCAGTGCAGTTGTTCCGAATTTCGTCATGGTGTTGCTCCTCTTTGATGGTGGGCGGGGTTACCGGCTGGAGCCCAGAAAAATCAGCCGGCATGGGATCAGGCGACGGCGTGCAGCGTCTGACGCTGTGCCGGGGCCCAGTTCTCGATCAGGCCCTTGTGCAGGGCCTTGATGGTGGCTTCGAAATCGGCCGGCTCGACCACGACCTGCAGATCGACCTTGCGGATCAGGTCATGCACGCCAAGCGGCTCGATGCCGGCAGCGGCCAGGGCCTGGATGGCCTGCAGCAGGACGGCGGTGCCGCCGAGGTCGCGGCCGATGGCCGAGACCAGGGATACTTTGCGAAGGCTGATTTCGGCATTGGGAAAGGCGGCGCTGAGATCGGCCTCGACGCGGCGGATGGCCTTCATCGACCCCTTGAGAAAATGGGTGATGGTATTGGCGTTGGAGGTCTTGGAGATGATCCAGACGCTGTGGCGCTTGAGCGCCTCGAGAATGCCGGCGTCATAACCCTTCACCCCGACCATGTCCTGATCGTAGAATTCAAAGGCAAAGACGTTGCGCAGGCCGGTGACGATCTCGACCTGGGGAGCGCGGGCATGCAGATCCGAGCGGATCAGCGTGCCGTCATGGTTTGGCTCGAAGGCGTTCTTGACGCGCAGCGGGATGCCGGCCTGGCGCAGGCTCTTGGCGGCGCGCGGATGGATGGCCTCCATGCCCATATTGGAGAGCTGGTCGGCCACGTCGTAATTGGTTTCGCCGATGACCCGCACCACGTCTTCGCCGACCACGCGCGGATCGGACGAGGAGAGGTGAAACTCCTTGTGGATGATGGCCTCGCTGGCGCCGGTGACCACGGCGACGCGCGACAGGGTCACCTCGCTATAGCCGCGATCATAGGTGCCCATCAGCACTTCGCTGCACTGGGCATAGCCGGTGACAATGGGCAGTTCGCAACTGAGGTCGATATCGGCAAAGGCGCGGGCAATGGCCTCGTCGAGGCCGCGCTGGCCATCTTCGCGCCAGCCGGTCAGATCGACGAAGCGCGCATTGACGCCGGCCATGGTGAGCAGCATGGCGGTGTTGAAGGCCGACTGGGCTTCGCCCAGCGAGGCCAGCATTTCGCGCACCGTCAGCAGGTGCTGCTGCAACTGGAAATGGCCGAAGGAGCAGAGCCGCGACAGATCGATGAGGCAGGAGCGCACGCCTTCGACGCGCTCCTGGGCAAAGCGGTTGGCCGTCTGGCGGGCGCCTTCATCGGCAAAGATGGTGGCATTTTGCGCATACATGCGATCGGCCACGGCATTGAGCGCATCGCCCCAGGTCCAGCCGCCCTCGGCGCTGGAAAACAGGCCATAGACGCCCGGCTCGCCGGATTTCTTGTGCTCGAGCAGGCTGTCGGTCATGCCGGCATAGGCCGACACGACAAAGATGCGGTTATAGAGCGCCGCGCCGCTACGCGGGCCGATGAGGACCGTATCGAGCAGTTCTGCCGTGCGCGACATTGAGGTGCCGCCGATTTTTTCGACCGTATGGCCGGTGGACTGTTCAGTCATGTCGTCTCCGACGCGATGCTGGCTGGGCCAGCACCGCGATGCCTTGAGTGCAGAATGAGAACGGCTGGCCTAGGCCAGCTTGCCGCTCTCGATCTGGATCGGGGCTTGCGGATCGCGCGAACTCAGAAAAGCCGGACGCGGCGCCTTGGCGGCAAAGGGCGTCACCACCCTGTTGGACCAGGCATTGTAGACGAAGAAGGCGTTCGAGCGCGGAAACGGGGTGATATTGCCGTTCGAGCCGTGAATGGTGTTGCAGTCGAACAGGATCACCGTGCCGGCGCGGCCGGCGGCATAGTCAACACCGAATTTTTCCGCCAGCTTGGACAGGCTGTCCTGCGAGGGCACACCGATTTCCTGCTTCTTGAGCGAGGATTTGTGATTGTCCTCCGGCGTCTCGCCGGCACAGGAAACAAAGGTCTGGTGCGAGCCGGGCATCAGCATCAGCGGGCCATTGAGCGCGTCATTGTCGGTCAGCAGCACCGAGGCGGAAATGGCGCGCATGCGCGGCATGCCGTCTTCGGCGTGCCAAGTTTCGAAATCGGAATGCCAGTAGAATTCCTTGCCGGTAAAGCCCGGCTTGTAGTTCAGGCGCGACTGATGGAGATAGACATCATCGCCCAGCAGATAGCTGACGCGGCCGGCCACGCGCTTGTCGCGCGCCAAGCGATCGAACAGCGCATTCTGTTCGTCGAGGCGGAACACGGTGCGCACTTCGCTCGAATTGGGCTCGGTGATGATGTTTTCCGGCGCCAGCTTGGCTTCGCCCGAGCGCATGCGCGTGGATTCCGCCTGCAGCGCTTCGACCTCGCTGGCGGAAAAGACGCCCTTGAGCACGAGATAGCCGTTCTTCTCGAAGGACTGGGTCTCGGCACGGGTGAGCGGGGCTTCAGGGCTCCACTTGCCCCAGACGGTGGGGTCCTTGCGCTCGAGCCACTGTTCCTGTGGCAAGCGGGTGGGATAATCGTCCTGATGGGTGGCTTTGGTGGCGGGCATTGTCATGTCTTGACCTTTCGTTTTTGAGACGGGAAAGGACGCGACTAAGCGTCTTCGGTCACGGGCGCGTAGGAGCCATCTTCGCGATGGACTTCGGTGCCGGTGACGGGCGGGTTGAAACAGCAGGCCATGACCAGCTCGGATTTGGCGGTCAGGCGGTGCTGGTCGTGCTGGTCGAGGGCGTACATCACGCCGGGGCGGATCTGGTGCACCGTGCCGGTGGCGAGATCTTCGATACTGCCCTCGCCGGAGACGCAGTAGACGCTCTCGAAATGGTGCTTGTAGTGAAAGACGTGACTGGTGTTTTCGTGGATGCGGGTGATGTGGAAGCTGAAGCCCATATCATCGCCGGCCAGCAGCAGGCGCGTACTGTCCCAGCCATCGGCTTTGACGAGGCGGTCGCCGGTGCGGGCGGTTTGCAGATCTCTGACGATCATGGTGATTTCCTTACTATTCGGCAGCAGCGCGGTGGCTGCCCATAACCGCCTCGAAGGCGGTTTCGAGCGTATCCAGACCCGCGGCGAGCTGCGCCTTGGAGATGGTGAGGGGGGCGAGAATCTTGACGATTTCGTCAAAGCTGCCCGAGGTTTCGATGATCAGGCCATTGGCAAAGCAGGATTTGCAGATGGCGGCGGCATGTTCGGTGCTGCCGGCATTGACGCCGATCATCATGCCGCGGCCCTTGACCGAGAGGTCATGGGCTTCGGCGATGGCGCTCAGGCGATCGGCCAGGTAGTCGGCCTTGGCGGCGACTTCGGTGGCGAAGCTGTCATCGGCCCAGAATTTCTCGATGGCGGCGGCGGCGGTGATGAAGGCGTGGTTATTGCCGCGGAAGGTGCCGTTATGCTCGGCCGGCTTCCAGATATCGTGCTGCGGCTTGATCAGCGTCACCGCCAAAGGCAGGCCCATGCCTGACAGCGACTTGGCCATGGTGATCAGGTCGGGCGACAGGCCCATGCCGTCGAACGAGAAGAAACCGCCGGTACGGCCGCAACCAGCCTGGATGTCATCGATGATGAACAGCGCGCCATGCTTGCGGGCGATCTTTTCGATCTGCTGCAGCCACGGTTTGGACGCCGCGTTGAGGCCGCCCTCGCCCTGCACCGTCTCGACGATGATGGCGGCGGGCGCGTCAACGCCGCTCGAGGGATCGGAGAGCTGGCGCTCGAGCAGGTCGGCGGTGTTGATGTCGGGACCATAATAGCCGTCAAATGCGGCGCGGGTCACGCCCGATAGCGGGGTGGCGGCGCCGTTGCGGTGCTTGCCATTTCCGGTGGCGGCCAGGGCGCCCAGCGTCACGCCATGAAAGCCATTGGTGAAGGAGATGACATTGGTGCGGCCGGTAACCTTGCGGGCCAGCTTGAGCGCGGCTTCCACGGCATTGGCGCCGGTGGGGCCGGTAAACTGGACGCGATAATCCATGTGGCGCGGCTTGAGGATGTGCTGCTCGAAGGCGGCCAGAAAATGTTCCTTGGCATGGGTGAACATGTCGAGGCCATGGGCGATGCCGTCGGCCGAGACATAGTCGATCAGTGCTGCCTTGAGGTCGGGATCGTTGTGGCCGTAGTTGAGCGTCGAGCAGCCGGCGAGGAAATCGGTATAGGCGCGGCCATTGGTGTCGTAGATCGTGGCGCCGACCGCCTTGTTGAACATCTTGGGGAAGCTGCGCGAATAGGAGCGCACGCGGCTTTCGACACGATCAAAGGTGGCCAGGGGTGAAATGGTTTTGGTCAAGGTCATGAGACGCGTCTCCTGAGACGAAATTATCGGAAATAGCGGGTTTAGGCGGCCAGGGCAGCCAGGTGGCGCCGATCGAACGGCCCGATGGAGACGGCCAGTTCGCTGTCATGGCTGCCGTCGAAATGCACGGCGCGGGTAAAATGCTCTTCCTGCGCCAGCTCTGCCTTGAGCGCCTGGGCAATCGAGCCGAACAGCGCCCAGGAAGGCGCATTGTCCGCCGTGATGGTGCAGGCAATGCGCTCAATGGATTGGGCGCCAGGGCGCGCCAGCACATTCCCGATCATCCGCCGCGCCAGTCCTTGGCCGCGCGCCGCCTCCGCCACGCAGACCTGCCAGACGAACAGCGTATCGGCCTGCTCGGGTGGGACATAGCCGGACAGCCAGCCCACGACGGCGCCGTCGCCTTCGGCAAGGGCGCAGGTGGCGGCGAAATGGCTGCACTGCAGCAGGTTGCAATAGAGCGAGTTCTTGTCCAGCGACGGCGTTGCCGCGATCAGTTTCCAGACGGCAGGTCCATCCGCCGCGATGGGCATGCGGATGTCGGATTGCGCCTCGCGCCGCAACGATGCGGCGTCCGAAAGAACGGTAGTGCCATAAATCATGGGCGGAAATTTAGTCATATCAAACTAATTGTCAACCCGCGCATTGTGGCAAGTCACTCAATTCCACCTCCATACTGGCCACCCTATCCCACAAAAGCGCCGGATTGGTGTTGATTCAGGCAGCTTCCCACGTCCCAAAAAAGCCGCGATTCCGACAATTATCAAAATATAATTAGACGACGCAAACTAAACTATGCGTCGTGAGTCTGCGGTTTATGCTTGGGAAGAGCCACGGTCGCGGCTAAGATCACTCGATGATCGACACGGGTGCCGAGTTGGAAGACCGAACGAAACGCGTTTTGACTGCCATGCGCAAAATCCTGCGCACCACCGAACTCAACAGCAAGCAGGTGCTGCGCGAGACCGGCCTGACACCGTCGCAGCTGATCTTCATGCAGATGTTGGCTGATGAGCAGGAACAGACGGCCGGGCACGTCGCTGCGCGCATGGGGATAACCCAGGCGACCACGACGGCGCTGCTGCAAAAGCTCGAAACCATGGGCATGGTGCAGCGCCGCAAGGGGGAACAGGACCGACGCCAGGTCTGGCTCTCGCTGACCCCGGAAGGGCGCAAGGCACTTGCCATTGCACCCGACGGGGCGCATGCGCAGTTTCACAGCGAGTTCATGGCCCTGCAGGATTGGGAACAGGCCATGCTGATCGCCTCGCTTGAACGCGTCGCCGCCATGCTGGGCAATCACGATGAGGGCGTGGCTGCGGTGCTAGATTGCGTGGACGTACTGTCGGAGCGGTGACGATTAGCCTGCCAGGCTGCGACCGATGTCATGGTTGTGCTGGTGTCTTGGGCATGCGGCCCACCTCTCAACCCAATATGTCGGATGGACCGCTTTGCTTTGGGTCGGGAGGGCCGCTGTCCACATTGCTACCGGCACCTACCGTGCCGGTCGGCCTCTCTGCCGCGCTGTCTCAATAGGGGTGGAAGAACGAACCCGCTGACGCGGGAGGGCGGCGGCTGTGGGATGGTGGCGGGCCCTGATGCCCTGGTCTAATAGAGCATCCCCGCGATCAGGCGTCCGTTCGGCTCCTTCATTTCCAAGAGCCCGACGATGTCCACGATCCTTCCCAACACCTCTGTCAGTCCACTGCGCCAGAAGCTGATCGACGATATGACCATGCGGCATTTCTCGGTGGCGACCCAGCGCAACTACATCCGCGATGTAGGGTGCTTTGCCAGTTTCCTGCGACGTCCGCCCGATACCGCGACCTCCCAGGATGTTGGCCAGTTCCAGCTAGCCCAGAGCGAGGCCAGCGTTCCGGTGCCAACCATGAACTGCGTGGTCTCGGCGCCGCAGTTTTTCTTCGCCAGTACCCTCGACCGACCTGATCTGGCGCGCAAGCTGGTGCGGGTGAAGCACCCCCGGCACCTGCCGGTGGTGTTGAGCCGCGACGAGGTCGCGCGTCTGCGCAACACGACCACCAGCCTAAAGCATCAGGCGGCGCTGTAGGTTGAGGGCATCAAGGCTGCCGTCACAAAGGTGCTGTGCGCTACTTTGCAGCGCTAACGAGTCCACTTCATGCGCAGTGTGCTTGCTCATGTCGGAAAAAGCTGCCGCCGGGTGGCCCGCGCCTTCATCGCCGCGGCCTTCGCTCAGGAGACTCCGGAGGCTGCCAGCACCCAGTGGCGGGCCGTCGCCCATCAGATTCGCCCCCGGGTGCCCAAGCTCGCCAACATCATGAACGGACCCGAGCACGATGTTCTGGCCAATATCCCAAGGAGCATCCAACCAAGCTGCACAGCAACAACCCGATCGAGCGCGTCAACGGCGAGGTAACGCGTCAGACCGAGGTCGTTGGCATCTTCCCAAACGAGGAGGCCATCGTCCGGCTGGTGGGGCCGTCTTGCTCGAGCAGACCGATGAGTGCGCCGTTCAGCGCGCCAGATTCTCGACACTTGAATCCGTCGTCCCGTTGAGCGATGTCCCCTCGTCAGCCTGCCGGCAGTCCCCGCACGCTGATCAGCCCGGCCAAGCCAGAAATGCGTGGAGGCCAGGCCTCATTTACACCACGCCACGGGGCACAATCTCTTAAGAGGCGCATGCTCGATGTAGGACGCACAAAATGTCAGGCTAGCGCCAACCAGATCAGCCGACCTAGCCCAATGAACAGCAGCCAAGCGGCCACTGCGAGAACGATGATCGTGTAGATGCGAGGCATAGCGCGTCTTTTCCGCAGCCAGAATTGCAGATAGCTGCATATCAGAATGCCTTTCCAATTCGGTAAGAATGCGGCTTGTGCAGGATACCGAGATCTGAATTCGCTTGCTACGCGGTAACGTTAACAACACACGCTAGCTGGCTCACTTCAAGCGCCGATGCTACCTAAAACCTGAGCCTGGCGAATGCCTGGAACGCCCACGAGATCGCTGCTGTGTGCCGTGATCTCGGTTTCCAGAATAGCATTCGAGGCTCAATCATGAATATTCGTTTCTTGCAGATCGCCGCTATGTGGGTCTTCTTGGCGCCGCTGATCATCATTCTCGGAACAGTTGATGCTGTCTCCAGCGGACGGAGCCGCAGCTGGCCCTAAGCCAATAACGACCAAAAAAGCCAGCCTAATGCCAAGACCAGCGCCCAGGCCGCAATAGCCAGGATGATAATAGCTGCAAGCCGCCTGCGCTTCAGCCAATCAACGGCAGCAGGCGGGTATCCCGCTGCCAGAAGCAGTTGGTATATTCGGTCCACGCGTTGCCTCATAATGGGTTGCTGGGTTTAGTAGGGCGAATTCGTTGCAGAGCAGTGTTGGATGTGTCTAAAATTGCTACTGGTAGGGACAGTGTGAGTCTGTTTGTCAGGTACGCAAATGGGGTCGAACGTTTCACCTAAGTCGATCAGGTCATTCAGATTGGTGTGGCTTGCATGGGCTCCACCCATTTTTGGCCTGACGGGACTTGTCAGCGTGGGGACTGCCGGCGGGCCGAGGGGATCATCGCTCAACGGAGCAAGGGATTTCAGTGGACTGCGGCTATCACCGCACGCACCACCTCAATCAACTCGACCCTGAACGCAAATATGTTGCGCCTGGCGGCGACCGAGTAGAAAACCCCGTTGCCAGGCAAGCCCATGACCTGACCTGCCTCCAACAAATTTGACCATTCTGAGCTGGAATTTTCCATTTATGATCCCCTGGCCGGGAAGTGGAGAGTTCGATGAGAAAATCGCAGTTCACCGAAGCGCAGATCGCCTTTGTGTTGAAGCAGGCTGAGGATGGCACGCCAGTGGCGGAGGTCTGTCGCAAGGCTGGGGTGGCGGAGGCAACCTTTTACAACTGGCGCAAACGCTATGCCGGGCTGATGCCTTCGGAGGTCAAGCGCCTGCGCCAGCTCGAGGAGGAGAACAGCAAGCTCAAGCGCATCGTCGCGGACCTGTCGCTGGATAAGGCCATGCTGCAGGATGTGCTGTCAAAAAAGCTCTGAGGCCTGCCCGCAAGCGGTCCCTTGTCGATGAGGTGCGGCAGGCCTGGAATGTCTCGATCCGCAAGGCTTGTAGTGCGCTCAGCGTTGACAGGTCGCTTTACCATTACAAGGGCAAGCGCAGCGAGCAGGCCGATCTGAAGCTGCGCATTAAGCAGATCTGCGAGACCCGCGTCCGCTATGGGTATCGGCGGGTGCACGTGCTGCTGCGGCGGGAGGGCTGGGACGTGAACCCCAAAAGAATCTATCGTCTGTACAAGGAGATGGGTCTGCAGTTGCGGAACAAGGTGCCCAAGCGACGGGTTAAAGCCAAGCTCCGCGACGACCGGACCATAGCAACAATGACCAACCAGATCTGGGCCATGGACTTCGTTCACGACCAGCTGGCGACGGGGCGAAAGCTGCGCATCCTGACAATCGTGGATACCTTCTCGCGGTTCTCGCCGGCGACTGATCCTCGGTTCAGCTATCGCGGTGAGGACGTAGTTCTGGCTTTGGAAAGGATCTGCCGCGAGGTTGGCTATCCCCAATCGATACGGGTCGATCAGGGCTCCGAGTTCATCTCGCGTGACCTCGACTTATGGGCCTACCAAAAGGGCGTCGTGCTCGACTTCAGCCGGCCGGGCAAGCCCACTGACAATGCCTTTATCGAGTCCTTCAACGGCAAATTCCGAGCTGAGTGCCTGAACGCCCACTGGTTCCTCAGCCTTGACGACGCCCGGATGAAGATGGAGGAATGGCGTAGAGACTACAACGAGGTCCGCCCACATAGCGCTATCGGGAACAAACCCCCGATATCGCTGATGAACGCTTCGGGGTCATACGGCCGCCCCTGAGCGTCTACCACCGGAAAATCCCCAGCCGGGTGGTCCAAGATCGCGGAGCAGCTCACGCACAGAGACGCTAGGATTGGGTTGACCAATCCGTCTAGGGAACGCCGTGGTGTGCGAAGAATATTAACTTGGAAATCAGCAAGAACTGAGATCATGGAAGTGTGAGCGTCGGTGGGCTGTCTGTCGAAACCAGCAAGTTTTGGTTCTCCACTCCCCGCCCAACGTCCAAGCACCATGCTCACGTTTGCCTGGTGCTGGTGCATTTAGAGTACTTAGTGTGAAGAGGGGAGAGGCGATGCCTGTACACGCTACTGGATGGCGCATTGCCACCGTCCTGCTGATCTTTGCGTTGGCCTGGGGTGCGCTCAATCCAGCCCATGTACCACCGCAGGTATTTGTGCTGGGATCGCATTTCCTGCTCGGATTTGTCTGCACGGCAGCTTTTCCGAAACGCGCGTGGATCGGTATCCTCGTGGCCATTGTGGTTGCGATCGGCCTTGAGCTCACACAGTCTGTGGTTCCGTTCCGTGATGTCAGGGGCATCGAAGTCCTCGGGAAATGGGTCGCCACGCTTGTGGGGGTGGCGCTTGAGCTCTGCCTGATGTTGCTCCGCCAATCTCGGGACCGTCGTGAGAAATAGCGCCAAGGTCGACACCACCACTTGAACGAACGCAACTGCCGCTTCGCCGATTGCCAAAACGCCCCTCCCTTTTGCGAACAACAGCTTTGAAGAACGATCCGATTATGCAGATAACTGAGTTTCGTGGGCTACTGACAGGCCTGGCTGTCGTCGCAATAGCCGGGTTGTTACTAATCAGCTTCCAAATCCCCATTCCGGGTATTTCCATCCTACAAACACTACGCTTTCACATAGCGCTGGCCATTCTTGCACTGCCACCTGTATTGTACATGAGCGGCGCCCGCCTTCGCGCGATGCTTTTGGCGGGCCTGACCTTCCTTAGCATCGCAGAGGGAGTTTTGGATATCTACTACCAACAGAAGGCACGCTGGACAGTCGATGGTGTCTTCGATCCCAATCCGGTCAAGATCCTCAGCTTCAACGTGCTTGCCGACAATCCGCAAGGCGAACAGGTTGTCGATGATATCATAGCCACCCTCCCCGACATTGCCGTCATAATGGAGACACCGGGTATCAGTGCGTCACTTGACAGGCTCGCGACCGTTTTTCCCTACAGGGCCGGATGCAACGATGCCTCAACTTGCGATTTGTCCATCGTGTCCCGGACACCGCTGGAAAGTGTGCGAGTACAGAACCTGGAATTTGAACGAGAACGACTTATCACCGTCAAAACGACGATCAACGGAAAGAGCATAACCGTCGTTGGAGTTCATCTTTCCAAACCCTATTTCGACACGGCGGCCTGGGCGGAAATGTGGAAGATTACCCATACTTTGCGCGGGTTGAGCGGCCCGGTCGTCTTGGCGGGAGACTTTAACGCGGCCGCCTGGTCACCAGACGTACGTTGGTTCGTTGAGCGGTCGGGCTTGGTACCACCACCGTTCTACCCAGCAACCTGGCCGATAGAGGCAGGCGCGCTTGGGGTACCCATCGACAATATGTTTACCCAAGGGGGCGCGCTGATCCAAACGATCAAGGCGATGCCGGACCCCATTGGATCCAACCATCGAGGACTGTTGGCTGAGGTCGGCCTTCCTGGCTAAGCACCGGCCATCTTCGCCTCACCCCGAACCAACACATTGTCCGCCAGGTTGGCTTGCAGATGGTCAGCGAGCCGCAAGGCTAGAACCACAAGTGTAATGGTTGGCGAGTCACTTCCAACCGTCGGGAAGACCGAGCTACCTGCAATAAACAGGTTGTTTATCCCGTGCACCTGACAGTCAGCATTGACGACGCCCTTGTTTGGATCTTCACTCATGCGCGTCGTGCCCATGTGGTGCCAGCACCCCATGACGTCATCGGGCCAAGAGATGGCGCCCGCTTTCGTGCTCCCCTGGGTTTCGATCACCCCTGCTTTAGAGAGCCCCTCCAGGACGAGGCTGGTCTGACGTGCGTAGTTATCACGGTCCTGCTCCGTCAACCGCCAATCGACAACAACCTGCGGCAAGTCTAGCGCGTCGCGCTGTTGAGACAGGCTGACTTTGCTGTCTCGATTGGGAATTGGCTCGAAAACGGTTTCAAGGGAGTATTCCTGCCGCGCCCTTACCGAGTTGAAACGCACGTCCGCGATTGTCATCGCGGTGGTCGGCGCGTTTATTAGTAGCGTCGGCAACTGTCGCAGGACGTCGCGCAACACCCGCGATCGCGGATAGCCAAAGTGGGTTCGACCGGATAACGCCCGTTGCATCTCCTTCAGCGCGAAGAAGGACTTCGTAAGGTCATTGCTGTGTCGCGCGACTAGGTAGGTCCGCGAGTTCGACAATTTATGCGCTCGCTGAACGTCGAAGGTCGGCGCCACGTGCACTTCGATGTCGCGGCTAACATGGCCGCGCCCAGTATGGATGCGATGCAATGTGGCGTCATAGAGAGCCCTGTAACGATCGGCGTCGGCCACTCGGAGCAAGTGCGATTTGATCCGTGGGTGGTCCATGTAATAGCGCCCGACAACGTCGCGCCCGTTGCCTAGCCCAACCGACTGAACCTGGTTAGACATCAGCAACAACCGCGGGTTCTCGATGCCGCCAGAAGCCAAGGTGAAATACTTCCCCGATACGGTAAATCGCTTGCCGTTCAGCGTCGCGACCTTGATCGAGTCGACGGTTGAGGCTGTCTCGTCAGTTACAATTTGTGTGGCGTTGGCAAACAGAAATACCCGCAGATTTGGCAATGCACTCAGTCGATCCCGATATTGCGCACCAAACCGCGTGGGGGGACTGAGTTGGCTGAGAACATTCTGCAAACCGGTCTTCTCGATAGGCAACAGCGCCGCGTCGCGTTTTGCAATTTCCTCTACCCATTCGTCCAGCCTGTAGCCGACAGCGGCAAGCTGCAGCCATTCCTGGCTACGCAAGTAGTATGGTGCAAGCATGGCTTTGGACATGGGCCAACCACTATTGGGTATCCAGTCACGATACTCAAAGTCGATTTCATCCAGCGGCCTGCACCATCCGCCCCAGCAATTGGTGCTCCCGCCCAAGTAACGACTGCGAGTTTCGTCGGGCTCTTCTCTTACCAGGCCGCGATTTTCGCCGCCATAGAGCCGTTGGGTCAGCGGATCTGGAGTGAGTCCCCCCCCTTCCAGCAGCACGACGTTGGTGCCGCGCTCTGCCAAAGTCAGCGCCAGGGTAATGCCCGCAGCACCGCCTCCAACGATACAGACATCCGTCAAGATGTGCTGCCCCTGATCGATTCGTCTTGAGTCAACTATCATAAGGTTGCCCAACCGCTCGCAGTTAGGGTACGCCGGATATACCCAACAAGACCAGTATAACCTTCATTTCGACCCAGGTACATTGCATTGGTAGGTCTTGGAAGTAGTCTTTTCATGCATATTGAAACGCATGATTACGCTTTGGCGCGTGTCACTTAACATAGCTTCCAGACATTTCCGCCTCGGCCGGGCACCACCGATAAGGTGGCAAGTGTACCATCGCTCGATAAGGTGCCGATTCCAACGTGATGCCAACCGGAGTCGCCTGTTATTTAGTGCCAAAGTCTTTGGCTTGTCGCACATATCCGTGGTCTTGCCGCCACGTCCGCCGACCTTAACCTGCGCATTTTCGGGCCCCACTGAACATATAGACTGACCAACGATCTTGCCGGCACCGTTTTCACGGTCGTTCAGCAGTACAATACGCCCCTCCGTCGCGTAACGGGAACTTGGGCAAGAGCAAGCGCGTAATGCTGCGGGACTGACAAAGATTGGAAGAGCGCTCCAACTGGTTCCGGACCATCTCACTCTGGTCATCTCCACCAAGTACGGTACACGGCACTTCTCAGGCTGTCTCTTTGGCCCTGGTCCTACTGAATTACGGATTTAATCGCCGGGCTGACGTTGACGTAGAACTCCATGGTTTTGCGGGCGATGGCGGTCCAATCAAAGTCTGCCAGCAACGAAGACCAGTCCCTGCCTACATGGGCATAGCTGTCGTTCAACAGCGCTGCTTCAAGCTTGCAACGAAGATCCTCGATATCCCCCACTTTGTGATAGCATTCGATCGGCAGACCAATATCCAGGTTCGGCGCTATGTCGCTGGCAACGACGTTGCGATGGAAGGCCATGGCCTCAAGCAAGGCAATGGGAAGGCCCTCATGCGTCGACGGCAAGGCAAATACCCCGGCATGACTGAACATCTGCTGCAGCGCCGTCCCGGTTAATAGCCCTGTCATGATGACATTTGGCACTGCGCTTGCATGTTCCTGAACGGATCTGGAATATGGGGTTTCGTAGTCAGCACCGCCGACAATTGCCAGTCGCAGGTCCGGTCGCTGCAGACCGTCAAACGCGGCGATCAGGTCAAGGTGCCGCTTCTCCGGCACGAGCCGACTTACCGTCAGCACATACTCGCCGGGCAGGAGGCCAAATCGTGCCAATTGATCTGTATCGGGAACCGGCTGCATCGGCCGAACGCCATTTGGTACATAGGCAAACGGGCTATCAAACTTGCTTTGTAGTCGTTTCGCCAGGCTACGGGATACGCAAAGGCGCGCATTGGCGAAACGAGCTTGGCAATATTCGCCGAGCCGAAGTGCGGCAGAGGCCACCAGACCCCATTTTTCACGATTGTAATCCTCACCATGGTGCGTCGTGACTACCTTGAGGCCCGCAAGTCTCAGCAGCGGCACCATCAAGCTGGGCCCGATGGCATGCACATGCACAATCCTCGGACGCACGATGATGGCATAGAGACTGGCCAGCAGGCTATGAACCACTGCCTCCAGATACTCGCCACGGGGGGACCAAATGGGTACAAATCTGGTAGCCCGCCCGCGAACCCAGGGCTCACTGCCATAACTTGATCGGATGACTACCAGGACAGAAAGACCAAGCTCATCGAGCTCACGTACGAGGTTGTCAACATGGTTTTCAACACCACCCTGCCCGCTGCCAACGGTCCGCAATCCGAACATCAAAACATCAGTTTTGCGTCGGTCGGTTGTTACCGGACCCGCTTCACCTACGCGACCCATACGAAACCTACGCGACCCATGTACGCATTCCACAACATGACAATACTGCAGGCACCGACGGCACAGAATTTGGAACGGGCCTGTTACACAGCCGTCAAAGGCCTCATGCTTAGCGACCAGACGGCCAGACGACCAGACGGCCAGACGGCCAGACGGCCAGACGGTCAGACGGCCAGACGGCCAGACGGCCAGACGGCCAGACGGCCAGACGGCCAGACGGCCAGACGGCCAGACGGCCAGCATCGAACACGGCTACTATATTGTCCAGCGGTGAATTGCGCACGTCCTCCGGGAATATCCGTACTCGCTAAGCACGATAACCAATTGAGGGTCGATGACCGCCGGATCGGTCTGTCCAACGGGCTTTTCGTGCCTGCAACTCCTTGAAGTTTCAGTCGTCGTCATATCGCTTCGGGACTTGGCATCAGCGCGTTAAATTGGACTCGTCGAGTGTTATCCACTCAAGGGATAGGACGTCGGGGCCGCTGATGCAATGTCAGGTATCGGCCGAGTTCAGATGGTGTCCAAAGCTGTCGTGTCTTGCCCTTGCGATTTCGAGGGGGCGCCATCACCCGATGGTAATGGAATGGCGCCGCAGACGTCGCGCATATTGGCGTCAGCCGGTCGTCCCAAGTCCAGACTTCATGCTCTAGATGATGCAGGCGGCAAGCACGCTCAAGCGGCCTGGACGCCCGCGGAACCGGGGCACTATAGCGCTGCCGTTCAATCAAACCTCAAGAAACGCACGTACTCGTCTTGGCTTGAATTCGACAATCAGAGAATGTGCTGCCAGGCCCGCCCGTTGGAACTAGCCATGGCTACCCAGCGCAGGTCAGTTTCATCCCAGTTGCTGACTTGCGCTCTGAGATTGTCCAGGACGAGGTCACCCGCATTGGTCCGAACCACAACAACCGCATGGCCCTGGCCGCTGCGGGTTTTGGCCATTGCGATCCGCACGGCACTGGCAGGCAAGCCAAGCCGAACAAGTTCGGCGCGCTTGGCCAGCGCGTATTCTTCACAGTCGCCCTGGCTGACGCCGATCGACCAAACATCCTTAGCTTCGTTGCGCGGACGTATTACCCCATTGATGGTGGAATTAACCCGCTGGAGCATTTCGCCAAGTCGATCAGTGTAGTTGACCTCACTGGCTCCTCCACCACGGCAATGGCGCGGATTAGTAAGGCAGAACAGCTGATAGCCTAGGGGCGCATCGAAGCTCCCCTCGAGCACCATCCGCGTGGCCCCTAGGCGCCCTACACTACCATAGGAGGGCAAGGTTGCCGGAAAAAGCAGCGTCAGAACCGCCAGGAAAGTCAGTATGCGCTGCATTTGGAACCACCTCAAAACGTCGGTGATCCAAAATTAGACTGGAGATATCTATGAATAGTTTAACTGGTACAGAATATTGCGCATTGGCGTCGATGTCAGCTTCTGCTGAGCACTACGATACCTACTGAAACGAAAGCAATGCCGATGATACGGGCCAATGTCACGGTTTCTCCAAGTAGAAGAACACCAAAACCCAACGTGATCAGAAACCCGATGCCTACAAACGGGTAGGCCTGACTGACGTCGATTTTCGCTAGAACCAGTAGCCACACCACTGCTCCAACCGCGTATAGCGCCAGCCCTAAGAAAACCATTGGGGACATGCCGACTGCAATCAGTTTTGGCACGAGCTCACTGCCGTCCAGCGCCCGCTGTACGATCGGGCCACTCATGCCACGTTTCAAGGCTACTTGAGCGACTGCGCTGATGGTCACGCTAAGCAGAACCAGCAGAAATATACGAATTGTCATGTTGACTGCCAGTTAGGAGTGGAGACCTGCGAAAACGGAACAGGCAAGTATCAGACCGCCAACTATCCAAGACACGCGATCCTTGGCGGCAAAGACGATCGGATCGTCCGTCATGCGCCCATGTAGCGTCTTGTGCCACAGTTTCAATTGCCAGAACAGCATTAGTGGCACGATGGGCCACAGCCGGAACGGTACGGAATAGATCAGTTGAACCTGGTCACTGTCGAGGTATAGCGCCAGCACCAGCGAGGCACAGAAGCTGCTGGCGACGCCGGCCGCCATCAACAGTGGTTGATCCGCTTGCTTGTAGCCGCGACGCTTCAATTTGTCGGCCTTTGTGCCCACCAATTCGGCCATGCGCTTCATTAGCGCCAAACCCAGGAACAAAAACACTGAAAAACCCAACAGCCAAACAGATGGCGAATGACCCGACATCTCACCGCCGCCATAGAGGCGTACGGTATACAGCGCAGCCAAGGCGAACACGTCGAATAACGATCGCTTTTTAAGGTCGAGCGAATAGCTGATTGATAGCACGGCATAAAGCGCCAAATAAGGCAGACCGTTGGCCATGATGGCTGTGCCTATACCTGCAAATAGAAGCGCAGGAGCCATCCACAATCCCCACATCACCGGCAGGACGCCCGACGCGAACGGTCTCAAGCGCTTCCGCGCATGTATCCGGTCCGCTTCAAG
This sequence comes from Devosia beringensis, assembly GCF_014926585.1. Taxonomy (NCBI): domain Bacteria; kingdom Pseudomonadati; phylum Pseudomonadota; class Alphaproteobacteria; order Hyphomicrobiales; family Devosiaceae; genus Devosia; species Devosia beringensis. Next base: position 3,325,081 of record NZ_CP045422.1, on the reverse strand, counting down.
GTCGGCTAGATCGTTGAGCAAGTAGATGGCCGAAGCCGTCAAAGAGAACGCGACGAATGCCAGAACGGAATATATCCAGCCGGAAACGTCGTCAAACTGACCCGACACAATGAGCGGCACGAACACAAGCACGTTCTTTACCCATTGGTGTGGTCGCAACGCCCGAACTGCATCACGAATTGGCGGCGGCCGCACCGGTCGGGACAACTGTCGGATCGAGCTCTCGGTCGCCGGAGCCGCCTGGCCGTCACCGACCACCTCGTCGAACAGTTCCAGGTGCGCCACTGCACGCCGCGCCATTTCAGCCCCGCATTGCGCTAGCAGAATCAACCGTGTTCCGGCTGCTCGGTGTAGCCGTAACTCGTCCAACGCCTCTTGGCGCCACGGCAAGGTGGCAAATTCCATGTCGCCCTGACGCAGCAGGACGTTGCTCAAATGCCCCGTAACCATCGCTTTCAACAACGCCGGCGCTTGCGCGGGACGCCCACCTATTGCAGCGAGCACCGACTCTATGATTAAGCCGTTGGGCAGCAGGTCTCGCTCAAGCGAGACTGTCAGCACCTGTGGTGTATCTAGCGGCTTCATGGCGAGACCTTCACTAAGCGTATCCATGCCAACACCCCGGTTAACTTAGCTCTTGTTTGTAGGTGGCGTGGGAACAGAAGTAGCGTTATCTGACATATCAATCCTGCCCGAAGTGCAAGTAACCTTAATCGTACTTTCTCTCCTTAGAAACACGAACACTCCCATCACGGCTAGAGGTCCATTTTGACAACGCGTCTCTCCCCTATAGTTTTGGCCGCGCTTTTTGCGGCAGCCGTTGCGGTTTCGTTCGTGTTGTCGGGCATGATCGACCAAAGTCTGTTTTCAATGGCCGATCAATCCCAGGACGTTTGGTTCGATTCGGACACGCGGATCGTCGCTATGAACATGACGATCCGTGAATACCATCACTGGACCCTATACAAGCATCCGCTTTTCTCACTTATCACTTGGCCGTTGACATCGTTGGCCCGACTCTTCGTCGGCGATGCCATGACAGCCGTCCGCGTGGTTCAGGCATCCAATGCGGGATTTGCGGTGGTGCTGCTATTCACGTTGCTGGGCCGCATCGGTCTGGGCTTACTGGACCGCAGCTTGATCTGTCTGTTGTTTCTCGTGTCTGGAACCATGCTGTTCTGGTACACTGTGCCGGAGACGTTCACCTTTGGTGGGACGACGCTGCTGATCGCCCTTCACGCCACGATTTCTGGTCGCCCGCAGACACGGCTCGGATATCTTGGTCTCGGTCTTGCAAGCCTTGCATCTCTTTCGATGACCATCACAAATTGGTTTGCAGGCCTGCTTGCAACGGCAATTGTATACGGTCTGCTCGATCATCCGATTGCGCTGCTCAAGCGGTGGCTATCGGATTTTCGCACTATCTGGTCAGATATCAAGGTCCCAGTTCTGATCTCCGTGGCCGTCCTTGTGACGGCAATGGCGCTCGCGCTCTTGCAGGACTTCATCTTTGGCGAGGCATCACTGTTCTTCAACGTTTTCTATATCTGGAAAGAGGGCGAGTTCATCGGAGACTACAAGGTTTCCTCGATGATACTGCGGCCCTTCGTGCTGTTGTTCAGCCCCGTTGTCGTGGGCACGATCGACACTTGGCTGAATGGCACGCGCATGACTGCCGACGATTTCGTACCGTCCAACTGGCCGGGCATTTTGGCACTGGGGCTTTGGATCTTGCTCCTCGTATCTGGCACGATTTCTTCGGTCGCGGCCTTGCTTAAGCCAACCGACGCCAACGTGTCTCTACGGCGGTTGATATTTGCCTCCGCCATAATCCTCGCGGCCTTCATTTTTATCCATACCGTCTACGGCTTCGTCGCCTTCCTCTACCTGGCGCACACAGCGCCTTATGTGCTCACCATTGCTGCGATCGGCTTCCTCGGCAAATTCCGCAACGTTGCGCGAATTGTCATCACAACGCTGATTGTCCTTGCTGGATACAATAACTACCAGGCGTTCCTACAGGCTGCGGCCTTCGTGCGCGACACCCTCCCGGACCTCCCCCTGCCGTGAATTCATCTCCCTGGGACAACTGCCGTATCGCAGTCTTTGACATAGACGGAACCCTCTATGACCCGGCTCCTATGCGTTTGCGTATGGCGACGATGGTCGGCTGGCACGCGGCGACGCGGCTCGATCTCGGGTTGGTACAGGTGATCTCTCGGTTGCGCCGCCGCCGCGAGAGTTTGGCCGAAGCCGAACAGGTCGATTTTGAGTCCGCCCTCATTGCCGACGTGGCGGCCGCCAGCAATCGCAGCCAAGCAGCCATCCGTGCTTTACTGGACGATTGGTTCAACAGCCGCCCCCTGCCCTTCATCGCCCGGTATCGTGTCCCAGGCGCGGCTGAACTATTCAACGCGCTACGCCAAAACGACATTCGGATTGGCATCTTGTCTGATCATCGTGCCACAGAAAAGCTCGCAGCTTTGGGGCTGGCCGCCGACATTGTGGTATCTGCCGTCGATCCCGACATCTCCGTGCAGAAGCCCGATCCCAAAGGCCTTAAAGCTATACTTCAACGCACGGGATACGAACCGGACGAAGCGATCATGATAGGCGACCGTGCTGATCGTGACGGCGCCGTCGCGCGGCGAGCGGGTACAGGCTTTCTGCTCCGTGGCAAGGGGCCCGATGCCGACTTTCAGAGCTTTGAGGACCCCGTGTTCTACCCAATCCTGCACCGATAACAGGCACGCCATGCGAATGGACCGTTGAAATTAACTTCGATTGCATCGTCGCCATTTGCACCGTTCGATTTTCGATGTTTTGTGATAGTTCTATGGGCAAGTATAAATGCACAAAGCAGCATAGCTGCTAATGGAGATCGGGCGATGAAAGTTGCATTGCTTGCTGGAGGATACGGCACACGCTTGAGCGAGGAAACTGCGGTCCGGCCCAAACCCATGGTCGAGATCGGCGGCATGCCGATCATGTGGCACATCATGAAGATGTATGCCCACTACGGGCTCAAGGATTTCGTCGTCCTGGGTGGCTACAAGGTCGATTTCCTCCGAGAGTATTTTCTCAATCTGCGCTCCCGTCGCAGCGATTTCACTATCGACCTGGGCAGCGGGCACGTTGATTGGCTTCAGGCCAGCACCGAGGACTGGCGCGTTACCGTGCTTGACACTGGCGCCGATTCACTGACCGGCGGCCGCATCAAGAGGGCCCGCAAGTACCTTGATGGCGAAACTTTTTGCCTCACCTATGGCGATGGATTGAGCGACGTCGACATCCCCAAGCTCATTGCCGCCCACAAGGCGTCCGACGGCTGGTGCACTATGACCGCTGTGACGCAGCCGGGCCGCTATGGAGCCCTTAAGCTTGATCTGAGTCTGACACGCATCGAGGGTTTCCGGGAGAAGGGCGCAGCTGACGGCGGCCTCATCAACGGCGGTTTTTTCGTTTGCGAGCCCGAGGTGTTTGACCTGATTGATGGCGACACCACGACTTGGGAAGCAGAGCCCATGGACCGCATGATCGATCGCGGTAAGCTACGTAGTTACCACCATGCCGGCTACTGGCAGAGCATGGATTCGCTGCGGGACCGCCAGGTGCTCGAGGCCGCTTGGGCCAAGGGCGCTCCGTGGAAAGTCTGGTCAGACTGATCAAGCGTTCTGGATTCAGCGGAATTTTTAATTAGGAATGGTGATGCCATGATAATCGTCGATACAGCCCTAAAGAAGCGCCAAGCCGAGGGCCGCCCGATCCGCATCGGTATGGTCGGCGCAGGGTTCATCGCTGCGGGTGTTGCTCGCCAGTTGCTCAGCTTCACCACGGGCATGGAGCTCAGCGTCATCGCGAGCCGCCGCGCCGACCCTGCTTTGGAGCTTTATCGCAGTGCTGGTCGCGAGCCGCGGGTGTGCAATAGCCAGTCCGAGATCGAGGTCGCGATCGCCGAAGGCGTTCCGGTTGTAACCGAGGACGCCTTTGCCATGGCGCGCGCCGAAGGCATCGATGTGCTGTGCGAAGTCACGGGCTCAATCGAGCATGCTAGTGCGGTCATGCTGGCCGCTATCGAGGCGGGCAAACATATCGTGCACATGAATGCCGAAGCTGATGGCACAGTCGGCCCGATTCTGAAACAAAAGGCAGACAAGGCTGGCGTGGTTTATTCGTTCTCGGACGGTGACCAGCCCGGCGTCGAGATGAACATGTACCGCTTTCTTGAGGGCATGGGCGTAAGACCTGTGCTGTGCGGCAATATCAAGGGTCTACACGACCGATACCGCAACCCAACCACCCAAGAAGGCTATGCAAAAAAGTGGGGCCAGAAGGCCGCGATGGTTACCAACTTCGCGGATGGCACCAAAGTCTCCTTCGAACAGGCCATTGTGGCCAATGGCACGGGCATGCGCGTCGCCAAGCGCGGCATGCTGGGCCCCGACTTCTCCGGTGGCGATCCCTACGCCCCACTGGTCCCAATCGAAGACACGATCGCGGCCTTCGCACCGTATCTTGACGCGCATCTGGCAGCTGGTGGTCCGGGGTTGGTCGACTACGTCGTAGGCGCCCGACCTGGCCCCGGTATATTTGTTATTGGCACTGCCGACGATCCCATTCAAACCCATCGCCTGAACCTCTACAAGATGGGTACCGGCCCCTACTATTGCTTCTACACGCCCTACCATCTGTGCAGCTTCGAGATGCCCTATTCGATCGCCCGCGCCGTATTGTTCAATGATGCGGTGCTAGCGCCAGTCCGCCCGGAAGTTGGCGTCATCGCAATGGCAAAGATACCACTCAATCCGGGAGACGAAATAGTCGAGCTGGGCGGCTACCACGTCTATGGCGAATGCGAGAATATCGAGGTTATTCGCAACGAAGATCTGCTGCCGATCGGTCTGGCAGTGGGTTGCCGCGTCGTCCGCCCACTTGAGCGTGACGCACCTCTCCGGCGTTCAGATGTCATCTTTCCCGAGGGTCGCCTGGTGGACACCCTGTATGCCGAACAGGAACGGTTTTTCGCTTAAATGATTTTTCATGAAACCACTCTGCAGGACGCGAAGCTGATCGACATCGAACCACGCGCTGACGACCGCGGAATGTTTGCCCGCACCATGTGTCGCGACGAGTTCCTGGCACACGGCATTGACGTCACGTTCGTCCAGCAAAATATGTCCATCTCCGCCAAAAAGGGTACTTTGCGCGGCATGCATTTGCAGCTGGAACCCTACGGTGAGGATAAGTTCATACGATGCGTCAAGGGCGCCATCCACGACATAATCATCGACATGCGGCCTCACTCTCCGACGTATCGGCGCCATGAAGGGTTCGAACTGACCGCCCGCAACTTTCGCGAATTGTTTGTGCCGCGCGGATTTGCACACGGCTTTCTGACTTTGTCGGACGATGCCGAAGTCTCCTACCTCGTCTCAAGTCCATATCATCCCGGCGCCGAAATTGGGTTGCGTTATGACGACCCTGCCCTCGCCCTCCACTGGCCGGCACCGATCAGTACCATTTCGGACAAGGATCGGAGCTGGCCCTTGTTGGCTGCGTCCGAGCCGGTCATGTAGGCTTTCCGAGGACACATGCGAGATAATGCCCCGCCGCTGATCACCATCTGCATGCCGATCTATCGGCGCACCGCCTATATCGGCGGCGCTCTAGCGTCCTGCTTTGCTCAAAGCAACCAGGATTTCGAGGTGATCGTTCACGATGACACCGAGAATGACTCTGTCCGAAAAATTGTCGAATCCTTCGCTTCGCCCAAGATCAGGTACATCCACAACAATCCTGCCCTCGGCATGCTCGAAAAGGTCGCCGACTTCCAGACTCGTGTGCGCACAGAGTGGATGGTCTATCTCTGCGACGATGACCTGCTTGAGCCAGATTATATCGCAAGCGTAGCGCGCCACATTGCCGCCAACCCCGATGCGGCCCTCATCCGCTCACGCCACCAGCTGATCACACAAGAAGGCCAACCCTTGCGGCTAGACGCGCTCACCCCCTATCGAAGCACGGCGGCCGAGTTCATGGTGCAAATGTTCAAGCCCGACGCCAAGACATTCCGCACCAACCTTACAGGCGTCGCCTTCCGCACCGTCGCCCTGCAGGCGGTGGGCAAGGATATCTTCAATATGCGACACTCCGACCGGGTGCTCTATGCCATCACAGCGCTCGGGGGCAGCGTGATCTGCGATGAGAATGTGCTGGTGAAACTGCGCGTCCATGGCGGCTCTATTTCCGGCAAACTGGACCCGGATTTCCGCGTCGCTGTCGACGAAGCATTAGCGCTCAAGCGTGTCATGGACAGAGTCTTCGCCACCTTGCGCGAGCGCGCCCAAGTCCCGGAGGAGCGAGCCACCATTGCCGATGGAGTGACCCAGTTCAATGGCTATTTCCGCCGTTCCATCCAGCGCGCCATCGACAATGGCCTGCTAGCCCTGCTCAAGACCAAGCGCGGTTCGGTTCGCCACGACTTTGGTGAGGCCAAGGCCGTGCTGAATGAGAATGAGGTGCCGACATTCCCAACGCTCCACATCTATGAACTCGCTATGAACCTGCCGTTCAGTGTCCGTTCGGTCGCAATGGACCTCCTACGCACACTCAAGCTGCGCAAGCGGGGAGGCTGAGGGCAGTGAACGCTATCGTCATTGGCGCAGGCGTCGTCGGATTGGCCGTGGCTCGCGCCCTGGCCATGGCCGGGCACGACACGTTCATCCTTGATGGCGAGCCCGCGTTCGGCACCTGGACCAGCGCCCGCAACAGCGAGGTCATCCATGCTGGCATCTACTATCCTCAAGGCTCCCTCAAGGCCCGTCTCTGCGTCGTCGGCAAGGAAATGCTCTACGCCTATTGCGCCACCCGTGATGTGCCCCATAGCAACTGCAAGAAGCTGATTTTTGCGGCCGATGCTAGCCAGTCGCCCAAGCTCGATGGCATTCTCGCCAGCGCTTTGGGCGCCGGTGTCACCGATCTGGTGCGGCTCAGCGCTAACGAGGTCCGTAAAATCGAACCGGCCCTGCGGTGCGAAGAGGCTCTGCTTTCGCCCTCGACGGGCATCATAGACTCTCACGCCTTTATGATGGCTTTGCTGGCCGATGCCGAAGCCCATGGCGCTCAGCTGGTCTGCAACACCAAAGTTACCCGGGTTGTCCGCAAGAATGGCCAATGGGCCATCTATGTTGACGGCAGCGCGGAAGTAGCCGCCACGGCAGACATCGTCATCAATTCCGGCGGCCTCGCCGCCCAGAATATTGCGGCCAACACAGAAGGGCTCGACCCCGCGACGGTCCCGCCCCTCTACCTCGCCCGCGGCGTCTATTTCAGTTATTCCAGCGTCTTGCCATTCCACCACTTGATCTACCCGATCCCCGAACAAGGTGGACTTGGGACACATCTTACCCTCGATCTCGCCGGCCGGAGCCGCTTCGGCCCAGATGTGGAGTGGATCAGCGAGATAGACTACCGCGTCGATCCGAGCAGGCACGCCAAATTCGTTGCGGGTGCTCGCCAGATATGGGCCGACATCGATCCAACCAAATTGCGACCTGCTTTCGCCGGTATTCGTCCCAAGCTCTCTGGCCCCGGCGAACCTGCCGCCGACTTCGCCGTTCTTGGTCCTGCTGACCATGGATCCCCCGGCCTCGTGTGCCTTTTCGGCATAGAGTCCCCCGGTTTGACCGCCTCCCTCGCCATTGCCGACTTGGTCTTGCACAAGGTGGCCACAGATTAGTGGTGCGGGTCTAGGACCGTCATTAACAGTATTCTCATAAGGTTGCGGAGAAACTCACGCCATTATGCGAACATCTACCAAGCAAGAGGCCCAAGGGGCACGGAGTAGACGATGCGGATATTGATTGCAGGTAACATGGGATATGTCGGTCCGATCGTGGTGCGTCATCTGCGCAAAACCCATCCGGACTACGTGATCGACGGTTTCGATACGGCGTTTTTCGCCCATTGCCTGACGGGCGTCTCCCAGGTGCCCGAGCGCAATCTCGATAACCAGTTCTTTGGCGATGTCCGCGATATGTTGCCAGAAATGCTTCAGGGCTACGACGCTGTGGTCGAACTCGCCGCCATTTCAAATGACCCAATGGGCAATCGCTACGCTGAAGTTACCGAGGCGATCAATCAGAAGGCGACTATGTCGATCGCCCAAGCCGCTGCCAAGACCGGAGTTAGCAACTTCGTCTTCGCGTCGAGCTGCAGCGTCTACGGCGTTGCGGTGGGCCCTGCACGTAAGGAAAACGATCCCCTCAACCCGGTAACGGCTTATGCCAAGTCCAAAGTCGGCACCGAGATTGAATTGGAAGCCCTCGACACCGACATGACCATCACCAGCCTGCGCTTTGCCACGGCCTGCGGGATGTCAGACCGCCTGCGGCTGGATCTAGTGCTTAATGACTTCGTTGCCTGTGCCATCAGCCAGAAGCGCATCACAGTGCTCAGCGACGGCACACCATGGCGTCCCCTTATCGACGTCGCAGATATGGCGCTCGCGATAGATTGGGCCATCCACCGCAAGCCGGCCAATGGCGGTCGCAATCTGGTCGTCAATGCAGGATCAGACGACCGGAACTACCAAGTCCGCGATCTCGCGCAAGCCGTTGCTGCAGCCGTTCCTGGCACTGAAGTTAGTATCGACACCACCGCCCCGGCAGACAGCCGTTCCTACAAAGTCGATTTTGGGAAATACGCACTACTGGCGCCCGATCATCAACCTCGGGTCACTTTAGCCCAGTCGATCGAACAACTGGTCGCCGGCCTGGACCGGATGCAGTTCGCCGACGCCGACTTCCGCAACTCACAACTCATACGCCTCAAAGTATTGGAACGGCATATTGGTAGCGGTGCCCTGTCAGAGCGCCTTCTTTGGACATAGATGTCGACAACCATATCCTCGACCAGTTTGATATAGCTGATCACCAATTTGGCGATGTGAGCGAAGTGTAAACAAATGCGCTCGACGGCCATTCGTTGAGCACGACGTAAAATTCCTTTTATCTTCGAGGATGCTTGCTCGATTTAAGAGAAGCGGCAAACAGGCGGGCAGTTTCCCCTGCTTGGCGCAATAGCGCTACGTCCCGCTCTTGAGACTAAGCCGCGTCATGGGTGTCATGACCCATCCACATGTGTGCAAGGGCACGCTATGATCGGGATGGTGCGGCGCTGCTTAGACTTTCTATATTTCGTCACCACTCGGTGCGGCAGTATCGACGACCCATTTGATAGCCCTCGAAGATGAAATACAACTGGGCCAGTGGCCATTTTACAGCTGTAGCCAGGCAACGTAACGAAGACCCCTATTTGCCGATCGTCGAGCCAAAGAGGCATGGGATAGCCGATGCTGGCCACCAGCAGCGTATTGCGTGCTAGACACTCCTACGACTGACGTGCTTGCACATGGACTGCGCACTACCGACTATTTCGCTGATTTTAAACTCGTTGCGTAACCTAGTGCGATCAGTGCCAAGAACATGATCGTATTGGCCTGAATCTCCAGGCTGAAGTCGACTGTGGAATGCACGCCGCCGACAACAATTGCGCCAAGCGCCACTGTCTGTGCCCGCCAACTGCCGCGTCGGGCCCGCCAGGCTGCGAGTATGCGCGCAGCGATGAGAAAAAGAAGTAGAAGGGGAATAGAACCGGCAAACAGGCCCAACTCCGACCATAGCGCAAGGTAAGAGTTGTGGGCTTTGTCCCAAACAACGTCCCCGCTCACCGGCAACTGATGCACCAACGGGAAGGCCAACTCGAAAGCGCCGCCTCCAAAGCCGGTCCATGGACGCAACGAAATGAGTTCGAGTACTTGTCGGTAAAAGGTCAAGCGCACATCGGTCGACTTTTCCAGCACGTCCAGACGACCCAATAACCCGTCCCCATAGGCGATCAGCAAGCACACGACTGCAAATAAGCCCGAAGCGACAATGCCCAGCATGGCCGGCACCAGCTTGGCATTGCGACATACTACGAGCACGATCACGGTAAGGATACCGCACAATGTGACGACAAAACCCATTCTGGACTGGCTGGAGACTACCGCGGCAAAATTAAGCAAGAGGGCGGAAAGGTATAAGAGCAGAGGCGGCACAGAGGCCCGGATTTCTCTGTCAGAGGGCCGGCTTTCTAGCCAATGAGTCAAGACGTCCAGCAGCTGCGTCATTGCCAATACAACGCCGAACGCCAGAAAAGTCGCGAAAGAGTTCCGGTTGACGAATGTCCCGGTGGCAGAACCCAAATAAGCCCATTTTTCCAGCCCCAGAATTGTATCGCCCATGCTTAGCGACGCCAGTCCAATGACTGCATTTGCCGTAATAATGATCAATAAAATGTCGAGGCTGCTACTGCGCGGGCGATCACGGCTAGCCACCTGGAGCATGAGAAAAAAGAAACCAGCGTAGGTTGCTTGCCGAAGCAACATCAGCAACGTATCCCCGGGCGCCAGGGAAATCGTGCGAGGCACCGCCCCCAACCCATCAAGTCCTCCACTCGCCAGTACGCCGAGCCAAGGCCCGATAGGAAGAATCTGAACCACCAAGAACAGTAGGAACAAGCCAAACAACCACGCCTGTAGACCTACATCCCGCAGAATGGCGCCGAAGGGAAATTGCTTGCCTCGTGTAACCGCCCAGAATAAAATTGTCACACCTGTGATCGTGGCGCTGAGAGCCCAGAAAAAAGGCCGGTTGCTGCCGAAAGGCAATGGCGTCAGCCCAATCACTATCATCATGGTCCAGAACAACACCTTGTCCGACCGTTTTCCGTTACGCCAGACGTCGCTACCGGGGCGCATACCTTTTGGCCGCGCGGTGGGCCCCATCGGGATCGTACCATCGGTCATGCTCTAGACCACCTCGCCCGAGGACAGCATTCTGACCCGTCTTAGAAACTTTTCGTGCGTTATCTGATCCGTCCTGTCCACGACGGCCGTGATGCGTCCGCGCGATGCGGGAGACATCAGATACACCCGCGCCAGCGCCAGAAGGCCCGCATCGGTGTCCGTCATCAACCTCATGTCTGTTTGATTCCCGGCTGCGTTTTCCGCGTCAAGTCGATCATGATAATCTTCTGCGATGGCAACACGTATCTGGGCGATCCACTGCTCCACCGCGCCAGTGCGTGTAGATTTGGACAGGCGCTCGTTAAACCCGTCCCAATCCGCCAATTGCGCCGCCGCCAAGGCGCCGGTGAGCCAGGCGATCGAGAATGTTGGTTGCTCGGCAACAATCCTGTCACTGAACGAGAGGCAGTTCGAATTGAGACTCCTGCGAACGGGTGTCGTTTGCAGACTGGCAATCAGGGAGACCATAGCGGCGCGGCAATCGGCCAGCAGTACGTGTCGCGATGACGTGGAGAGTCCATAATCCAGATTGCCATCGGCCAATTCTATGACGCGGGCGGACAGCGGCGTGTCCGCCGATGTGTATGGAGCAAGCTCGACAAACATCGCTGTCGCGCCACCGATGACCATGAGGGCGGCGAAACCCAACGGCAGCAACCTTTCGGCAATTTGGCTCTGCAGGGAACTGTCCGAGAATCGGGGGGGCGGCATGGAATCTGGTCGCGTTAACATCAAGCCATCATCAGCGCTCGGCACCTTAGAAGACGTTAACTTCACGAATTTGCCGAATCTAGCCATTAGCCCGCCCGTTTTTACCTACTATAAACTAACGCATTGACGGTCTATCCGCTTCCTCATATGGTTTACTTGCGGTAGAAAATTGTAAGTGAGTTAGTCCAATGGTCAAAGCTTTCCGTTTGGTTGCGGCAACCCTATTGATCAGTGCAGGTGTCAGTGCCCCAGCGTTCGCACTGACCCTTACGGCCGCTGTTGATCAGTGTGCCGCGGTTGCTGTAGAGGAACAGCGCTCCGATGAGCAGGATGGCAACCCATTGCGCGGTTACTGCCTGAACGCAACTGCTGAATTTCTTAGCACTGTAAACAGCAACGGTCTTTCGCGAGATGAGATCGGAACCGAACTGGCTACTTATGTTGTAGCCCTTGCCGGGTTGGTCAATCAGAGCATCTGCCGTACTGATAGCGAAATCCCCCAGGCGATCTCAATGGCTGGCGCAGCGTCCGAGGACCCCGATCAGGCCGAACAGATCCGTCTGATCTCACAGGCTGTGATTGAGTGCGTTTTCTCGACGACCGCCGCCTTGCCAAGGACATTTCCAGCACAAACAGAATCTGGATCGGACGATAATCGCAGCGATGTCGCGACGCTTCGCACGCCGCTCCTGACGATCGTCGACACCCCAATTGGCATTCCCGTTAGCCCGAATTGATCCAGAGATCGCGTGGGCAGATCGTGGTTATTGTTGGGACGGATGGGCGGTGCGGGTTCACGTTCGCACCGTGCAGACCCTTGCTATAAACTCAGTCTCTGCTGCGCATTCGTGCGATAGACCGCACCAGCCATGACAAAATTGGCACGCTGAGCGCTCGCAGCGCGAAGGCGCGAAACGGGTCCACTGCTCCATAAAATCCCTGCCAGCATTCAGCCCGCAACGTCTCGTATTTCGTCGTTGCGAGCGCATAGTTGTAGATTTCAACATTGGCAAGACGCTTGAGCAACAAATCAATGTGCTCAGGGCTATCTTCAAGCAGGCCGACGATGGAGTGCTCGATGCACGGCCGCTGGTTAGCGTAGCGCAGTTTCGTGGTCATATTGACGGCGTCGCGATGATACACTGCGGTTATCTGCTTGGTGGGCAGGCATACGCCCACATGCGCCACGCGCAGCCATGTATCTTTGTCCTCGCCACGCGTGCATCGTTCGGCGGGAAACATACCGGCTTCAATTAGTGCCTCTCGACGCACTACCACGGCCGATGTCCAGATCGGCGAAGTACCCATCTCAAGCCAGAGCGACACAAGATCGGTAAATTCGAGTGCATCTGCCACTTTAGGTGCGTAGCGCGCGGTAAAAGGGTCGGTGCTCTGGCGCCCGTCGGGATAGATGTTGGTAAAGCCTGAGAATACGGCGGCGACACGATCCTGGGTCGGCGCCCGTTTCAGCGTCTCAGTAAATACCTCAAGATGATTGGGCAACCACTCGTCGTCTGCATCGAGGAGCGCAATCCACTCGCCGCTGGCGACGTTGGCACCCAGGTTGCGCGCTGCCGACCCTGCCGGGCCGGGATGCGCGCGGCGATGTAGCTGTAACCCCGGAATCTCAAGGCCTTGCACTGCCTCGTATCCACCGTCGCTTGATCCGTCGTCAACAACGATGATCTCATCGGGGCGTAGGGTCTGCGCCTGAACGCTGGCCAAGGTCCGAAGGATGTGTGGACCCTTGTTGTAGAGCGGGATAACCACTGAAATCTTCGGCATCAAGGTGATCCAACTGGAATGTACGCGTGCAGCAACCCACTATCCCTGGTTTGATTCTGCAGTTTTGACCACCGGATTGAACAGGAAGTTGCCGATCACTTGAACTGCGCCATTAGTCAGCGGGCCCGCGTCGCAAATGCGTGTCGCCCCCATCCTCTCGCACGCTACGCGCATTGCGCCGATTGTGCGACTATCAAGAGTCCCGTGGACCGGACCTTGATATATACCGCGTTCGCTTAATCGTTTCTGGACAATATATACATAGGCATGCGCATTGTTGTTGCGTAGCTGCTCAAGCATCACCAGGCCATTGAAACGAGTTAGTTTGGAGAACTCGCTGTCAATGGCGGCCAGACTTTCGTCGGAAACCCGATCCGGTGTCAGCAAGAGGATGCGTTGCATAGCCACGCCCTCTTCCCCAAGCACCGGTCCCAGCGTTGCAAGCAGGTTTTCCGCAGCCGGGCGATCTGGTGACAGCACAAGACCATATCCTTCTCGATACAGCTGCATTAGGTAGCGCGCTGCATCGGCGTCCCCATTGTGCGTGGATTCGAGCAGCATAGTGAGAACGCCAGACAACCCTTCGCTTGGGAAAGTGCCCGCCAGCTGCAGACGGGCCAACTCAGTCGAAGCTCCAGGTAGGCCACTTTCTACTGAACCTCTCAGAAGTGTCAGCGCTTCTTGTCTGTGCGTAGTACCAAGAGGCCCGGCGACCAGCGCTTGTGCGAGGTCGATTACAGCGTTGGGGTTGCCATAGCTTAGAGCTAAGTCAAAATATGATTTTGAGGTTTCGTAGTCGGCCTGCACAAGGTCATTGACCGAATAGAGGTCGCCGAGGCGAACGGCAGCGTTGGCGTCACCTTTTGCGGCCGCTACTTTTAACAGTTCAATACCACGAGAAGGGTTGGCCACGGGTTGGGCGAGATCAAGGAAGATGTTGGCAAGATATCTCTCCGCCCCTGGCGCTCCCAGTTCAATGGCGCGATTGAAATAATCAATGGCCCGATTAACATCTGCGGGCATCCCAGGCGCGCCCAACCGATACAGTTCTCCCAAGCGGATAAGACCGGCAGAGTTGCCACTATCGGCCGCCTTCTGGAAATAGTCACGCGCAGTGTCAACGTTTATTGGTATGATGTCCCCGCTCAGATAATAATCCGCCAGTGTGATATTGGCCTGGCCGTCGCCGTTGCCTGCGAGATCACTGAGCATTTGCAGCGCTGTATCAGGGGCAGACGGTACACCTTCGCCCCGAAAATACATGTCAGCGAGCCTGCGAGCGGCGCCTTGGTTTCCGCGTGCGGCGGCCCCGACGTACAGCGCTTTCGCCTTATCCGGGTCGGCAGCAATTGGCCCGCTTCCGCCGCGAAAAATGTCAGCGATCATCATCATGGCCGGTGAATTTCCGGCTACCATGCTCATCTCGAAGTAGAGCATCGCTTTATCAACATCCAGAGGGACGCCCCTGCCCTGAGCATACAAGCCACCCAGTAGATTGGCAGCATTGACGTCGCCAGCGTTGGCTGCTTGCTCGATCAAGCTGACGGCCCGGTCGCGACTTGCCTTACCCAGTTGGGTATCCAATACCAACACCCCGAGCGCCAGCAAAGCAGACGTGTCTCCCAACGCTGCGGCATCCTCTAGTAGTTCGAGCGCCCGCGGTGGGTCGGGCACTACGCCGGCACCGCCGGTTCGCAGCACACTCGCCAGTTGCACCTGCGCCGGCACAATGCCCGCTTCGGCAGCTTGTTCGAGATACACAAGGCCTTCTTCTTGCGATGTTGCGTCCGGTGCCGCAAGCAGGGACTTTGCCAGCGAAAAGGCCGCTCCGGCGTTCCCTTCGTCAGCCTCAGCGCGTACCCGTTCGGACGCGAAGCCGAGCAACTCCGCCAGTCTTTCTGGATCACTTCCCAGCCGATCGCTAAGGGCCGCCACTGATGTTGGCGGCTCCGAAGACGTCACCTGCTGCCCGAAGGCGGGTACGCTGACGAGTAGAGCGAATACGATTGCGGTGGTCCGGATCATTTGTCCCTATCGATCACTGCTCGGGAATGCATAGAGATAACATGATCCTGCAGTCCCTGTTATTGGGCGGCCCTTTCCAGCATCATCTACTGTTGGTCTACCGAGTCAACAGTTGGCCTGCCGATACCCCGTGTCCGCCCCAGTTCCACATGACTTTGTGATCGTGCGTAATTGATCTGGCATACTTGGCGCCGTCGCGACACTGCCAAATTCGACGATTGCCACTATGTGACCGACCGATGTACGCGACAAGCACGTATAGTGGCTTTGACAGGGTTGCTGGTTTAGCGCCGGCAACGCAGAATTACGACACTACAACAGATTAGTTTGTTTGGGCGCCAGCCGTCCGCATAGGTAGACCGGAGCATTTGATGTCGCTTAAGCGTGAGGTTGCGACTGGCGTGGTATGGTCGGTCATTGGTAATGGCGCCAATAACATCATTAGTTTCATCGTATTTGCCATCATTGCCAATGTGGTTAGCCCGACGATCCTTGGCGTCGCATCTTTCGCGATTGTCCTGGTGGAAGTCGGGCGCATGCTTAACACAGCTGGCATCCCGGAACTGCTAATCCAGCGTCCGCAGTGGGACGATGATTACGCGACGGTCGCCTTCTGGGTTAACATTACAATTGCAGCGATGTTGACGTTGGTGTCATGCCTCGCTGTGGCGCCAATCGTCGATTATGCGTTTGCCTCCGGTAGTGGCATTGCACTGATTGTGTTGTCGGCCTGCTTTCTCATCGATGCCGTCAGGGTGGTCCAGGAGGCCAAACTTCGGCGGGAGTTCAATTATCGCAGCCTGGCGGTCCGTGGCTCAATAGCTGGAGTACTTTCGGGATTATTGGGCGTGGCTATGGCACTGACCGGCCACGGCCTTTGGGCCCTGATTACCCAGCGCCTACTGCACTCCATGCTAATGACCGCCTTGACCTGGTATGCCAGCGACTGGCGACCTCGCTTCTTCTGGTCGACCCGGGACCTCGGCCAAATGCTCTCCAACGGCAGCCGCCTGTTGGCAGTGGGCCTGATGTCAACGCTAAGTGTTCGCCTCCCCGACCTGCTGCTTGGCGCGGTCCTTGGCCCGGTCGCCCTGGCCATCTTTCGTGTCGGCTCGCGCGGCTATGACTCGCTCATCCAGTTGATCGTCTACCCGGTCGCGAACGCGTCTATCAGCGGCTTTTCGCGGGTCGCTGCGACAGGAAGCATCGCGAGTGCCTACATTCGCTTCACCAAGTTCGCCGCGCTTTTGGGCTATCCTGTCTTTTTTGGAGCCGCTGCCACAGCGCAACAATTCGTCGCCATTGCGTTTGGAGAAAACTGGTCCGATGCTTCTTACGTTATGTCAGCGATGTGCATGATCGTTGGGCCAGCGACCCTGGGATATATGTTGCGGCCAGCACTTACTTCTTTGAGGCGCACCGGCGAGCTCTTGCGGATCAACATCTTCGTGGTGGCGACCGTGGCAGCCGCCTGCCTCGCCGGCCTGCCTTTCGGTGCCGTCGGCATGGCTGTCGCCCTGGTAATTCGGGCCTATTTTGCGGTTGTCTTCAATCTGTTCATCTTGCGCCGCGAGCTTGGCATCGCTCCAAAGGCGCTGCTTCAGGCGGTCACACCGCCGTTTTCCGCAGCCATCGTGATGGCCGCGGTGTCACTCGTCGGTGGCCATATGCTCGTTCCCCATTGGCCAGAGGGGGCTAGGCTGGTCGTCATGATCGTTGCTGGAGCAATTGCATACCCGCTTTTTCTATGGCTGGCGTGGCGCAAGTACCTAGTTCTAGCGCTGAGAGAGATTGGCGAGATGTTCCCCAAAGCGAAAAACCTGCTGCAACGGATTACGCCTCAACGGGATGGTTAGATTGCTAATAAGCAGTCAGGTAAACCGTGTTCGCGGACATACCGTTTCCAGGGCCCTGACGTGAGGTCGAAATATCGGCCTTGGTGAAGCCGCCCCGTACCAGCGAGTCCCGAACTGACACACACTGTTGCCGCGCAACTTCGCGCGCCGCGTCGCTACCGTCGGCATAAATGCAGACCAGAGAGATTTTGCACGTCCCTCTTTTTGCCCCTCGACCATAGCCACTGATCAGTCGGGACTGGTTCGGCATTATTTTTTTGGGGTCGGCGGGTATTCCGGCAAGTGAGGCGGTTCCTGGAGTGGTGCAGTTCTGGGCCGGTTCCTGAGCAGCGACACCCATGACACCACCAAAACCCAGTCCCGCTAGTGCAACTAGAACGGCCACAAATTTCTTCATCCTATTGGCTCCTCAAACTGCCAGGCACCACGCCCGGCCACTCAGGGACAATAGTCCAACTGTAGGCACCCATGTCAATTGACGGAGGAACGAGCCGAAATGTGTAGCCAGAACGACTAGCGTCGAGCGCCCTGAACGGTAAGAGCGTGCGTGATGACATCCCAATAGCGCGCCACCGCCCTCTCTAGCCCATATCGTGCGGCCCCTGTGCTAGCTGCCGTTGCCAGCCTGTCTCGCTCGCCGGGCTGGATTACGCAATTGAGTGCGTCAATCATTGCCGCCTTGTCGTTCATCGGCACGAGCAATCCGTGTTTTCCACCATGCAGCTTGGTTATCTGGCCTTCAGCTCGATAGTCGAGAATTTCGGCGGGCCCTGAAGGGCAATCGGTGGCAATTACAGGAACTCCTGTCACCATCGCCTCAACCAGACCATTGGGAAAACCTTCGCCGTTTGAAGGAAGCACATAGGCATATGCACCGGCAATGACAGGAAAAGGGTTCGCTAAAAACCCTGGAAAATGGACACGCGCCCCTAGCCCGATGTCACTGGCATGATCCCGAAGGTCTTTTTCCAGGGGCCCCTGCCCCATGACCACCAAGTCGAAGCCGTCTAGTTTAGATCCAGCAAAAGCGTCGAGCAGCAGCGCGAAGTTCTTGCTGCGCACAAAGCGTCCCATGCCCACGATATAGGGCCGTGGCACCGTGATGGTTGAAGGCTCCGCTGCCAAGCGCTGGATAGTCGCGGCGTCTACGGGATTGGCGATAACATGGACACTGTCACGCCTGACGTCGTAATTGCTGACGAGGTCATCGGCTATGCCGGCAGCTACCGCGATGACCGCATCCGCCCGCGAATAGCATTGACGTATCAGCAACTTGGACAGCCTACCCACCATGCCATGCGCATGATGCGCCGACGTGTTGGCACGCTCACTGATTACGCAACAGTGTCCCAGTAGCTTGGCCACGATAACGTTGGCGATATTTGCACGAGTAAGGAAGCTGAGCACCAGCCGCGGACGTAACTTGCGCAACAGGATCCACAAACCCTTGATGGATGAGAGAGTGCGCTTTCGGCTATTTAGCCGGTGCACCGTTACCCAATCGGGGATGGCGTAGGCTTCTTCCTCGATGTCGAGAAGAACAAGGTGAAAATCATAACCGACCAGCTGCTCACGCGAGCAGTCGATGAGCCGCATCATCACCCGCTCGGCACCGCCGCCTGCTATGGAATTTATGAGGAATACAATGGATTTTCTCTCCACGATCACGACCACCTTAAAGAATTGTCCGATAGACATTGTTGGTGCTCGCAGCGACCTTGTCCCAACTGAGAAATCCGGCACGGCTGACGACAAACGCCTCTGGCTTTGTCATCGCGGCGGAAAACGCATTGGCAACAGCAGCAACGTCATCCTGGTCAACAAAATTTGCGGGCCCCAAGGGCATCTCGTGATTCTCAGGAATGTCGCTGACCAAGATCGGACAACCATGCGAGATCGCCTCCAGTGTGGCGTTTGAATTGCCCTCGTGGTGCGACAGGTTCACGTATAGCGCGCAATGGCTCAAAAGCGCCGGCACCTGGTTCCGCGGAATAGCGCCAAGCATCGTCACCCCATCGGACATGAACGCGGACAGAGCTTCGACATAAGTTTCATCACTAAGACTCCCAGCAACGCGAAGCACATAGTGCGGAGACGTCTCTCGAAATAACGCAAATGCTCTAAGCAACGTATCGACGTTCTTCTGTGACGTCACTCTCCCGACGGCAAGAATATAAGGGGGCTCTGAGCTCTCAACATTGCCGGACCACAACGGATGCGGCTCGTCAATCGCATTGGGAATGAAATGGACGCGCGCCTTGAAATTGTTCGCGGCCAGTCGCTGACTGAGCGTCTCTGATACTGAAATGACGGCATCTGCGAACTGCAGCTGATACTCACTCAATCGGAACCCCAACCGACCCAGCACACCCCATTTAGGCAGGATGTAGTCAGCCGAACCGTAGCGAACTACGGTGCGAATGCCCATAAGCTTATAGACCCACAAAAACAGTGCCGCTCCCAGTCCCTGCAAGTGGACGATCTGGGGCCGAAGCCTGATCGCGTGATAGATTGCGGCAAAGTAGTAAAGAATCTTATCTGTTTTCAATAACCACAATGACGGCACGGCAACGAGTTTGACGCCTCGATAGCTATTCTCCTTGACGTTGCTTGCCAAGGACAGCAGCGTCACCTCGTGGCCAATGTCGACCAATCTCGGGAAAAGCTGCTCGGCGTTCTTCTCTGCGCCCCCTTCAACGTCAGGTATTCCGCGGGCGCCGACGACCAGAATACGTGCCATCAGCTACTTCGACGCTCCGTTACCATGATGCTAGAAAACCGAAACGACCATACTACGCGCGAGGTTGCAATCGACCACCAGCCAGTTCTTGAAATCATAGTTTCCAGACAAATTTTGAAATGCCAACTTGGCTTGGCATTGCTAAAAATGAATAAACATAATCTGGGATGCTCCGCCACGGACCGTCCGGTTCATCGACATTGTGCGCAGAGCTCCCCTAGGAGAGAAATTAATGGTTAGCCGTCAACCCGATCCAGCAAGCTCTATGCAAGCTTTAGGGGATCGCCTGGTCAAGCTTTACACGAAAGCAGACCTCAACAAGCCGTTGATGCATAGCGAGCGCGCTGAACTGGCGGAAGATACAATCCAAGTCTGGTGGGAAATTTACGACTGCTACATTTTCTGGGCCCAGTGCGAGCTGCTAGGGCAAGACATAATGCAGCAGCATTTTGACCTTCTGACAATGCTTCGCGACAAGCACTTGCTCACCATGGAAAGCGAACACCAACTGGCCGAGGCCCTTGGGTATTATTTTTCAACATCAGACAAGTCCGCGGCCAGCAAGGCCCTGCGCTCAGCGCTCGGTGAAGATCAGCTCGAGTTGGTGCGGCTACTGGCTAAGGCCGGCCTTTCTGAGCCGGGAAGCTTTATGCGCTTGCTACTCAGCTCCAGCACCAAGTCCAATGCATATCTCCGGGCGGAATTGCACCGGCTGGCCTCCGCAATGCCAGCGACGAAGACGCTGACAGAGCGCGATATAGACCACGCTTTCCCGACGGAGATCACCAACTGGAAGCTAGAAGCCGCGCGACAGGTTCGGCTTCTCGTGGGGGGCGGGCTGAAAAAAATCGCAGCCCTATCCGAGGTAGCGGCTGCGATCCGCCATTCCATTGATGACCTGCAGCGATGGGAACGCGATCTAGTCAAGTTCAGCGACTTCGAGAATGACCTTTTCTGCGCCGAATTGGTGGGCGAGTTCGGCGACCAGCTTCGCGCCAGCCACTTCACAAACATTCGCAACTACAAGTTCTATGGCTCTTTTGAGGGAGTTCTAAACCTGGAGCGCGCCACGACCCTCTCCCGCCACTTACGCCAAGTCCGCGTGACCGACATCAATCAAGCGCTTCGGGGCGTCCACTAAATCGTTTGCCCCGCAACTGGACCCGCCTAATCCTCATTATAGTAACCGCCGTACTTGCGGCGGTTATTGTACTTTGACTGATCGACCTGCGTGATTACACCCATGATTTCCGCGTCATCGCGCTTGGCGTCTGTCAGAGCCAAGAGCGTCGCCTTGGCGTCGCGCTGCGACGTTACCGCGTAGCGCGTGGCGATCACGATCACATTCGCATATTGGGCAAGATGCAGGGCGTCAACGACCGCGCCGACAGGGGGCGTGTCGAGAACCACGATTTCATAGTTGGCCTGGGCTGCACGGACCAATCGACCGAACACTTCGCCAGTAATCACTTGGCCGCCATGGACGTCAGCCTTGCGCGCGCCGATGACGACACGCGCCTTGGTAAGGCGGTCGGTGACAGCGACGCTCTCCAGATCGATCTTTTCGCCACCGTCTGTGAGGAAATCGAGCAACTTGACCGAAGCGGGCATACCGAGATGCGCGTGGATGCTTGGCTTACGCAGATCGCAATCGATGAGCAGCGTCTTTTTGCCAGCCAAAGCATAGGCCCGGGCGAGCGAGAGTGACAATGTGGTCTTCCCCTCGCCGGTATTTGCCGAGCCGACCAGGATGACCGGGGCTGAATGCCCTGCTCCTCCCCATCCGCGTCTGACTGCTTGGTCGACGCCAACCTGCAGGCGCCGGATGGCTTCCGAAAAGTGAGAGAATGGCAGTGAGATCAGCAAATCTGCGAGGCTGTCACTTTTGACTCCCTCTGGCGCTCTCTGCTTGGGCACGCTCGACACCACAGGCATCTTGAGCACTGACGAAAGCTGGACATCGGACGTAAAACCACCGATCACGTTCTCTCGCAGGTAAGCCAAGCCTACGCCTACGGCTAGCGCTAGTATGCCGGCAAGCGCCAAAAGTAGCCTGGTATCAGGAAATGACGGTCTTTCGGGCACAAGTGCTTCCGAGATGACCCTGCTGTCCGCAACCTGCAGGAACGACTGGGCTTCCAGGTCCTTCAAACGGCTCAACAGGATTTGATACTGACTGCGCGCGAGCTCGGCGGTTTGTTGCAGTTCGTAAATGTTGGTGACGATGGCGGCCGGCAAGTCACTGCTGAGAACAGAGGAGCGCAACTGCAATTGCAGGTCAGCGGCACGTGCTTGCACCGAGGATATCTGGACGCGAAGGCTGGATAGCTGGCTGTTGGTGTCCGAGCCCAGATTGGCGACCACGCGCGCCAGTTCAGCCCGAAGATCAATTTCGGTCTGCGATCCAGCAGTGGCGTTGGCTAATTGCCGCTGTAGCGTTACCTCACGCTGGCGCAGGTTCTCGAGTGTCTCCGACTGCAGGGTCTCCGTGACTGCCTGCCAGTTCAAGGCAGCCAGGCCCTGTTGGACGGCATCGGCTTGAGCCGTAAGCACGTCGCGGTTGGTGTTGAGCGCCTCCAGTTCGCTGCGCATCTGCTCAAGATCGGTGCGCCCAGTCTGAGCGACAATTCGGTCAATGCTTGAAGCGATGAAATCGTCCATCGCTTCTTCGGTTTCGATGACAGTTGCGGAAGCCTCCGCAACGCGGCCCTGAATGATGTCTCGGCTGGATTGCGTAGCGGCAATCTTGGATTCAAGCTGTGCTCTGATATAGGCACGTGACAGTAGATTTGCGATATTGGCAGCGGTGTCCGGATCGTCCGCAGTCGCTGAGATGGTGATCAGAAATGTCAATCCGTTGCGAAATACCCTCACTGCCTGACGCAGCTTGACCTGCGCAGCCATCACTTTTTCGACGGCAGTTGGCTCAGCCTGCTGTCCCAGGCGCAGCGTCGACATGATGCGCTGTCGCAAGTCCATGGAAACACCGAATTCGGGATCGTTCAGCAAGCCTGCATCGTTGACCACTTTGAGCAACGTGGTCTCGGCCGTAACGATCTGGACCTCACTATCTACCCTCGCATCAGCCGAGCCCATGGCACTGCCGGCGGCAGTGGGGTCGAGCAGATTCTTGTCACTGGTATCCACAAATATGAGCGCCGAAGCTGTGAATGCAGGCTTGAGCGCGAATATCCCGAGGGCTGAGGCACCGAGAAGTAGAACGAAAGTAATGGCAATCAGCCGCCACTGCCGTCGCAGGACATCCAGGACCCGGACGATGTCAAACTCTTGATCATTGATCATATCATGCGCAATCGATAGTTGTGGAAAGCACACCGCACGTGCTTACCATCCAAGCCACGCAAACCCGCCATTAGGCAAGTGCATCTGGATCACTATTCGAATAGTCCTTAATATGCAACGCGTTCGGTCGACTAGGTTAATGGAGCAGAGCTCGCTTCACCGAACCGGCGGCGCCAAGATTAAGCACTCAGCCGCAAGAAACTGCTTGGTATACGGGACTTGAGGCTGGAGAGCAGATGGCCCTCCTATCGGCCGAGGATACACTGCGGCAGCGAGGCCAGTTTAACGACGGCGGCAGAGGTGATAGGGGGCGAAGCGTAGTCCCACTTCAAGGTTTGACGGCCCCTTTGACTTGCAATGGCTCCGTCGGCCATCACCTCGCGCGGTCGGCGCCATTGCCGTCTCCGAGCAGGTGTCGCTATCCCGCAACAGCTGTGACGGCCAAATGATACCTCGGCGTGCTACTCAGAAGTCGCGTTAGCAGTGCTGCATGGCTCCTCAACATCGCGCACGCGCTCGCTGACGGACAAGCGCCACCGGAGTTTGAGAAAGGCAATAACTTCGACGCGCTGAAACATCTTACCTGAATTCTTGGATGCAGTCACGGTTTCGGGCGCGAGCCCAGGCCTTATTGGCTAATCCGCCTATCCGATCAATAAGGGCGCTCGACAATGGCCGACCAGCACGCCCCAATGGCAGCCGCTTCAAGTCATGTTGAGAACCGCCGTCCAGTGTTGCCCAGTCCGGCGTGCGGGGGGCGACCTCCGGGGCGTTTAGGCGGCAATGAGAGCGCGATGACCGCCCTCTCAAGATCGGTCAGCTCAGCTGACAATCGACGGCCATCAGCACCCTAGCTGCAGGCAATTCTCGGTCGAGGCCATTGTGAAGTCCGTTCACTCCCCGGCCCGCACGGAGTAACAGCCGTTGGAAACGCTTACCTTCAATGATCTTGCCTAGTCGTCCCACCCAAAGACGCGCGGGGATCAGACGCGCGGGGATCAATTGTCAATTATACCACATGTCCGGCACCAAGGTCGGCACTCCGGTAGACCGCACCGACCGGTACGGCGGCCACATATAAGTCTATGCAGGGTCGGGCAGACTTTGTTGAGAGCCTATTGTAAGTGAGTTTGTGATCGGACATTATTCAATGGCGGCCGACCATAATATGTTCACCAGGGAAATATGATGAACAGTGACCTTCGCGCTCCCATGGTGCGCCGTAGCAATATCAGCCGACGCAACTTCATCGTCGGCGCTGCAGGGCTTGCCATCGCGCCGGCGTTCGCCCAGTCGCGCGGAGCGGAAAATCCTGTGGCCTATATCTCGCCGACCGGTCAGGGTGACGGCCTGTCCCTTCAGCAACCGGCCTCCCTTGCCCTGCTAGGTGACTTGATCAAGGCGGTTGGCCCAGGGGGTACGGTCTTTATCCTTGCGGATCGGGGCAGTTATCATCACCAGCTTACCGTCGAGATCGCCGCCGGCGGCACGTCGGGTGCCCCAGTGTTGATCATGGGTGCCAATGCCCAGGGACAGCCCCTCAAGGCCACGATCCGTGGCAATCGCAAACGTTGGAGAAGACCGACCCGGGAAAGCCGGGCCATCAATGCCGCTGAATTGGGCGGAGACACCACGTTCGTCTTTGCCAAGGGGGCCTCGCACCTCATTTTCTCGTCCCTTTCGCTTGTCGATACCGGACGGGTATTCGACTTCACCGACCAAACTGAAGGCGGCATCACCATCGAGGACGTGGACTTCCATAACGTGCGGGATGGTTTTTTCACCAGCGAGGAAAGCGAGCTTAGTAATGTCGTCATTCGGCGCTTTTCTGGTGTCGGCTTCTCCAAGAAGGCCATTCGTGTGCATGGCCGGTCGCACGACTGGATGATCGAGGATTGCGAACTCGACAGTGGCTGGCAATTCGGTGACAACTTCGCCGTGGGTATCGAACTGAATCATGAGGCTCACGACATATCAATTCGCGGTGGCTTTACCATCAACTGCCTCGACAAGCAGGATGGCGATCCAGAAAAATACTGGAATGCTGACGGTATTGCCTCGGAGAACGGGAACTATAACGTTTCCATTTCTGATCATCGGTCGGCCGGAAATAGCGATGGCGGCTATGATCTAAAGTCTGAAGCTACAGTGCTTACCCGTTGCGTTGCCGAGGATAACAAGCGCAACTATCGCATCTGGGGTGGCATGGGAGCCGATCCACTAATCATGGAAAAGTGTCAGAGCCTGACTCCACGGTCGCGTGGCGGCACAGGCGCGGCTGCGCACCTCTGGTTGTTCGGCAGCGACGGGGACGGCGCCTCGGCCGCATCTGCGATTTTCCGTGACGGGGTGATGGCGGACTCTGCCAGCGGCAGCGCCGTAGTGTACGTGGACGGCGGAAACGTGGCGGTTCACCTCATAGACACCGATCTAACCGCACTGGGAAAACGGGAAAGCCTCGTCGAAAGTGAAGGCGAAGGCGCTGGCAATTCTGTCGTGGTCGGCAGTGCTTCCGACCCCGACCTCCGCGCAATCACAACGCCCGCCGAGATCAGTGCCATCGAGGGCTTCAGCAAGACCGTTATTTTAACCGCTGAAGGCGCCGCGAGCTGGCGGATTATCGATCCCCAAGACAGTCCAGAATATACCCTTTCCGGCTCCAGCCTCACCCTGTCTCCTGCCGTCGTTGGCAATTCTCCGAGGGTCACTATCCAGGCGCGTGGTAGCAATGGAGTCTCGGTGCGTAAGACGTTTTATGCGGATATACAGGCCAATCCCATGGGCGCAGGAACGGCCCTAGCAATAAGCTTTGCCGGTGTCGATGGAGCTACCATCGCTGAAGACCAAACAGGCCTCAACATTGTCGAGTTTGCCGGTGAAGCCCAAATCCTCGATAACACGTTGGTATTCAGCCGCGGCGAAGATTTCGTGACCATCCCGGACAGCGACAACTTCTCCTTCTCGGGTCCGTTCACCATCGACACTGAGTTTATGATCGACAACCCTCTCGAGGAGGGCGGCCAGGACGTGCTGAGCCATTGGGGAGACGCTTCGCGTCAGCGCGGTTATGTAATCCGCTGTGAAGAAGCTGGGTCGCTAACCTTTGCGTGGACGTACGACGGCACCGACCAAAACGTCTCTTGGATCGAAGGACCCGCGCTGGAAGCCGCGCGGTATTACAAGGTTCGCGTGGACCGCGATAACGCAGGCACAATGAGGCTTTACGTGGATGGCAGGATGGTTGGCAGGAAGACTGATTCCGGCACGCCGATTCTGAACGCGGCAGTTCCCCTTCGCATCTCCGGCCGTGCCAACGGAAAGTACGGGGCCAATGGCCGCATGCGGTCGCTGCTGATCAACAACGGCTACGCCCTTACGGGCTCTGATCTTGGCTATCAACACTAGCGTCGACTGCGTTCCCCGACAGACTATTGCGACCTGTCGTCGTCTGCACGTGCTGATGGCGACTATTTCGCAACACAAAACCCCCAACTTATGGGGAAGTAACCATTCACCGAAAAGTTGAACGCCAAAATTCGCGGAACATGATTATAGTGCTGATAAGTTAACAAATTGTATTTCGATCGATCAGCGGCGGCGGGCGATTGAGCAAGAGGTTGCTAATATGTCGGTACATAATATCCAGCATGCCGGCTCTAACCCTCAAGTCGCCGAGGGATACAAGCCGGTTATTGCCCCAACGACGCTGCCTGTGAGAGGGCCAACACATGCCCTTGGTAACACGACCGGGGCTCGCGTCGTCAGTCAAAGTGGCCTTCCGTCCTTCTGGATCGACAAGGCTCCCGTTGGGTATCGCTCATCTGCTCGCCGCATTGTCCACGCTGGTGCCAAGCGCTTATTCGACATCGTCTTCGCCCTCCTTGCGCTCTTTGCGCTGCTCCCACTGCTGGTTCTTACGGCACTTGCCATTAAGATGACCGACCGCGGGCCGGTGTTCTTCATGCAGGATCGGGTTGGAAAAGACGGTCAATTCTTTCAGATTTTCAAATTTCGATCGATGTATACCCATAGTTGCGACGATACTGGAGTGGCTCAAACCACGGCAGATGACAAGAGGATCATGCCAATCGGTCGCCTTATCCGCCGCACCAGCATCGATGAACTGCCGCAGTTGCTGAACATTCTCAAAGGCGAGATGTCCGTGGTCGGACCCCGCCCACATGTCAGCGGCCAAGCCGCCGCTGGCCTTCCCTACGATCAAGTCGTCCCCTACTACTCCTATCGCCACGCAATGCGCCCAGGCCTGACTGGCTGGGCACAGGCGAATGGACTGCGTGGGCCTACCTTTGACCGGGATTTGGCCAAGGCTCGTATTGATCACGACGTGGCATACATCCAGAACTTTTCGGTCTTCCTTGACCTCCGGATCATCGCGCAGACCGCGACACGTGAGTTCTTTTCCGGAAGCGGTTTTTAACCGACATGCGATAATGGATTATTGGTGATCTCAAAGCTGACGCTTTCAGGCGCGCAGCAACACTATGACGTCAGGGAAGTCACTTGAATCCATATGCCATATTCCTGCCTGTCATGTTGCCGCTTCCAATGGTGGCAGTTGGCCTGGTCGTTTGGTTCATCGTCACCGTAAGGGCGCTGACGGGTCAGCCGCTAACGATGAAGTTCCTATATTTGGCCCTGTCGGTTCGTTTCATGGCGAACTTCCTGCACACCTATACGGCCTATCCGCTGATCGCGGGCCAGTCGATAAATTCGCTACTGGGACTTGCCATCATTGTTTCGGGGTTGTTGCTGTCGCGCAACCATCTGATCCGCTATAGGGCGTTTCTTCCAGTCCTCGTGTTCATCGGCGTGATGATTTTTAGCGCTCTGTACAACAACAGCACGTCTGGACTGCTCAACGCCTTGTTACGCCAGGCCTTGTTCATTGTCGTTGCTATCAGCTTCGTGCGCGTTCTGGATAGCGACCCCAGAGACGGCAGTTTTCCGCCGCGGCTGTTGTCGATCTTCGCCGCGCCAATCGTCATGCAAGTGATGTCATTAGTATTCAACATTCGCAACACACTCACGGAATCTGACGGATCCGAAAGTTTCATCGGGGGCTACCTGCACGAAGGCGTGTTCTCGGTTCTGCTGCTGTGTGGCCTGTCGATAACTGTCCTCTCGCGTGGCATGCCTTGGCGTCGCGCTACCCTCTACGCCACCATTTTTTTCATCGCGATCGTGTTTGCCAACTATCGGACAGTCTTGCTGGCGTCCGTCCCGATAATGGCGGGGCATCTGCTGATCGGCAGTGGCCAGGGGTTCAAGGCGGATATGGCCGTCTTGGTGCGCATCCTGGTTGGGGTGGCCACCGTAGTGATAGGCATACTGCTGTTCACGTTCCTGGCTCAGAGACTAACCGATATCGCCACTGCTGCCAGCGATATTTCCAGCCTGTTCAAGCCGCCTGAACTATTCGATTCGCAAGATCGCAAGCTGTTCTCCGGGCGCATCCTAATCTGGAGCGACTACGTCTTCACTACAATCAGTGGGAGTATGTCCCATATCCTGATCGGTTTTGGCCCGGACGCCTGGGAAGGTACATTCGCCAAATATGCGCACAACGTATATGTGTCTTACATCTACGAGTTCGGCTTCATCGGCGTGGCCGCCCACCTGATGGTCACGGTGTCGTTCTTCTGGATGGCTATTTCCACGAAGCACTCCCGTCGCTGGGCTGTGGTGGCTTGTCACATCGGCTATTCCATGGTCTCCCTCGGCACCATGCCCACCGTGACCATCGAGGGCGTCATACTCTATGCAACGATCTGTGGTTACACATTGTATTATCGGCTGGCCTCGAAGCAAAGAACGCCGTTCTTGCTAGCTGAAAATGCTCGCCACTTCGCCTCGCGCGCGCGACGCGGCAAGCTTAGGTTCAGCTAACACCGCCGAGCCAGGTCCTTCCGCAGAGGAGTGAGCCAGCAGCACTCCAGGAGAATTTGGATCAGCAGCTGATGCCGCCATCCACAAGGATCACCTGCCCTGTCACCATGGCCGACGCGTCGCTCAGCATGAAGCGCAACACGCCCAGCACATCCTCCTCCGAGGCAAGCCTGCCCAGAGGCGTCCGATTGGCAATCTGGGCCAGTTGTGCCGGCGTGAGCGTCGAAGACATCTCCGTCGCCACATAGCCCGGCGCCAGGCTGTTGACGGTAATCTGGCGGCGTCCAAGCTCACGTGCCAGCGCCCGCGTCATGCCGTCCATTCCAGCTTTTGACGCACTATAGGCTGCCATGCCGTTATAGCCGCGGCTGCCGATGATGGAGCTTACATTGACGATGCGTCCACCGGTGTTCTGTTTGAGCAGCACCTGTGCGGCGGCACGCGCCGCCTCGATGGCGCCCAGCAGGTTGATACGCAAGATACGATCGCTCTCGACATTGGGAAACGAGGCCAGGATACCTGCTTGGGCAACCCCGGCATTGTTCACCAACCCATACAGTCCATCGTCTCCCGCCGCCGCCACCGCGGCCTTGACGAAGCCGTCGGCTTCCCCTTCATCGCCGATGCTGCAGGCCTGCCAGAAGACCCGGTTCTTGAACTCGGCATCATCGAGCAACCGCCCGATCCCGTCGCTCATCGATCGGCTACAGGTGGACACGCGATAGCCATCGGCCAGGAGGCCCTTGATCATGGTCAGGCCGAGACCGCGGCTGCCGCCGGTGACGATGACGTGCTTGCGTTGCATTGCTAACCCTTTTTGCCGGAGGCTTTGACCTCGATTGCGTCGACGATCGTGAACTTGCGTGGCTGCTGATAGCTCGGCAAGGCAGTCCGGCATGCCTCGATAATGCTCTTGCGCGTCGAAGCGGCGTCCACGCCGGGTGCCAGCACCACCTCCGCCGCCACAAGCGCACCGCTGATCGGATTTGGCACGCCGTACACCCGTGCTTCGGCGACCCCCGGCTGTTTGAGCAAAAATGCCTCAATGGCCAGCGGATAGACCTTGGAGCCGCCCACATTGATGGTGGCATCGTCCCGTCCGATGACCCGTACTCGATCGCCCTCCAATTCAACCCGGTCCGCAGTCGCCAGCCAGCCATCCTCGAGCAGGGGCTGGCTCGGCTCGGCCAGGTAACCGCGCATGGCATTGGCAGTCTTGATCTGCAGGAAGCCGTCGCGAACGCGCAGCTGGACGTTCCGCTCCGTACGCTCCAGCCAGGACGCTGGGAAACCTTCCCTCCCGTCATGCACAGCATAAACCACCCCCGCCTCAGTCGAGGCATAGGTATGGGTCACCCGGGCTTGGGGAAAAGCCGCATGGAGGCGGTCCAGCGTAACCTGGTCGGCGGCTTCGCCGCCCAGCGTGATCTGTCGGAGCGACATTTCAGACGGCTGCGCCACCATCAGGAACGAGCGCCAGAACGTCGGCGTCCCGCTGATCTGGTTGACCCCGTGCCGGCGCGCCGCTTCGTAGAAGCCCGCTGGATTGCGCTGGTCCGGCACCACAACCAGACCCCGGGTCAGGGCAGCCGTCAGCATCACCTGCACCCCCGCAAATCCGGTTGGCTGATATGTGAGCAACCAACGTCCGTCCGAATGGACGCCCTGACCAAGCGCGCTTCTTGCCCTTGCCAGCAGGGTATCGAGGGTATGGGCCGCCACTTTGGGCCGCCCCGTCGTCCCCGACGTCATCATCATGACACGGCCGGTGGCCGACAAAGCCTCAACCTCACGCCAGTCTGTTTCCTGACCGAGCACAGCCTGAATGCCGTGCTCGGCGCAGATGGCATCGACATGCTCGCTCGACACCGTTGTATGAGCGATAAACAGGTCCACCCCTGCCCGGCTACAAGCCTCAATGGCGCACATGAGCTGTCTTGGATCATCGCTTTGCACCAGCGCGCGGGTCGCCCCGTGCTCTGCAAAATCTGCCATCAGACCGTTGACGAGCCCGTGCACCTCCCCGCGCGTCGTGACCGTCTCGCCCGACGCGACCAACGGAGCCAGTGGCTCGCTCGCCAAGTCAAGGCCCTGGCTCATTTGGCGTAGAGCTTGGCCAGTTCGCCGGCTGTACGAAATTCGATGAAGCCGTGGGAGAATGGGTCGTGCCCGATGCTTCCCTCGAGCTCGGAAACCATCATCGCAAGGTCAAGCGAATCGATGGCGAGGGCCCCGCTCAGCAGTTCAGTATCAGCGGTGATCGCAGGCACGACCTCGCCCTTGTCCTCTAGAATCTGTACGATAACGCGCTTTATTTCTGCAAGGGCCTGATCTTCGTTCATGATGTCACTCCATTCACTTGATGTTGTTTGTTCTGGCTGATCCAGGGATCAGAACCTGAAATAGATGAACTGCTGGCCCATACCATCGAATGCACCCAAAAGCACAATGGACAGTGCCAGCGCATAGTGTAGACCCCAGGTCCGCCAGAGTGGTTGGGTCACCACGTCCCCGAGCTTGCGATGCTGGAAGCATTCAGGCGCCATGACGATGACGATACCCAGCAGCGACAGCGCCATTGCCCTTGTGTCACCCTGCAGCACTGACCTCAGACTGCCGGCAATGTCGTCCCAACCCGTCCATAGATTGCCCATCATATAAAGGGCATCCCCCATATTGGCGGCCCGGAACAGAATGTAGGCGAAACACACGAGAGAAAAGGTTCGAGCGATCTTGAACGCTGTGTAGCTCCTTGGAAACCGCGTCAGCCCGACATTTTTGGCAAACTTGTTCCAGGGCTTCTGGACCAGCAGCGAAATGACGATATAGGCACCATGAAGCCCACCCCAGGCAACGTAGTTCCATTGCGAACCGTGCCAGAACCCCGAGATCAAAAAGGTCGACATCAACGCGATGAGGATCAGGTTGTAGAGCTTGATCCTGATCCATTTCGATCGCGTGATCGGCGTATACACATAATCTGTCAGCCACGATGTCAGCGATATGTGCCAGCGTTTCCAGAAATCCTGCACGGAAACTGCAAAATACGGACGGTCAAAATTCTGCATCAACTTGATCCCAAGGACCATTGATGCGCCCAGGGCCATGTCGGTATAGCCGCTGAAATCAAAGTAGAGCTGGAAAGCATAGAGCCAGGTCGCAAACATTGTGGCGACGCCGTCAAAATCCTGCGGCGCCGAATAGACCCGGTCCACGAATGGGGCGATCCGGTCCGCCACCACCACTTTCTTGAAGGCCCCCCAAAGCATCAGCTGCATGCCAGCAATTGCTAGCGGATAGCTGAAATTCGGCAGCGCATGCAATTGCGGTAACAGGTTCTTTGATCGCTCGATCGGGCCCGAAATGACCTTCGGAAAGAACATCACATACAAGCTGAATAGCCCGAAGTGGCGCTCGGCCTTGTCCCCTCGATAGATGTCGATCAGATATCCGATCAGCTGGAACGTGTAGAATGAAATTCCGAGCGGCATCAGCAGCGGAATGAGGGGATGGTCGGCACCCGACCAGCCGACCATTGGTCCCAGCACGCTGTTGAAGAATGGCGCGTATTTGAAAACGCAAAGATTGGCCAGGAGCAGCACAATTCCCGTCGTCAGCAGCGTCTGCTTGCCTGGCTTGGTTGCTGCCCGCTCAATACCGAAGGCGATACCGTAGGATACAGTTGCTGCAGCAACGATCTGCAGCAGGAATGTCGGTCCAGCATAGGCATAGAAGAATATACTGGTCGCGAGTAGCCAGATCCAGCGGGCGGCCGGCGGGACCAGCGCATAGCCGGTGGCGGCGGCAACAAAAAACACGAGGAACTCAATGCTGGTGAAGATCACCTCAACTTACCTCCCCGGGATCCAAGATGCATGCAGATCACGATGCACCTCCGCACGTCGATGGATTTCCGGCAGCAATGTCGCCTCCCAACTGAGCGCTGCGAACTTGACGACCTTCATTGTTGAGGTGATAGACCGTATCGAAGAACTGGTCGGTGTCGAACACATAGTCCTGCGGCGGACGTGGCAGCCGTCCCTGGAGCGCGGCCGACAATTGCTGGTGGACCGCTTGCAGTTCGGGAACATGCTGATCATAGAAGACGCGCATCAGCGGTGTGTATGACATCACGACCCGCACATCCCGGGCCTCCATTGCCTGAACAAACTCCGCGATCATCGGGATAACATCGGGATCGACACTATGGCCAACGATGCCCTGCTCGAAATCGTATGGCCAGTCCACGCCGAGATGGCTGACGAGATCGCCTTCCGGCGTGAAGCCGCTGAATGTCTCGATCGTGTAGATCAAGCTGCGTGCATCTTCCTCGTTAATATCGCCTCGTATAATCGCGTCGACCTGGGACAAGCCGTCACCGATTAGCCGCAATGCCTTTTGTCGCGCAGCGTAGGAAACACCGGCAGTTGCGACGTCCCACCGCTGCTTCCATGTCATCGCTGCGAACGCGCGCGGGTTGGACTTGCTGACGACGAGAAGGTCTGTGCTGGCTCCGTCAACAGTCTTGAAATAGTTGTCCCACTCGAAGGCCAGCACGACGACGTCGCCGGCCCGCAGCTCAGGCTTCACTTCATTGAGCATGAAGCGCACACCGAAATAGCCGTTCATGCCCATATTGACGACTGGACATCCAACGGTCGCCTCGATGGCCTTGCTATCGATGCCGAATGCCAGGTTCGAGCCACCAACCAACACCACGCGATGGCCGGGCAGCGCAGCCAGTCGATCATGCTTGACGTTACTGGCGAGCGCGTAGTCGTTCTGTTCAGGCACCAGGAGCACCAAGGCAACGACAGAGAGATAGACAAGCACCCCCAGCAGTACCGCGCCGCCCAGGAATCGCCAGAATCCCCAACGCTCGTGTTTCGCGTGCGGTACCGTAGCCTTGACCGGATTGATGGCGTCCAACTATGCCGCTCCCGAATGGCCACTGCCGCCAAGCTCTCGCTGCGACTGGCGCGTGGAACCGGCGATGCGTCGGCGGGCCCAGATAAGAATACCGAACAGAACAAGCCCGGCGACGAGTAGATAGGAAAACAGCCATGGCAAGAGCGGATCAATGCCCGGCAGAGGCCGCCACTGCACATAGGCAAGTGCACTTAGCAGGATCGCCCCGCCAAGTGCGAGCATGGGATCCCTGGGGTAATCCGCGTCCCGGATTTGCGCCCATGCCCAGACCGCAGGAATAAGCAACCAGCTATAATAATGAGTCCAGGTAAGCGTGCTGATGAACAGCACCAAAGCCACGATCAACACAAAATCCGCCTCAAACGCCGCCACGCCGACCATCCAACGCTGCCATGGCGCTGCCGCCCAGATAGCCACCAAGCCAAGCGCTGCGGTTGCGAGAAGGCCTACCAGCTTGATCGCACTGGGAACTGCTACGGGCTCCCATGCGCCGAGCACATCGACGCCGTGATGAAGCCGTGCCAGGGTCGAAGCAATAGAGTGTGAGTTGATGGCTGCAATGGGCTCGCGCGAAAACGTGCCGATGTTGGTTTCATACCACACCAGGTTGGTGTTCCACCCGAAGACAGCAACAGAAGCCACGGCGCAGACGCCGAGGACGAGTCCTGCCCCCAGCACTATGCTCCACCGCAGCCGGATCGCTGCATAGACACAAAGCAATAACAATGGCGGCTTGACTATTGCCGAAATGCCCAGAAGGAGGCCAGCTCGAAAATCTTGGTTGTTGCGCAGAGCCGCGATAGCCATCAACAGCGTGAGCAAGACGAAGTGCGATGAATTCCCTTCGCGAACGCTGTACCAGAGGGGACCGAAACTAGCAGTCACGAAGAGGCTGATCCCGCGTTCCGGCCGGCTCAGGCCAAACAGATCGCCAGCAAGCCACCACGCATACGCAATGGCAGCCACGCCAATTGCCATGAACAGCCAGCCGGCCAGTTCCGACGACAACAATGCGAATGGCACGAAAATGTAGGCCACGATGGGCAGGTTCACAAAACCACCATCAACGCCGAGACGGAGCAGCGGCAACAGTTGATCGGGGCCGGACATGACAGCGCGACCGGCTTCCCAATATACGGGTGCAAAGTCGTCGAAAAGCTTCCCCGGCTGAATGAACATGAAGATGGCAAGGGCCATACAAACGGATATTGCCCAAGCGACTGCCCAGAAAAAGCGTGACGGGACATTGGCCAGCGCCAGGCGCCACAGCAAAAAGCTGCCGCCGCACATGGCCAGGACTTGCGCAATGAGGAATACCAAAGATCTCATATCATGCCATTCGTATCTCTAGTTCTTCCGGAGAATGCGACCGGCCGATGCCGACGATGCATGCCTGAAATGCTCCCCCAACAAGAGCACATCGGTAAGAGCCGGAGCAAGAGGGAGCAACAGTGGGACTGGCACGTTTCTGCCAACACAGTTACTGCCGGCGGCCATCTTTGCTGGCCCGGCTAGCCAGAGACGAGCGTCGCTCCGCGGGATTCAGGCGCCGGTATCGGCTGTGACGTTGCCCCCAACTTCTATCCAGCGTGAAGTAGACTCGGGCGGTTAGTTTGGTCGATCTGGCCGGGGTGAGCGACGGGGGCTGGCGCGGAGCTGGTCATTGAGCGGAGCGGCAGATCCCGTCGCGGGTTGAAGGTGTCGGCGTATTCGGCAGGCGTCATCCAACCCAGCCGCGAGTGCGGCCGGTGCAGATTGTAATCGGCGCGCCAAGACGCCACGGTGGCCCGGACGTGAGCAAGCGATGGGAACAGGGTCTCGTTGAGCATTTCGTCCCGCAGCCGGCCGTTAAAGCTCTCGATGAAGGCATTCTGGATCGGCTTGCCAGGGGCAATGTAGTGCCAGTCGATCCCCATCCGGTCAGCGAAGCCCAGGATGGCATTGGACGTGAACTCAGTCCCATTGTCGCTGACGATCATCTTGGGGCGTCCTCGAGTAGCCATCAGCGTCTCCAGCTCTCTGGCAACGCGCAGACCAGACAGCGAGGTGTCGGCAACCAAGGTCAGGCATTCGCGTGTGCAGTCATCGACCACTGTCAGCACCCGGAAGCGCCGACCGTCGGTCATCTGGTCGGAGACGAAGTCCAGGGACCAGCGTTCGTTGGGCGCCATTGGGATCAGCATCGGCGCCCTGGTGCCCATGGCACGCTTGCGGCCGCCTCGACGGCGCACCATCAGCTTCTCCTCGCGATAGATCCGGAACAGGCGCTTGTGATTGACCTGATACCCTTCCCGCCGCAGCAGGACGTGCAGCCGCCGATAGCCAAACCGTCGCCGCTCATGGGCAATGGCCTTCATCCGGTCGCGCAGCACGATGTCATCGGTTCGCAGCGCCTGGTAGCGCATCGTCATCCGGCAACATCCCAATACTCGGCACGCCCGCCGCTCGCTCATCCCATAGGCAGTCTGGAGATGGGCGACAGCATCCCGCTCGGCGGCGGGCGCTACCATTTTTTTCCAAGAAGATCTTTCAGCGCGGCATTATCGAGCATGCTGTCGGCCAGCAGCTTCTTGAGCCGGGCGTTCTCGTCCTCAAGCGCCTTCAGTCGTCGGGCCTCGCTGACGTCCATGCCGCCATACTTGGCCTTCCATTTGTAGATGCTGGCATTGCTGACGCCATGCTTGCGGCACAGGTCGGCAACTGGAACGCCGGCCTCCTGCTCCTTCAAGATCGCAATGATCTGCTCTTCGGTGAACCTGGTTCGCTTCATCTCTGGTCCTTCTGATGGGGCCAGAGCCTACTTCAAACTGGATTAGGCGCAGGGGGCAACGTCAGCCGGCCTTCATCATGAATCCAGGGGCAGTATTGACGCCATCGCTCAATGTGTACCCTTCTAGATACAGAGGCAGATTGCCGCTGGTCGCGGCACCCGTCGCACGCCTACACACCACGGCGAAAAAGGTAGCTGATGTCCACGTCAGCGTCACGATGTGGCGATACCATTTCGCCAATGCCGACCATCGATATAGTAAACTGAGAGTTTTTTGGTGGTTGGTTTCTACTTTACGCTCGCCGACCGTTGGACTTTCAACCTAAGCCGGCACTTGCTCAGCCTATGCGTCGGCAGGGATGGGACCAAAGTACTATGATGTCTCGCTTGCGCTCCATACTGGGTCTAAGGGCCCGGCCCGAGGAAAATCCTATACCAGCGCGGCAGCGGCTGGTCCTGTCGTCCTTTCCGTCGGCCATCTACGCTGTCGGCGACGTACATGGCTGCCTAAGTCAGTTGCGTCGGCTCCAGGATCTGATCATCGGAAACGGCGAAGCCATCTCGGGCGAAAAGTTGATCGTAATGCTTGGCGACTATGTCGACCGCGGACCGCAATCTTCGTCTACCATCGACTTTTTGATGGAGCCCCTCCCCCAAGGATTTCGCCGCATCTGCCTGGCCGGCAATCACGACGAGATGATGCTGGCACACGTCCAAAACCCTCAGTTTGCTGAGTGGCTAGGGTATGGTGGGCTTGAAACCCTGGCGTCCTACGGCATTGATCCGGACCTCTACCGAGCCGCCCCGATCCGTCACCGCATCGCGCTGCTGCAAAGCCACATCCCAGAGATACATCTCGATTTTCTGGCCAATCTACCAGTCCTTGTTTCAGCGCCAGGTGTCGTGTTCACCCATGCCGGTTTTCGACCAGATATTCCCCTTGCAGATCATGACGATGCTGACTTGATGTGGCCAGTCCATGACTATGACAGTGCGGCTTATGCAGGGCTGCCTCTGTCTGTGCACGGCCACACGGCTGCCCCTACGCCACAAGTTCACCAACACCGCATTTGCGTTGACACTGGCTGTTTCGCTACAGGCACTCTGACCGCGGTGAGGTTACAGCAAGGAAAGAAGCCGAACCTTCTCAGTGTCACCAGTGAATCAGGTGATCGAGCTCGGGCGTGACAGCGGCAGATCAGTAGTTGCTGAAGCGCCGTAGACCTAGTTTCAATTGATGACGATTCGATGCTGTCAGATTGTTAATCCACTTCTTCAAGGAAGTGATTTGCAATTGCCAAGCCCTATTTCCTGGATCTGCGTTAACGCGTTGTACAGTTTGTTCAGACAGCTTAACTTGACCTGACACTCCGATCTCTGTTGGATGAGGTCTCGGGCTCGCGTTACCAACAGAGAAGATTGGCCACACTGGGCGAGTTAATGCTTGGGTGTACGTGACGACACGCCGGCGTTATCCCTAATTCGAGCCTTAGATTGCCGATCTCAGTTAACTCATACACTAGTTGGCATCCCGCAGCATTGAGGGTAAAGAAATGGCCGTAGCATTTGCTGACCAACTACCGATCCGCCGCGAAGAGATGGTTTTGTCCATAGATCCTGAAATCGTCGCGGCTATGAACCGCTGGAGACTAGAGCAGGCACCGGTGCAAAACTGCAACGAGGCCATAATTTCGTTGATTCGCCTTGGGCTCGCGTCGCAGAAGCTGGCCAGCCCTGATACTCATGCCCCAGACTACGAAGTGGAACAGCTGGCCAGACAGTTCCGGGTATTTTTGGCTAAGAACGAAAACCCACGTTGATTTTCGATGCGAGTGAATAGCCCCTAGATTTGTAGACGCCTTCTTCCCTAATTTTGAGGCAAGGAGGCCTACATGGGCAAAGGCAAGTTCACCGACGATTTTAAGCGGGACGCGGTGCGTCAGATCACCGAGCGTGGGTATCCGGTTTCGGAGGTTTCGCAGCGCTTGGGTGTGAGTGCCCACTCGCTCTATGAGTGGCGCAAAAAGTATTCTGGGGCGATCGATAAGGGCGATGAACAGTCCGAAGAGATCCGGCGGCTCAAGCGCGAACTGGTGCGGGTCACCGAGGAGCGCGACATCCTAAAAAAAGCGGCCGCGTACTTCGCCAGGGATGCAAAGTGAGGTACGCGTTTGTTGCCGAGCATCGCCAGCAGTTCTCGGTGCGCACCATGTGTCGGTGCCTGCGCATCCACCCCAGCGGCTTTTATGCGTGGCTCAAAACGCCACTGAGCAAACGGGCCCAGGAAGACATCCGTCAGATCCGGCTGATCGAGGACGCCTGGAACCAGAGCGGCAAAGTCTATGGCTACCGCAAGCTGCATGACGACCTGCTTGATCAGGGCGAGACCAGTTGTGCCAACCGCATCGCCCGCCTGGCCAGACTGGCCGGGATCAAGGCCCAGATCGGGTATCGACGCCGACCCGGCACCTATGGTGGCAAACCATCGGTGGTGATCGACAACACCCTGAACCGGCAGTTCGACGTCGCTGCACCCGATACCGCCTGGGTGACCGACATCACCTATATCAAGACCATGGAGGGCTTTGCCTATCTGGCCGTGGTCATCGATCTGTTCTCGCGCCGCGTGATCGGCTGGTCATTGCAAAGCCGGCAGACCAGCGAAGTTGTCCTACAGGCTCTTCACATGGCGGTCTGGCGCCGCAAGCCACAGAACACCGTGCTGGTCCATTCTGACCAGAGCTCCCAGTTCACCAGCATGGACTGGGCCAGCTTCCTGCGACACCACAATCTGGTTCACTCCATGAGCCGGCGCGGAAACTGCCACGACAATGCCGTGGCCGAGAGCTTCTTCAATCTGCTCAAGCGCGAGCGGATCAGGCGACGGACCTATCGAACCCGGGGCGAAGCCCGCCAGGATGTGTTCGACTACATAGAGATGTTCTACAATCCGACCCGCAAGCACGTCCGCAATGGCATGCTATCGCCCGTCGAGTTCGAGAAACTGCACCAAATCTAACCCCGAGGGTGCCTACAGAACACGGGGCTATTCAGCACGCTGAGCACTGAGGCTGTCGCGTGCGGCAGGTTAGTCTGCGCAGGCCCACCAATCCGAGAACTAGCTTACCGCAACTCTGGATCGCCAAAGGCAACGAAGTGGGGATTTGCAAAATCGGTGTCATGAGCCTGGTTGCGTTTGCCATAACGCAGTGGCTCGCCCGATAGCGTTTCAACCCTGCCGCCGGCAGCACGCAGCACTGCGTCGCCCGCCGCCGTATCCCATTCCATGGTACGGCCCAAGCGGGGATAAAGATCGGCTTCGCCCGAGGCGAGTAGGCAGAACTTGAGCGAGGAGCCTGCAAACACGAACTGCGAAATGGCAAAGCGGTCTAGCCAGGCGCCTACGGCACTGCCGCCATGGGACCGGCTGCCAACCACCGCCAACCCCGCCAGGTTGCAGACACGCACTTCGATTGCCTTTCGATCTACCAACGCGCCAGCGACGACGCGACCATGTCCGGCACCGCGTCCGCTTTCGCCCCACCAGATGCGCCCCAAGGCGGGCGCATACACGACGCCCAGAACTGGCGCACCGTCCTCAATCAGGGCGATATTGACGGTGAATTCACCATTGCGATTGATGAATTCCCGACTGCCGTCGAGCGGATCGACAAGTAGGAAACGTTCGGCAGTCTCCGGCAAGCACCCTGCCGCCGCGGCCTCTTCGGCCACCACCGCCAAGGACGGCGCGATCCGGGCGAGACCGGCCAGGATAATGGCCTCCGCCACCACGTCCGCCTTGGTAACGGGCGAATTATCGTCCTTGAAACGAACCTCGAAATCGGTGTCGTAGAGGCGCATGACCTCGGCGCCCGCCTCGAGGGCCACGCCGATAAGTTGCTCGACCATCGTCATTGCCTGTTTCCCGTCGCGTATGAGCCAGCTAGAGACCCAGAGCTCGATAGAGCTCGTCGGCTAAAACTACCGGTTCCTGCTCCGCACCATGCAGCACCAAATCGCTCCGGGTCGGCGGCTCGAAAGGGCTGTCGAGGCCCGTGAAGTTCTTTATCTCGCCGGCCCGGGCCCGCTTGTAGAGACCCTTGGGATCGCGCGCCTCGCACACCTCGAGCGGTGTATCGACATAAACTTCAAGAAAGCTGATTTCCCCAGCTATCTCGCGCGCAAGCTGCCGCTCATTGCGGAATGGCGAGATGAACGACACCAGCACGATTAGCCCGGCATCCGCCATTAGCCGAGCCACTTCGGCCACGCGGCGGATATTCTCAACCCGCGCGACTTCGGTAAAACCGAGATCCCGGTTGAGCCCGTGCCGCACATTGTCACCGTCCAGGATATAGGCATGCCGGCCTTCAGCGGTGAGCCGCTTTTCCACGAGATTGGCAATTGACGACTTGCCCGAGCCCGACAGACCGGTGAACCAGATAATCTGGGGCGCCTGCCCCTTCATCGCGGCGCGCACGGCGCGGTTCACGTCGAAGGATTGATAGGTCAAGTTCTGCGCCCGGCGCAGGCCGTATTCGATTGTGCCTGCGCCCACAGTGGCATTGCTCAATCGGTCCACCAGGATGAATCCGCCGGTCAGCGCATTGCTGGCATAGCTGTCAAAGGCGATCGGCTTGTCGGTGGCAATCGTCACGGTGGCCACTTCGTTGAGTTCGATCTTGGCCGCGGCAGTTTGCTCAAGCGTATTGACGTTGGTACGGAATTTCAGGTCGGTGATCGCAGCGGGCACCGTCTGGGCGCCGACCTTGAGCAAATAGGCCCGTCCCGGAAAGGCCGGCTCCTCGCTCATCCACACTACTCGGGCTTGGAACTGGTTGGAATATTCCGGCGTCTCGCCGGGTCGTGACAGCACGTCGCCGCGCGAAATGTCGACTTCCCTGTCCAGCACCAGCGTCACTGCCTGTCCGGCCACCGCCTGGCCGAGGTCACCATCCAGGGTGACGATGCGACGGACCACAGCCGGCTTTCGCGAGGCGGCGATGAGGATTTCGTCGCCTATGGCAATAGCGCCGGAGGCCACAGTGCCCGAAAAGCCACGGAAATCGAGGTCCGGTCGGTTCACCCACTGCACCGGGAAGCGGAACAGCTCCAGCGTTCGGTCCTCGCTGATGTCGATGCCCTCAAGATATGGCACCAGGGCTTCCCCTCCATACCAGGGCGTGCGCGGGCTCTGCGCCAGCATATTGTCGCCGCGCAATGCCGACACAGGTATCGCGGCCAGCGTCTTGAAGCCGAGCGGTTCGGCGAAGGCCCGGTATTCGGCGACGATGCGATCAAAGACCGCCTGATCATAGTCGATCAGATCGATCTTGTTGACCACCAGCACCACATGCTTGACCCCAATCAGCGACAGAATGAAGCTGTGTCGCCGTGTTTGGGTGAGCACGCCCTTGCGCGCATCGATCAGTACCAGCGCTAGATCGGCATTGGAGGCACCGGTCGCCATGTTGCGGGTATATTGTTCGTGGCCCGGCGTATCGGCGACGATGAACTTACGCTTGTCGGTGGAAAAGAACCGATAGGCCACATCAATGGTAATGCCCTGTTCACGCTCCGCGGTGAGCCCATCCACCAGCAATGAAAAATCGATGCCTTCGTCGCCAGTATGACGATTGTGGCTTTCCTTTTTGAGGCTCGCCAGTTGATCATCTAGGATCAGCTGGCTGTCATAGAGCAGCCGGCCGATTAGTGTCGACTTACCGTCATCGACGC
The DNA here is from genome assembly GCF_014926585.1 of Devosia beringensis. Taxonomy (NCBI): domain Bacteria; kingdom Pseudomonadati; phylum Pseudomonadota; class Alphaproteobacteria; order Hyphomicrobiales; family Devosiaceae; genus Devosia; species Devosia beringensis. Next base: position 3,282,470 of record NZ_CP045422.1, on the reverse strand, counting down.
TGCCGCAGGTGAGAAAGCGCAGCATCGACTTGTCGGTCTGCTGTGCCAACCAGAGGGCAATGTCGGCCTCGGCATTGATGGCATTTCGAGTGTCATGCAGGTTCATCAGAAATAGCCTTCCTGCTTCTTTTTCTCCATCGAGCCAACGCTGTCGCTGTCAATCAGCCGGCCTTCCCGCTCGGATGTCCGGCTCGCCTGCATTTCCATGATGATCTCGGGCAGGGTCGCCGCCGTCGAGCGGATCGCCCCGGTCAGCGGATAGTCGCCCAGCGTGCGGAAGCGCACGACTTCCTCGCGCACTGTCTCGCCCGGCTCGAACCGGAAGCGGGCATCATCGACCATGATCAGCGTGCCTGCGCGTTCCACCACCGGACGCGATTTGGCATAGTATAATGAGGGCAGCTCGATGCCTTCGGCATAGATGTAGGTCCAGACGTCCAGCTCGGTCCAGTTGGAGATCGGAAACACCCGCATGCTTTCACCAGGATTGAGCCGCGTGTTGAACACCCGCCACAGTTCAGGGCGTTGGTTCTTGGGATCCCAGGCGTGGCTGGCATTGCGATGGGAAAAAATACGCTCCTTGGCACGTGACTTTTCCTCGTCGCGGCGCGCCCCGCCAATCGCCGCATCATAGCGACCCGCATCCAGAGCCTGGCGCAGCGCCTGGGTCTTCATGATGTCGGTAAAGCGTGAGGAACCGTGGTCGAACGGATTGATGTTGGTGGCCAGCCCTTCGGGGTTGGTGTGGGTGATCAGCTCAAAGCCGTGCTTTGCCGCCATGGCGTCGCGAAACGCGATCATCTCGGCGAATTTCCAGGTAGTATTTACGTGCAGCAGCGGAAACGGGATTTTCGACGGGAAGAAGGCTTTGCGTGCCAGATGCAGCAAGACGCTGGAATCCTTGCCGATCGAATACATCATCACCGGCCTCTCGAAACTGGCCGCCACTTCGCGCAGGATCTCAATACTCTCGGCTTCCAGCGTCTGCAGATGGGTGAGTGAATTGCTCTGCACGGGAACCAGTCTCCTTGGTCAGGCCACCTCAATGGCCCGAAAACAAGCCCTTTTGGTAGGCCGGACGTCGCGGACGATCAAGGCAGAAAGCGCCCAGCACGCGGGCGCGAACACCCATCAGGTACAATCATCTCATTGAATTAGCTTCAGAGAGATAGCGCTCTGAATCACCCGATCATCTGCGCAGTAAAATGCGCCGCACCCCCACATGGCAGAAAAAAAGTTCTTCGCGGGGAGTGCCTCCACTCGCCCGACGCTACGCATTCGCACCGGAGGGCAGCCATGCGCCCAACGCAATGCTGTTAAGATCGCCCGAAATTCTTGCGTAATGGGTATTAATCAATATCATTGAACCACCCGGACAATACATCCAAAATAATCTGATTACCGTTAGCTTCCCGGCAATTGCAAAAAGCCACTTGTTTTGAGGTACCTGTCGAATGTCCAAACTGATCGTCCCGGTCATTCTCGCAGGTGGACAAGGCACGCGGTTGTGGCCTCTCTCACGCGCCGCCCGGCCTAAGCAGTTCCTTTCGCTTACTGGCGATCAAAGCCTTTTCCAGCAAACCCTGGATCGTGTGGGCGACAGCGCGCTCTATGCACCGGCCGTGGTGATGACCAATGCGGACTACCGCTTCATAGTGGCAGAACAAGCCGCCGACATGGGCGTGACCCTGCAGGGCATTTTGCTCGAACCAGTGGCGCGAAATACAGCCGTCGCCATTGTGGCCGCGGCTGCCTTCGTTCGTGAGCGCTTTGGCGACGATGCGATCATACTCGTACTGCCCTCCGATCACGAAATCGATGTCGACGCAGGCTATCTCGAAGCCATCCAGCACGCAGCGACCGCCGCACGCGCCGGCGATCTGGTCACTTTCGGCCTGCTGCCAAGTCACCCTGAAACCGGCTATGGCTATATCAAAGCGCAGGCTGAAGTCGGTGGCGGCGCGAGGTCGGTCGAGAGCTTCGCAGAAAAGCCGGACCTGGCGCGCGCCGAGCAGATGCTTGCCGAGGGCGGCTATTTTTGGAACTCAGGCATGTTCATGCTCGGCGTCGGTATCTTCCTGCGCGAATGCGAGATGCTGGCTCCGGAGACCTTTGCTGCCGCCATCACTTCGGTGTCCCAAGCCAAGACCGATCTGGATTTTGTCCGTCTCGACGAGACCTCTTTTGCCAAGGCCCCCAATATCTCGGTGGACTATGCTATCTTTGAAAAGACCACGCGGGCGGTAGTGACGGCTGTCAATTTCGACTGGTCGGACCTCGGCGCCTGGGACGCAGTGTGGAAAACCAGCAGCAAGGATGCCTCCAACAATGCCAGCCGCGGCAAGGTTACCCTGAGTAATGTCAGCAACTCGCTGGTAATCAGCGACGCGGCCCACGTCGCTGTCGAGGGCCTGGACGACATTGCGGTGATTGCCACCGACGACGCAGTCTATGTCGGCAAGCTCTCCGAGGCACAAAAGGTAGGGGCCATGGTCAAGGTGCTGCGCGCCGGCAAGACCACCTCCGGTCTCACCGAAATACACAAGACCGCCTATCGGCCCTGGGGTGGCTATTCCTCGATTTTCAGCGGCGACCGCTTCCAGGTAAAGCGCCTCTTTGTCACGCCGGGCAAGAAGCTCAGCCTTCAGAAGCACCACCACCGCGCCGAGCACTGGATCGTGGTGCGTGGTACGGCCCACGTCACCATTGATGGCACGGTCACGACGCTTAGCGAGAACCAGTCGATCTATCTCCCCCTCAGCTGCGCCCACCGCCTGGCCAATCCGGGCAAGATTGAGCTCGAACTCATTGAGGTTCAGACAGGCTCTTATCTCGGCGAAGACGACATCATTCGCATCGAGGATGAGTTCGGACGAGCCTAGCCATGCCTTCAGTGCGAGAGCTACATTTTGGCGCTGGCGTGGAGATTTTGGCGGCCGGATGGATCCGCATAACTTTGGCCCGCCAGTTTCTCCGGCAGACTGTCTTACTTACCTTCCGGCCTGAAGCCACCGCAACAGCGTCGACCCGCTGCTGCCGACAAAGGCGAATACTGTCCGCTGCTGAAATCACCTCTAGCGATCACTCGACATTTTTTTCGGGGGGGGGGGCGGCGCTCGTCCCGTGCCACTTTGCGCCGACATCGAGTCCATGGCCGCATGGGTAACTGGCATGGTGACGGGGGACGTGATAGATCGGCGCAATGATGGAGAGGCCGACTTGGATCACATTTCTTCTAGAGTCTGCTTTGTGACGAACGGGACGCCCGAAGCGGATGCTGCAGCCGCTCAGCTCAGGGCCCGATACGGAGATTACCCCGTCGATACCGCGGACGTCGTGGTGGCACTGGGCGGCGACGGCCTGATGCTGCAGACCCTGCACCGCGTGATGGGCGTGGGCGTACCAGTCTATGGCATGAACTTTGGCTCGGTCGGCTTCATGATGAATACATTCTCGGAGGACAACCTCCTCGATCGCCTCGAGGCTGTCCAGCGGACACGCATCTATCCGCTGTCCATGCAGGTGCTCGACGCTGCCGGAGAAACTCGCACCGCGCTGGCGCTCAATGAAGTCTCGCTGTTCCGTTCAAGCTATCAGGCGGCCAAGCTGCAGATCGTTGTCGATGGCGAGACCCGCCTGGAAGAACTGATATGCGACGGCGCCCTGTTGTCGACCCCGGCCGGTTCGACGGCCTATAACCTCTCCGCCCACGGACCCATCCTGCCCATCGAGGCACCCCTGCTGGCCCTGACGCCGATCTCCCCGTTCCGGCCCCGGCGCTGGCGCGGCGCCATCCTGTCCAACCGCGCCGTGGTCAAGTTCATCACCCGCGAGGCAGTCAAGCGGCCGGTCAGCGCTGTCGCCGACAATGTGGAATTCCAGAATGTGCTTGAAGTGACCGTCTTCGAAGATCGCTCTCACGGCGTGACGCTGCTGTTTGATCCCGGCACCAGCCTGGAAGAACGCGTGTTGAGCGAGCAGTTCCGCTACTAGGCCGCCGGCAGCGCGAGCCGGGGCTCCGGCCTCTGCAGCGAAACCAGCATGGCCGACTGCGTTTCCCGCGCAAAGGCGGCCATCACGCCGCGCGCCGCCTTGCGGGCCAGCACGATATTCTGCTCGCTGAGATAGGCGAATGCCTCTTCCAGTTCTTCGGGAATGGCGCCGTCATGTTCGGCGATCAGTTCCTCCGTCAGCGCCGTCACCACATAGTGCCGTGCCCCGGCATCGTCGGCCAGGTCGCTGGCGCGCGCATGCATAACCAGCCGGGCCAGCAGATTGCGCACCCCCTGCCCCAGTCCGCAACGCACCAGCAAGGCATTCAGGGCCGCCCGGCTGCCGCTCTCCAGCAGGGCAAACACCTTGGCCCGCGGCGCCTGCGCCAGCTCGGCCAGGCAGTCGGCAAAAAACATCACATGCCCGGTGACCACTGCATGCAGCAGCACGCGCGTGTTCAACCGGTCATTCAGCACCAGATCCACCACATAGTCCGGGCAGGCTTTGCCGGCCTCCCGCTCGCCAATGGCCGACAGCGCGGTGTCGCCGCTATCCTGCAATACCCGCCCCAGCCGATCGCTGGCCAGTGCGCCCTTGACCAGCCGGGTCTGGCGCAGGGCATCGCTGACCTTCTGCACCAGCAGCAGCCGCGTGGCCGCCGTCAGTTCCGGCCGCCCGAGCAGCGCCCCGCGCATCGTGGCATCGCCGCCATGCGCCTGGGCCAGCTCGTTCAACAGGGTCGTTGACAGCTCAACATCGGTCCGCCGCAACAGCCGCAGCGTCAGCTGGCAGTCATTGCGGGCAATCAGCGCCGCCGCCAGCCGCGGGCTGACGCTGCTGCGCTGGCAGATGGACAGCAGCATGGCGACGTCGAATTTCTTAGCCAGCCCGATCAGGTCGGCGTCGATCAGCACCGGCGAATACTGCAGCACCGCCCGCGCAATCACGGCGCTGTCCTGCAGCAGGGCCAGAATGATGGGGCGCGGCGCCGCGCTGGAATGCAACAGTCCATAGGCCAGCGCTGCACGCACCTTGACCGACGGATCATCGAGAAAGCCGATCAGCGCCGCATAGAGAGCGGCCTGTTCATCAGCCGCACCGGAATGATTGAGATAGGCAAGGGCCGATAGATGCGCCGCGCTGCCACGATCTTCGCTGTCGAGCGAACGGGAAAGGAAAACAAACTCGTTATACGCAACCATACTGCCCTCCGCACACCGGCAGCGGACATCCTATTCAGGAAGGTTTAAGGAACCGTTCACCATAAGTGCACACTAGGCGGGAGTAGCTAGAGAGCGGCGACGATAAGGCCGAACAACTGGGATGCGCCTACCCACGCAGCTGCTACCAGGATCCAGCAGACTAGAGCCATGCCAACAATGGCCCATCCCCGGGGAAGGCCGGCTAAGTTTCCAACATTTGATGGTGTTACAGTGCTACGCACGGCTCTCTCCTCATTTGATCAGGATTAGATGCCTCACTAGAACGGTACTAGATTAAACGTACCTAAATAATAGTGGTTGCATTCCTTCTCTTTTTAGCCAGCCTTTACTAAAGCTGCCTTATGGTTAATTTATGGTAAACTTCTCTGACCCCCACAGATGCTCACCGCGCGTAAAGCTGGGTGAAGAATGCGCCACCGTCTCCGGCATGGGTAACGGTCGATGGAGCCGCATCGGGTTCATTTTTGAACAGTCCCGTAAACGACATATTAGCGGGCGAAAAACGCGACGGCAGCGCAGCGGGCGCGGCGACTGGCGCACTGCTGACGATTTGTTGCGCAGCAAAATTGGCATTAGTGTCACCGGCCTCGTGCTTGGACACCAGTACGCGGTAGACGTCCCGAATGGTCCGCGCCTGCCCGTTTGAATAGAAGATCGCCTGATTGGCCGATGCCTGCTGGGGAAACAGCTTGGCGGCGATCTGGTCAGGGTCCTGCAGGCCGGCGGTAAACATGCGCTCTGCACCCTGAGCGCCAAGAAAATGGGCGATATATAGCTCGCCGGCACTGGGCATGCGGCCAAAGCGCCCCTGCAAATAATCGCCATTGCTTTTGGTAAAGGCTGCGGCCAGATCCGAGGCTATCTTGGGGTCTTCGCGCAGCTTGAGGATTGCGGCTTTGACTTCGGGGTCGCGGATCACATAGCGCCCATCGCCATTGCGCTCGATATGCTGGGCATAGTCAGCGTATCCGAGCCGCGGCCCATCTTCCTTGAGCACCTGCAACCAGGTCCCCTCGACAAACTGAAATAAGCCCACCGCTGAAGATGTGCCGGCCTTGGCCTGCGGATTGAGGCTGCTCTCACGGATGGCTGTTTGCAGCAGGTAGTCGAAATCAACGCCGTTCCGCTCACCGGCGGCGGTCAGGACATAGGCCAGACTCTGGGGCACTGAAATCGGCTGTACGCCCATGGCGCAGGCTTACCCCTCCGGGAATCGATACCACCCACACTAGCGCCTCACTTGGTTAACCTCCCGTTAACTATGATCCGCCGTTAGCTGAGGGATGGCGTCCAGACACTCACAATGTCGTCAAGCGCCGGCCGGGGGCGGTCTTCCACCGCCGTGCTCGGCGTGCCTATATTGACAAAGCCCACAAATCGCTCCCCCGCCTTGGCGCCCAGCATAGCTGATGCCGCTGGATCAAACGCATACCACTGCGTCACCCAGGATGCGGCAAATCCTAGCGCGAATGCCGCGTGCTGCAGGTTGAACGCCACATTGGCCGCCGATAGCAGCTGTTCGAATTCGGGCACCTTGGGATGCGGCTTGGGAGAGGAGATCACGCCAATGGTCAGCGGCGCCGGCAGGAAACGCCGCCGTTCGATCTCAAGACTGGCTTCATCGAGGCCCGGCCGGTTCCGTGCGGCAATGTCTGCCAGCGCCGCGCCGGCCTGCGCCCGGTCGTCGCCGGCGATCAGCACGAGCCGCCACGGGGCGATTTTGCCATGGTCGGGGACGCGCGTGGCAATGGTCAGGATCTGCTCGAGCTCCGATCTATCGGGGCCGGGTTCCTGCAGGAAGGCTATGCCGACCGACCTTCGGGTAAGTAAATAATCGCGCAGGGCGGGAATGGTGGGCATGCACAGTCTCCTTTGCGCTCGAGCAATAGTCAATTTGCCTCGCCGGCGCCAGAAGCCAGCACCGCGCCCCACAAAACCGGTGGCTCCCGACATTGCGCTGTTTTCATAACCCCGCCGCTGTGACACAGCTTTTCCTCATTCAGCGATTAACTCGATCCGGTGATTCACAAACACCCGGCAGAGGAGACCAGATGCGTTTGCGACAGAGACTAGCCCTGCTGCTCGCTTTGGTCCTGGCAGGATTTGCCACGCCCCTGCACACGCTCCCCGTCTGGGCGCAGTCGAGCCCCCCCGAAATGCCGCCCATGCCGCGCCCGCGCCCCGAGGCGCCCGCGTCACAGGCAACCGCTTCTTCATCGCCCAGCCAGGCCACCGAAGCCATCGAGGCGGTTACTTCCGCGCCGCAGCCGGTGACCCTGACCGGTCGCATTACCCCTGGCGGCGAGCCCATTCCCGATGGCCTGGTCTGGCGCATTTTTGACAGCACCGCCAAGCCAGACGGCGAAATGGTCTTGATGGCCAAGTCCGACCAGGGCATTGCCCAGATCGAGCTGCCGCCCGGCGAATATGTCGTCCATGTCGCCTATGGCCGGGCTCAGCTCAGCGAACCCATGTCCGTCATACCGGGCGCCAACGCCTTCGACTTCGTGCTCGATGCTGGCGCCTTGCGGCTTAATTCGGCGGTCACCGGCGACATTCCCATCCCGCCAGGCATGCTCACCTTCGATATCTTCTCGGGCGACAATGGTAACCGCACGCTGGTGGCGGAGGGCCTAGTGCCCAACGACATCGTCACCCTCACGGCGGGCACCTATCACATCGTTTCCCATTTCGGCACCATCAACGCGGTGGTTCGCGCCGACCTGCGCATTGAGCCGGGCCAGCTCACTGACGCCACCCTCTACCACCATGCCAGCCAGATTTCGTTCAAGCTGGTTTCCGAGGCCGGCGGGGAAGCCATTGCGGACGTGGAATGGACGGTCAAGACGGCCGATGGTGAAACCATCTTCTCCGATCTCGGTGCCTTCCCCTCGACAGTGCTGGCCGAGGGCGAATACCTGGTCTTTGCCAAGCAGGGCGAACAGGTCTTCAACCGTGATTTCCAGGTCAGCTCCGGTTCAGCCCGCGAAATCGAAGTCCTCACCGCCGTCTATTAGCGATCAGCATCCCATATGCCCCACCAGGGCAATATGACACTTTTGACCATTGATGCCACCTCACCGAACGCCCAGATTGGGAGTCCAATCCGGGGGAGAACCGAAATGCTGTCCAGCCCATCGACCAGCCGCCGCCTTGCTGCCTTGGCCATAGCCTGCCTGCTCGGCATGGCCCTGCCCGCGACACCGGCGCTGGCCCAAAAGACCAAGACCAAGCCGGCGCCTGCCGCCGAGGCCAGCACCGCTGAGCCTGTGAACAGCATGAGTGTCGATATCCCCACCATCGATGCCGTTGCCGCCAATATGGATGAGGCGACGCTGCGGGACGTCTTCTCCGGCGATCTGGTGGACAATGCCGAAGCGCTTGCCGGCCTGACCGCGACCAGCATCACCATCCCCGAAATCACTCTCAACGTCGAGGTCACCACCGACGACACGACCACCCAGAGCACGGTGGTCTGGCATGATATCGTGCTGGATGACGTTGTCGACGGCGTCGCGGCCTCTGTCACCATGTCCGGCACCACCGTCACCACCAGTGCCGACGCGAGCGGCGATTTTGGCGCCCTCTCCGCCAGGCAAGTCGATATCGGCGGCCTGCTGGGCCTTTATGGCCTGGTCGATGGTGAAGGCCAGACCGAAATGCAGACGCTTTACAGCGATTTCAGCTTTTCCGGCGGCAGCTTCACCGCGCCCGAGATCAGCTGCGACTTTGGCGCCGTGACTGCCGCCGAGTTCCGGGGCCGCCCGATCAGCAGTTCCTTTGTCGAGATCATGGCGCTTCTGGAGGCGCTGGACGACCCCATGGACGACCCCTCGCCCGAATTGCTTGGCAAGGCCCTGCATCTCTATGCGGATGTGCTGACCGCTTTTGAATCCTCGCCAGTCCAGTTCGACGGGTTTGACTGCTCGGGTGTCGACGAAGACGACAACGCAGTCGATTTCTCGGTCGCCAGCATGACCATGGGCGGCATGAGCCCAGGGATCTATCCTTCAATTGACATGACCGACATGGATCTGGCAGTTGGCGAGGACGGCACCATCAGCATCCATACGCTCAGCTTCAAGTCTATCGACCTATCGGCGCCGCTTGCCGCCATCCAGGCCGCGCCTGTCGCGCTTGACGACAGCTGGTTTGCTGACAATGCCCGGTCGCTGATCCCCGCCTTTGCCGGCTTTTCCATCGGCGATGTCGCCATCGATGTGCCCGATCCCGATCTGGCCGATGGCCGTATTGTGGCCAGTGTTGGCAGCTTCGATCTGGCGCTGTCAGACTATGTCAACGGCATCCCGACCTCCCTCAACACCAGCGCCAACAATGTCATCCTCGAAATACCCGCCACGTCGTCCGATGAACAGCTGCAGACCCTTGTCGCACTGGGTCTGACCTCCATTGATGCCGGCTTTGTCATCGACGCCAGCTGGGACGAGACCGCTAGCACCATTGCCATCAACGAAGTGTCCCTGACCGGCGCCGACCTGGCCACTGTCACGCTGGCCGGCACCATCAACAATGCCACCGAAGCGCTGTTCAGCAGCGACGAAACCACGATGCTGGCGGCCAGCATGGGTTTGGCCCTGAGCGACCTGCAGCTCGACATCGACGATGCCGGCCTTTCCGACATCATCCTGTCTATTGCGGCCGCCGAGCAGGGCAGCGATGCCGCCACTTTGCGCCCGGTCTTTGCCGGTCTGGCCGAAGGTACAGTGATCGGCATGCTGGCCGGCGCAGCAGAGGCCCAGAAGATCGGCAGCGCGGTCAGCGCCTTCGTCAGCGGCAAGGCGAAGAGCCTGTCCATTGGCCTGACGGCCAAGCAACAGCCCGGCCTGGGCATTATTGATTTCATGGCAGCAGAACAGGACCCGACCGTCCTGCTCGACAAAGTCACTATCGACGCAACCAATTGATCCAGTGGGGCTGCTGACAGCGGCCTCGCCACCAGCTGTGACATGGCGCTGGCGGCCGTCTGGTGGTGTCGCCTTGACGCTACAGGCGATGGTAGCGGCGATACCATGCGACGAAATTGGCGACACCCCTGTCGATCGGCGTACGCGGCACCGATCCGATCAACTGCTGCAGCAGGGTGGTGTCGGCTGCCGTCATCAGCGGATCGCCCGCCTGCACGGGCAGCATTCTGCAGTCAGCCTTCTGCCCGACAGCGGCCTCGATGGCGCGCACGAAATCCATCAGTTCTTCCGGATGCCCGCCGGCCAGGTTGACCACGCGATAGGGCGCGACCGGTGATAGCGTATCCCCCGGTACCGGCTGGCCACGCACCGGCGCCAACGGCACCAGCCGCATGACGGCCTCGATCAGGTCATCAACATATGTGAAATCCCGTCGCATCTCGCCCTGGCCATAGATGTCGATGGGGCGGCCCGCAAGGATCGCGGCGACGAACTTGAACAGCGCCATATCGGGTCGACCCCATGGGCCATAAACGGTAAAGAACCGTAGCATGGTGGTGGGAATGTCGAACAGGTGCGCATAGGAATGCGCCATTGCCTCATTGCTCTTCTTGGTTGCCGCATAGAGCGAGATCGGCGCGTCAGCCGCATCCAACTCGGAAAAGGGCATCTTGGTATTGCCGCCATAGACCGAACTGGTTGAGGCCGCCAGGAAATGCACCGGCTTGTGCGCCCGTACCGCCTCGAGCACATTGGCCGTGCCCACCAAGTTTGAGCTGATATAGCTCTGCGGCTGCTCGATACTGTAGCGCACCCCGGCCTGAGCGGCCAGATGCACGACGACCTCGGCCTCCGCCTGACGCAGCGAGTCGGCCAGCAGCGCGGCATCCTCCAGGCGACCCTCAACGGCCGTGAACCCCGGTGCCGCCGCCAGTTCAGCCAGGCGCGCCCGTTTGAGGGTGATGTCGTAATAGTCAGTTACCCCGTCAAAGCCTGTAACCTCATGCCCCTCGTTGAGAAACCTGCGGGCCAGATGGTACCCGATGAAGCCGGCGGTTCCGCTGATAAATATCTTCAAGGCAAACTCTTTTCAGGTCGGCGCGACGCCAGCACATCGCGTTAGGTTGACAAGCGGGCGGGACCGCTCATGTTGCCCCACCCTGCCCGCATCAGTCTATTCGGCTGCCTCCGTCAGGGCGTCCCGGCCGCTCGAGCCGGCTGGCCGACCCACACTGTAATACTCAAAGCCGTGCTTGATGACGTCTTCAGCATTATAGACGTTGCGCAGGTCCACCAGCACCGGCGTTTTCATTGCCGTCTTCATCCTGGCTAGGTCGAGCGAACGGAACTCGTTCCATTCTGTCACCAGCACCAGCGCATCCGCGTTGTCGGCAACCGCATAAGAACTGCCGACATACTCGACATGGTCGATCAAGCCGCGAGCGGCTTCCATGCCATGCGGGTCATAGGCCACCACGCGGGCGCCCTTGTCGAGCAGGCCCTGGATGATGTCGATGGACGGCGCCTCGCGCATGTCGTCGGTATTGGGCTTGAAAGTCAGGCCCAGCACGCCGATCGTCTTGCCGCGCACATCGCCGCCACAGGCCGCTATCACCTTGCGCGACATGGCCCGCTTGCGCTGGTCATTGATCGACACGGTGGTCTCGACCAGACGCATCGGGCTGCCGAAATCCTGAGCGATCTTGACGAGCGCCAGCGTATCCTTGGGAAAGCACGATCCGCCGTAGCCGGGACCCGCATGCAGGAATTTCGAGCCAATCCGGTTATCCAGCCCGATGCCGCGCGAGACTTCCTGCACATTGCCGCCGGCGGCCTCGCATAGGTCGGCGATTTCGTTGATGAAGGTGATCTTCATGGCCAGGAAGGCATTTGCCGCATACTTGATCAGCTCGGCCGTGCGCCGGTTGGTGAACATCAGCGGCGACTTGTTGAGATAAAGCGGGCGATAGACTTCGGTCATCACCGAACGGGCGCGCTCGTCCTCGATGCCCACTACAATGCGATCAGGGCGCTTGAAGTCGTCGATCGCCGCGCCTTCGCGCAAGAATTCCGGATTGGAGACCACGGCCACGTCGGCTGCCGGGTTGGTGCTGGAAATGATATGGGCGACCTCGTCGCCGGTGCCGACGGGCACAGTCGACTTGGTCACAACCACGGTAAAGCCGGACACCGCGTCGGCCACTTCTTGGGCCACCGCACGGACATAGCTCAGGTCGGCATGGCCGTCTCCGCGGCGCGATGGCGTGCCAACGGCAATGAACACGACTTCTGCAACCGGCACCGCTTCCCTAAGATCGGTGGTGAATGACAGCCGTCCTGAAGCAACATTGGCCTTCACCAGCTCACTCAGACCAGGCTCATAGATCGGTATTTGGCCAAGCTTGAGGGCATCAATCTTGCGCTCGTCCGTATCGATACAGACCACGTCATGCCCGAAGTCGGCAAGACAGACACCAGTAACCAGACCAACATAACCCGAACCAACAATGGCTATTTTCATGGGAGCAGCACCCTCAATCCAAGACCTGCACAATAGCGAGAACCGCTGTAAAAGTCGTGCTAGAAACAAGCTACTGGAGTTATGACCTACCTCCATGATTAATGCTGCTTCTGCGCATCGAAAAATACACATGGCAACCTTGCGGCACGCGCGAGCTGCCTCCGCAGAATGCCCTGCCTATCTCCCGTTCACTGGCCCTCCGGTGTCACACCGCCGCGCAGCCGCTTGATGCCCGAGCGGATCGATTTGCCATCGAGGCGCTTTCGCTTGGACGCCAGCGTTGGCCGCGTCGCCACCCGGAACTTGGGCACATGCGAGGCCGCCACCAGCAGCGCCACCAGTTTTTCCAGGGCGTCGGCCCGGTTCATCGGCTGGTCGCGGTGCGAATTGGCGGTGATGACAATCACCCCGAACTTGGTCAGCCGCTTGCCGGCCAGGGTGGCAGCACGCCGTTTCATGGCCTCGGGAATGGACGGGGAGTTTTCCAGGTCAAAGCGCAGCTGCACCGCGCTCGATACCTTGTTGACGTTCTGCCCGCCCGGCCCGGCCGAGCGCACGAAGGTCTCCTCGATCTCGCTCGGGTCGATGGAGACGGAGCGGGTAATGACGATGGGATCAGCCATGTCCCGCTCCTTGCTTGTTAACTGCGCAATCGTCCGGCGTAAATGATCTCGCCTTCGTGGATGATCAGGCCCTTCATGGTCGCCTTGTACTTGCCCTCGACCGCGGTCTTCTCGATCCAGCCTTTTTCCAGCATGCGGGCAAAGACCTTTTCGCCCACATCCTTGAAGTCGTCGGGACCGAGCGCATTGTCCTCGCCCATATGGGTGATGACTTTGATCTCGCGGTTGGATGGACGCAGCGGCATGGCTCAGGCCGCCTTTGCCTTGAGGTCAGGCGGGGTCGCGTCGGCCATGAGCGCCAACAGGGCATCCATGAACGGCTCTACCTTCTGGCCTTCGGTGCCGAGACGGCGCACCGATACAGTCCCCTCCTCGGCCTCGCGCTTGCCCACCACGAACATCAGCGGCACCTTGCCGACAGAATGCTCGCGCACCTTGTAGTTGATCTTCTCGTTGCGCACGTCGAGCTCGGCGCGGATGCCAGCCGCCTTGAGCTGGCGCACCAGCTTTTCGGCATAGTCATCGGCTTCCGAGACGATGGTGGCCACCACCACCTGCGTCGGGGCCAGCCACATCGGCATGCGCCCGGCATAGTTCTCGATCAGCATGCCGATGAAGCGCTCCAGCGATCCCAGGATCGCCCGATGCAGCATCACTGCATACTGGCGCGAACCGTCCTCGGCGATATAGGTCGCGTCGAGCCGCTCGGGCAGCACATAATCGAGCTGCAGCGTGCCCACCTGCCAGCTGCGGCCGATGGCATCCTTAAGGTGAAATTCGAGCTTGGGTGCATAGAAGGCGCCTTCGCCTTCGGCGATCTCGAAGTCATAGCCGGTCGCGCGCAGGGCATCGCCCAACGCCTTCTCAGCCGCGTCCCAGCGCTCGATCGTGCCACCAAACTTTTCCGGCCGGGTCGCCAGCTTGATGACCACATTGTCAAAGCCCATATGACCATAGACCGAATAGAGCAGATGCACGAAATGCTCGGTCTCGGACTGGATCTGGTCTTCGCGGCAGAAGATATGCGCGTCGTCTTGGGTCATCTGGCGCACGCGCATCAGCCCGTGCAAGGCGCCATGCGCCTCGTTGCGGTGGCAGCAGCCGAATTCTGCCATGCGCAGTGGCAGATCGCGATAGCTCTTGATGCCCTGGTTGAAGATCTGCACGTGGGCCGGGCAGTTCATAGGCTTGAGCGCCATCAGGTCGCCCTTGCCACTGAGCACCGGACCTTCTTCCTCGGTCCCGGGCACCTCGTCGGGCACCACGAACATGTTTTCGCGATACTTGCCCCAGTGTCCGGAGAGCTCCCAGAACTTCGAGCTCATCAGCTGCGGTGTTTTGACTTCCTGATAGCCGGCGGTATCCAGACGGCGCCGGATATAGGCCTCCATCTGGTGGAACAGCACATAGCCCTTGGGATGCCAGAACACCGAGCCCTGCGCTTCCGGCTGGAAGTGATAGAGGTCCATCTCTTGGCCAATCTTGCGATGGTCGCGCTTTTCCGCCTCTTCCACCATGTGCAGATAGGCGTCGAGCTCTTCCTTGGTCGCAAAGGCCGTGCCGTAGATACGGCTCAGTACCGGGTTATTGCTGTCACCCCGCCAATAGGCGCCGGCCACCTTGGTCAGCTTGAACGCCATGCCGACATCCTTGACCGAGCGCATATGCGGGCCACGGCACAGGTCGATCCACTGACCCTGCTTGTACATCTTGAGCGACTGGTCGGCCGGAATGGCGTCGACCAGCTCGACCTTGAAGTTCTCGCCCCGTGCACCGAAGAAGTCCTTGGCCTGGTCGCGGCTCCAGATTTCCTTGGTGAAGGTCGCCCCGCGCTCGATGATCTCGGCCATCTTCTTTTCGATGGCCGGGAAGTCCTCTTCCGAGAACGGCGCGTCGCGCTTGAAGTCGTAATAAAAGCCGTTCTCGATCACCGGGCCGATCGTCACCTGCGTATCGGGCCAGAGTTCCTGCACGGCCTCGGCCAGCACATGCGCCGCGTCGTGCCGGATCAGCTCCAGCACGTCCTTGGAGCCGCTGTCGCGCGTCACGAATTCAATGCGGCCATCGGCCTCCGGCGCGTCGCTGAGATCGCTCAGCACGCCGTTCCAGCGCATGGCGACGGTCTTCTTGGCCAGGCTCTTGGAGATGCCGTCGACGATGGTGGTCCCGGTGGTGCCACGCGGATAGTCGCGAGTTGCACCGTCGGGAAACGTCACCTTGATCGTCATTTTGGATCTCCAGAAATATCTGAGATGCAGCGGAAATCACTGCAAGGGCGTCTGTCTAGCACGGTTTTCCGCCTATGCCAGCCGCAGAGCGCACCAAAAACGCGATGTCATCCCGGCGTAGCCAGGGGTCCATCCTGCGATAGTCCGGCCGCCGGCAAGCACTGCATGCCTGGAATGGATGCCCCGACCTATCCCGGCAGCCCGTCAAACTGTGGCAGGTCGTCGGTGATCTCATGCCAGGGCGCCTTGGACGCCACGAACATATGGAATTGCGGCTTGATGCTCGGCGCGTCGATCAGCGTCCCCATGGCCACATGGCCGTTTCCGCTCTCCGCAATGCGCGAATACAGAAACGAACCGCAGCGGCGGCAATGCACGTCATGGGTGCTGTCGCTGTCGCCATAGATCAGCAGATGCTCATGCCCCTGGGTCAGGCTGATCTTTCGAAGCTGATTGCCGCCATCGGCTTGAAGGCCGATCCCGTGGCGCGTCTGCATTGCGAACAGTGACAGTTGAACGCCGCGTGAAACTCGTCCGGCACCGAATAGCGTACCGTCCCGCACAGGCACGAACCGCTAATGGTCATGCCCATGTCCCGTTCCCGTCCATGTTCCATAGCGCCACGGCTGATACCATCGCGCCGCCGCCGGCAGGCTCTCGGGCACGGGGTCATAGCCATCCGTGCCGCCCGGCCGGCAGCGCACGAACCGCGCCAGGCCCATCCAGCCGCCCGGCCAGAAGCCGAACTTCCAGATCGCGTCGCCGGTGTATTCCGAGCAGCTGGGTAGATGCCGGCAGGTCCGCCCGGCAAAGGCCGACAGCGTATAGCGGTAGATAGTGATGAGCAGCACGGCGGTGAATTTGAACGGCAGGTCGACGACGCGCCAGAAGGCGGCACTGAATCGATCCATCACCGCACCGCCGCAAGTGATTCTGCGGACTCGGCTTTTTCGATTGCCGCAACCACTGCATCAAATACCAGCAGCGTCGACAGGTGCCGAGCGGGATAGTCCCGGACCGGCTCGAGAAACCCCAGGTCACTCCATTTGCCAGCGGGCGGCGCGCCATTCTCCTTGAGCATGGCATGCATCTGCACCCGCAGGTCACGGAACGCCCCCACCGGCGTACCGACAATCTCCCGCGCCACCACGGCAGCCGACGTCTGTCCCAGAGCGCAGGCGGAGACAGCGTGGCCATAACCCTTGATCACGCCGTCTGCGATTACCACATCGACCTCGACCACCGAACCGCAGACCCGGCTCACCTTGCGGGCCGAACCGTCCGGATCGGCCAGCCGGGGTGGCTGCTGGGCATTACCCGCAAGATCAAGTATCTTTTGAGAATAGAGATCGCTGAGTTCCATCAACCAAACAATTCTGTTTCTTGTCGCCCTTGGCGCTGCTCCTTATATAGGGGCTCGCAGGCGAACTGTCAGGTTGTTGTACCCACTGGTCCAATATCGCGGCATCCGCGTACCAAAGGCCTCACGCAAAGGAGCCGCCCCATGGATGCCCGACCCACACCGCTCGGCGCCGTTCTTTCTTCCACTGCCGCCTTCACGCGCCCTACTCAGGATGAAGCGGAAGCGGCGGTACGCACGCTGATCGCCTGGGCCGGTGACGACCCGACGCGCGAGGGCCTGCTCGAAACCCCTGCCCGCGTGACTCGCGCCTATGGTGAGCTCTTCGCAGGCTATGGCCAGGATGCCGGCACGGTGCTGTCCAAGACCTTCAAGGATGTCGGCGGCTATGACGATATCGTCCTGGTGCGCGACATCCCGTTCAATTCCCATTGCGAGCACCACATGGTCCCCTTTGTCGGCAAAGCCCATATTGCCTATCTTCCCCATGACGGCGTGGTGGGCCTCTCCAAGCTGGCGCGCCTGGTGGAAGTCTTCGCCCGCCGCCTGCAGACCCAGGAAAACCTGACCGCGCAGATCGTCGACGCCATCAACGAACACCTCAACCCGCGCGGCACCGCCATCATGCTCGAGGCCGAACATATGTGCATGTCCATGCGCGGCGTCCGTGCCCACGGCGCCTCCACGATCACCCACCGCTTTACCGGCGTCTTCGCCGAGGATCGCGTCGAGCAGGATCGCTTCCTGGCCCTGATCAGCCGGCGCTGACCCTACTGGATCAACCGGCGGGGCGGCGCTAGAAGGATGTCCATGACAATTTCCTTTGCCGACCCCGCCGCCCTCACCCACGACCAGCTTGAAGAAGGCACGGCCTTCGCCCCGCGTTTTGACGCGGCCGGTCTCGTGACCGTCGTCACCGTCGAAGCCGGCAGCAATGCCGTGCTGATGCTGGCGCATATGAACGCGCAAGCGCTGGCGCTGACGCTGGAAACCGGCATCGCCCATTACTGGTCCCGATCGCGCAGCAAGCTCTGGAAAAAGGGCGAAACCTCCGGCGAACTGCAGGAGGTCGTCGAGCTGCGCACTGATTGCGACCAGGACGCCCTTGTTCTGGTGGTCAACCAGACCGGTCGCGGCGCGGCCTGCCATACCGGCCGCCAATCCTGCTTCTACCGCCGCGCCATCGTCACCGATGGCGTCGTTAAACTCGAGGATACCGGGCTGCCGCGCCTGTTCGATCCGGCTGAGGTTTACGCCAAGCCCTAGCTGCGCCGCTCGAACAACCCGACCAGCAGGAAGCCGGCAACAAAGCCGCCCAGATGGGCCTGCCAGGCCACGGCCACGTCGGCCCCGGTAAAAATCGGCAGCAAGGGCACGGCGGCGTTCAGCACCACCCAGATCAGCACGAAGGTACGTGTGCGCGAATCGCGCCAGACCTCTGCCAGGCTGGCCAGCCGGCGGCCCATGATCACCCGCTGCCCGGTTTCGGGATGCTGGGCGACAATCACCGGCTGGAAGATGAACCGCACCGCCGCACCGGTCAGCCCCGAGACCCCGCCCGAGGCGCCGATGAGATAGGCGCCCGTATAGAGCGAGGTTGCGGCAAACAGCGTCGCGCCCGCCGCCGCCGAGACAAAGAACAGCGCCAGCATCGGCCCTGCCCCATAGCGGCGGACGACCGGCGTGGCGAAAATAGCGAACCACACCGCGTTGAACAGCAGATGATCCCAGCCGCCATGCAGCAGCGCATGGGTAAACGGCGTCCACAGCAGCGGCACGGCCAGGGTCGGATCGCTCGACCCTGCCACGATGCGCAGCGGCTGGAAGGCAAACCAGAACATCAGCTGCCGCAACCCGTCCGCGTTAAGAATCACGGTTGATGCTAGATGAATCGCCACCAGCACGCCGATCACGGCCGTTACCGAGCCCGGCAACAGGAACACCGGCTCGCGCCCGGCAGGCGGGGCATTGTCCGGCGACGACCCTTGTTCAGACATCACTTCTCTCCGACTCGCTGGCAGGCTGCGGCTTCCGGCCTTCTTTTCCACATTGGGACACCCACGTTAACCTTAACTATTGTTTAAGAGCGCTTTTGCAGTGGGGTTTTGCGAATGTCGCCCTACCGCAGAAGCGTTCCATCAGGGGGAACGTCGATGCACGTATGGCGGGTCAAGCAACATGCAGAAGACGAGCACCAAGACGCTCTATGACTATTGGAATTCCATCCGTGGCTCGCGCAGCGCGCCCGAACGGAAGGATATTGACCCCACGCAGATCCGCGAGGCTTTGGCCAATACGTTCATCCTGGAACTCGATGAGGGCGACAAGTTCTCCTTCCGCCTGGCCGGCTCGCACTTGTGCACCAGCTATTGCCGTGAACTCAAGGGTCGCTCCTTCTCCGGCCTCTGGCATGAGCGCGATGGCGACGCCATGGAGACGCTGATCCGCGCCGTCACCGAGGACCATGCCGTGGCTTTGGTCACCTTCCAGGGCACCACTGCCCTGCACACAAAGGTGAGCTTTGAAACCATCCTGATGCCACTGCGGCACAATGGCTCCACCCATACCCGCCTGCTCGGCGCCATGACGGCGCTCGACGAGCCTTATTGGCTTGGCGTGCAGCCCATCATGGAACAGCGCATCACCGGCCTGCGCCTGATCTGGCCCGATGACATTGCGGTGCAGGACAAGGTGCGCGAAGTCGCCACCAATGTTGGTCCGGACACCGGCTATGCCAACCACACTGCCCCCATGGCCATGCCCGCCATGGTGTTTGGCCGCACCGCCCGCCGCTATGCCCATCTGGCCGTTATCGACGGCGGCCGTCAGTAAGCACAATGCCAAGCTGCACCCGACAATTTGCGCGGCATTTGCCGCGCAAACCGGGGTGCCGCAGAACCATGCGTTAACCAAGACCGGCTAGTCTGCGCTCCACACCAAGGGGTTGGCAGCCAGATGCTTAGCGACGATCTTCCCTCTCCGCAGTTCGTTGCCCCTGCCCGCACCGTTGCGACGGCGGGCAAGTACCAGCGCGTCCAGGTCTCCATTCTTGGCCGCTACATGCTGGCCGACCGCCGGGAGTTTCCTTGCCAGGTCCTCGCCATGTCGCCCGGTGAAGCCGTGGTCATCGCCCCGGCAGCAGGTGGCGTGGGCGAGAGGGTCGTCGCCTATCTTGATGCCATAGGTCGCATTGAAGGCACGATCCTCAGCCAGGTCGATGGTGGCTTCGTCATGGATCTGGCAGCCTCGCCGCGCAAGCGCGACAAGATGGCCGCGCAACTGACCTGGCTGGCCAACAAGGATATCCTCGACCTGCCCGAGGACCGGCGGCACGAACGCGTCGTCCCAGATATTCGTCACTCTACGGTCGTCCTCGATGACGGACGGCGCTACAACTGCAAGATCATCGACATCTCCCTGTCCGGCGCCGCCATAGAGCTCGATGTGCGGCCGGCCATGGGCACCAATGTCACGTTAGGCCGCATGCGAGCCCGGGTCGCCCGTCATTTCCAGAACGGCGTCGCGGTGGAATTCATCTCCGCCCAGGAAATGCTCACCGTCGTCCAACAAAACCTTCGCATGCACTAGAGCATCGAGCTGAGACATGGGAACGGGTTTTCCCCAAACACGATGCGACGCTAAATATCCGGGGCCTGAGATTTGACCCTTTAAAGTCTTCTGAGCTGCAGCGCGACTGATGACACTGACGCCATGCCGCTGTTCCGCCGCCAGGAATACCATTACAACAGTTCCATGACACTCAGCCTGCGCTCGATTCTGCCGCTCCTCGTGACCTTGGGCTGCCTCTTTCTCGCTCTTGCCCAACCTGCCCGTGCTGATGGTCGGGCCGACTGGCAAGGCTATTCCTGGCAAAAGTTCGGCATTGCCAAGTGCCTGTCCACCGGCGCTGCACTCATATGCCCCGCCTATCACCAGAAGTGGGACTGGAAACGCAACCAGTGGGTGGATATCGCCATCTCCATCGATGGGGCAACCGGACGGCTCGACCTCAGCCAGCAATTGACCAATCGCGATCCGCATGACGACGACGACGTGTGCGTCACGATGCTGATCCTCGACCAAGCGGGGCGCACCATCCTCGCCCACCATCAGAACTGGCACTCGCGCCATCGCACCGTGATGCAGGACAATTTTGTCCTACGCTCCCCCAATCTCGCAGCCGCCGCCTCTGTTCACATCGGCTCCAAGCAGTGCCGGCAAGGCAGCCATCAGGACGATGCGGTCTATGCGGCGGTGCTCGTCGGAATCGTACCCTGAGCCGGCCCGACTAAGTGCTTGGTCGGCATGGTTAACTGGCCCATAAGGCAATCGATAAAACACGTATAAAAACTACACGGCAGTTTTCGGATCAGGGCAAGCCGCCCTCTCTAACGTGGTCTCCATCAGGGAGATCGCGCAATGCACATCAATACTCGGGGACTGGGAGCCGCACTGCTGGGGGCCTTCATGGCACTCGCAGCACTGGTCACACCCACCCAGGCCTTCGACACGACTAACGTTGCCTTTGTCCAGACCAATGCCGGCACGACGAGCATACCGGTCGGGCATGCCGTGTTCTGCCAGAGCCGCCCCGACGAATGCCGGTCGCACGACCAGGTCGTCCCGGCCATCTCGCTCAATGACGCGCTGTGGCAGCAATTGCTGTCGGTCAACGCGCAGGTCAACGGCGCCGTGGTGCCGGTGACCGACCACGACCTGTACCAGACCACCGAATTCTGGACCTATCCCAACGGCTATGGCGATTGCGAAGACTATGCCCTGGCCAAGCGCCGCGACCTGATCAATGCCGGCTGGCCCGCCAGCACCTTGCTGATGGCCGTGGTCAAGCAGGCCAATGGCGAGGGTCACGCCGTGCTCATGGTGCGCACCGACCGCGGCGACCTCGTGCTCGACAACCAGATCGGCTCGGTCGATCTGTGGAATGCCACACCCTACCAATTCATCAAGCGCCAGTCCCAGGCCAATGCCGGCCAGTGGGTCGACATGATCGACAACCGCGAAGTGGTCACTGCCACCGCCGGGATCAACTAGCGCCTATACCGGTTCCGGACCCCGCCCCAAGACTATCCCTGATGGGGGTCTGATGAATGAGGCCAGCACCGCTCACGCGATGCTGGCCTCATTACGTTCGGTACGTCGAAGCCGCCCGGTGACGTCCGGCAGCAGGCAATCTAGTAGCGCAGGGCGACAAAGGCCCCCATGAAGATAAGACCGGTGATGAACGCCCAGCCAAAGGCAACCACGGCCGACACCATGGCGGACGTCATGGAAATCGTGCCGCCCTTTTCCTGGCGCCAGCCGAGCTGCAGCATGATGTAGGGGCCGCAGACAAAGCTCATGGCCAGATTGCCCATCGAGCCCAGGAAGTTCTTGCCGTCATAGCGCAGCATGGCCTGCTGGTTGCCCAGCCATTGATAAAGATGGGTCCCTGCCCCCGAGATGCAGAGCCCCACGGCGATCAAGTACAGTGGTAGCAATTCCTTGAACATGCCGTCCGCCCCATCATTCGGCGCAATGTGCCGAGCGCCAAAATTAACCCTTCATTAAGCATATTGACTGCCCAATCAGCTGTCACCTCCCCTCACTGAATCTGGTTAACGCACGCAATGAAATCGCAACCCGCCCCGGCGGCCGGGGGCACTGCCCATCATGGCCTGGCCTACAACATGGCCGGCATCGCGGTTCTCGTGCTGCTGCTGGCGGTGGGAGCTGCCTATCTGGTCGATGAACTCAGCCGTGTATCGCGCGCCGCCACCCCGGCCCTGACCGATGGCGATCCAGTCACCCAGACCATTTCGGGGCGCGAACTGGCCATTCCCACCAGCTGGTTCCGCTTTGGCGAGCAGATTCGCGACGGTTTTACCGATCAGATCGACCTGCGCCTGATGCTGACCACCGCCGATGGCGCTGTGCTGCCTGTTGATGTGACGCTGCTGCCCCGCAGCCGCGCCCGCACCAGCGCCAGCCTTCTCGACGGGGTCTATCTGCACCAGTTCAGCACCGAGACCCTGGGCGGCGTCGCCGGCCTCGTGGGCAAGCCGATGCTGCAGCGCAACGGCTATATCGGCGAGAGCGTCTGGTATGACGCGCTGTCACCCAATCCGTTCGTGGCCAAATGTCTGGATGCTGTGGAAGCGGGGGGAGCCGGCCAGTGCGTGCGCACCGTCTATCTGCCCAGCGGCATTGCCGCCATTTATGCCTTTGACGCCACGGTTCTGCAATCGTGGCGCCAGTTTGATGCCGGCATGGAGCTCTGGCTCACACGCATCGGCGCCTATTGAGGCCTAGAGATCTTCCAGATCGATATCGAGGATCGACATGTTGAAGATGTAGGATTTGTCGCCATCCTCGTCATCGGCATGGATCAGCCCGATCGACTCATCGCCGATATAGACCTCGACCGAATCGTCGAGCTTGTGACGCGGGCGCACATCGATATTGGGATTGTTGAACTTCATCTGCAGGAACTTCTGCAGCTTGATGATCTCGGGTTGGTTCACTGTCGATGTCCTGCTGATTTGGGTAAGCCGGCAATCTAGCCACCACTGCCTGTCACACAACCCCTGTTGGGAGCCATTTTAGCGGTGACAACCAGTAGCCCGGCCTTGCGGCCCTAGCCGTTCATATCGTGCACGAGGACCATCTGGTCCATCACCAGCGCCGGCTGCGCACACCCGGCCTCGCCGATCACCTTGGCCGGCACGCCGGCAACGGTGACCCGTGGCGGCACTTCCTTGAGCACCACCGATCCGGCGCCGACCCGCGAGCAATCGCCGATCTTGATATTGCCCAATACCTTGGCGCCGGCGCCGATCAGTACGCCATTGCCGATCTTGGGATGCCGGTCCTGGTCCGATTTGCCCGTGCCGCCCAGGGTCACCCCCTGCAGCAGCGAGACATTATCGCCCACCACGGCGGTCTCCCCGATCACCAGCCCGGTACCATGGTCGAGCATGATGCCCTTGCCGATCACCACGGCCGGGTTGATATCGACCTGGAAGACCTGGCTGGAGCGGCTTTGCAGATAAAGCGCAAAGTCACGGCGACCGGCCTTGAACAGGGCATGGGCAAAGCGATGCGTCTGGATCGCCTGGTAGCCCTTGAAGAACAGCAGCGGCTCGACGGCGCGGTGGCACGCCGGGTCGCGTTCCAGCGTCGCAGCCAGGTCGACCCGTGCATTGATGCCGATTTCGGGCGCCTGCACCAGGATATCGGCAAAGGCCTGCCGGATCAGGTCGGAGGAGACGTCGGCATGGTCCAGCCGTGCCGCCAGCCGATGCGCCAGCGCCTGCTCGAAAGTGTCATGGTTGAGCACCGACGAAATGGCCATATTGGCCAGCGACGGCTCGGCCTCGACGATCTGTTGCGCGCCCGCCCGTACGGCCGCCCATACCGGATCCACCGATGTGATCTCCGCCGTGGTCTTTGACGCTGTCTTGGCGTTGGTGGGCATGGCGCGGCTCCGCTTCATCGTGGTCTAGCGATATAGGCTATTTTGTACCCCAAGACAAAGCGCCGGCATGCGATTTGGTTCACGAATGGCTGTTCGCGGGAAAAGTCCTGCCCAGAAAGGCCAGTCCCGCCGCCTTGAAAGCCTTGTCGCCGGTGGCGCGCATATGGTCACGCTTTGGGATTACATAGGCCTCGCCCTGCGGCAGCAGTTCAGCCAGCGGCTCGGGTGCCCCCGCCATGCTGTCGGCCTCGCCTACGGCCACCAGCGCGGGCACATTGATGCGCCGCACATCGGCCCGCGCCATCGGCTCGCGCGAGGTTTCCATGCAGGCCGCCAGCGCCTCGCGATCCGATTTGGTATGGTCGGCAAAGATGCGGAACTGCCGCGCCGTCGGATGCGTCAGCCCCTCCAGCGCCGGCGCCCGCAGCCCGGCAATGATGTCATTGCCGTCGCTGAGCCCGTTGATCAGGTTCATCCCCATGCCACCCAGAATCAGGCAGGCAACGCGCTCTTCATGGCCGAACGCCATGAAGGCCGCGATCCGCGCGCCCATCGAATAGCCCAGCACGGCAGCCCTTTCGATCCCTAGGTGATCGAGCAGCGCCACCGCATCCCCAGCCATGTCCTGCGGATGGTAGCGCTCCGGGTCATGCGGCTTGTCCGAGGCGCCATGCCCGCGATTGTCCAGCGTGATGGCCTGGTAACCGGCGCCGACCAGCGTCTCCACCCAGCCCACATCGACCCAGTTGACCTGCCCGCTCGAGGCAAAGCCGTGAATGCACAGCACAGCCGGCCCCGCACCGGCAAGTTCGTAGCTCAGGGTCAGGCCGTCGGATAGAAAAGTGGGCATGTCTCTCACCAGATGCTGGAGGCGCGCGCTCAAAGGCCCAGTTCGCGGCTTTGGCGCGTGAAATCAAGTGCCGATTGGTTTGCGCAAGCCTTCCCTTGCCTTCGGCCTTGGACTAAGGTCCGGCCAAATCAATCACCGCTCCGGGTTCTTTGCGATGGCACACGGCACTACGCCTCATTTCCACAATACCGAAGGTCTCCGCCAGATCGAGATCGGGTCCAAGGAATTCCAGTGCATCGGTGCCCTGCCGCCCTTTGACCACCCGCACATCTATCTCGACATGGGCAAGGACAGCGAAATCGTCTGCCCCTATTGCTCGACTCATTACGTGTTCAATTCCCGCCTGGAAGCTGGCACCTCCAGCCCCCTTTCGGCCATCTACCGGGCCGAAGCAGCCTGAAATCGAGCTGACTGACATGCCGGGTACCGGCCAGGTCTATTTTGTCGCCGGCGCCGGCATTGCCGGCCTCACCCTGGCCTTGGCTTTGGCCAAGTTCGGCGCCACCGTGGTGGTGCTCGAACGCCATCCCGTCATCTCCGAATTTGGCGCCGGCCTGCAGATCAGCCCCAATGCCCGCCACGTGCTCGACCAGCTGGGCCTCGACGACGCCATTGCCGCCCGCAGCCTCGAGCCGACCGGCATCGACATCTACCCCTTTGGCCGCCCCACCCCTTTGGTGACGCTGAAGCTGGGCCAGCCGATGCGCGAGCGGTTCGGCGCGCCCTATGTGGTCATGCACCGCGCCGACCTGGTCGACGCGCTCTACAAGGCCACAAGGCGCTTCGCCAATATCGATATTCTGTTCGGCGTGCGCAGCTGGGACGTGGTCTCGCACGCCAATGGCGTGACCGTATCCATCGACGAGGCCGGCGGCCAAACGCGCACCAGCCGCGGCCGCGCCTTCATCGGCGCCGACGGCGTCCATTCCCATACCCGCCGCACCCTGCTGGACGGCCCCCCGGCCCAGGACGGCAGGCGCATCGCCTGGCGCACCCTGCTGCCCGCCGATTCGCTGGCCGGCCAGATCGCCCTCGATCGCGTCTCGGTGCTGTTCGCCCCCACCTACCACATGGTGTGCTACCCCTTGCCGCACCGCGGCCAGGTCAATATCGCGCTTTTTGCCAAGCCGGTTCCCGGCATCGCGGGCAAGGCACAGCCACTGCGGCAGGGTACGCCCGACAGCCCCCGCATCGGCGCCATCCTGCAGGCTGCGGGTGATGGCTGGACCCCCTGGCCCCTGTTCACGGTGCAGGCGGCTGAATGGCACAGGGGCAATATCGGCCTGATTGGCGATGCCGCCCATGCCATGGTGCCCTTCCAAGCCCAGGGCGCCGCCATGGGCATCGAGGACGCCGCCGTGCTGGCGCCACTGCTGATCAACACGCCCCGCGCCGAGGATGCCTTGGCCCTCTATCAGCAGGCGCGTCAGGCCCGCGTGGCTCGCGTTGCCCGCACCAGCGCGACCAATGGCAGGATTTTCCACATGAGCTGGCCGCTCACTTTGGCGCGGGATCTGGCTATCACTGCCCAGGGCGGCGAGGGTCATATGCGCCGGCTCGATTGGCTTTATGGTTATGCTGCGCATACCCAATTGGCGCGGAATCTGGCTGACAGGACCTCGCCGCAAGCCCTTGGCCGGACTCGCTGATTGCCGATTTCGGCGCCGGGCACGCAACCTTCCCCTGCCCTTCGGCCTTGCTTTGGGCGTATCGCCTGTGTCAACTGCGCGACACGTCCGTCCCCCTTCAGAACCCACGGTTAAGCCCCGAGCATGCAAGCAGCGACCCGCTCACGACTGACTCTCACCTGCATCCTGGTGACGATCCTGCTTGATATGATCGGTGTCGGTATCATCATCCCCGTGCTGCCTGAACTGCTCGAGGATCTGACCGGCGGCAGCGTGGCCAATGCGGCGGTGATCGGCGGCTATCTCGTTTTCACCTATGCCTTCATGCAGTTCGTCTTCTCGCCGGTACTGGGCAATCTGTCCGACCGCTTCGGTCGCCGTCCGGTCCTGCTGGCCTCCTTGCTGGGCCTGACCTTTGACTACCTGATGATGGCGATCGCCCCCTTCGTCTGGTACCTCTTCATCGGCCGCATCATTGCCGGCATTGCGGGCGCAGCCCTGGCCACGGCAACCGCCTATATGGCCGATATCACCCCGCCCCATAAACGCACCCATCGCTTCGGCCTGATCGGCGCCGCCTTCGGTCTGGGCTTCATCATCGGCCCAGTGATTGGCGGCGAACTCGGCGAATTCGGCCCGCGCGTGCCCTTCTATGCCGCCGCCGCCCTCGCCTTTGCCAATTTCCTTTTTGGCCTCCTGGTGCTGCCCGAAAGCCTGCCCAAGGCCTCGCGGCGCAAATTCGACATTCGCCGCGCCAACCCCTTTGGCGCCGTCGTTGCCCTGCGCAAATATCCCGCCGTCCTCTGGCTGCTCGTGGTGCTGTTTTTCCTGCAATTGGCCACGCAGGCGCTCCCCACCATCTTCAGTTACTTCACCGTGGAAGTGTTCAGCTTCACCTCCTCCTCGATTGGTCGCACCCTGGGCGCCTTCGGCATCGGCTTCGCCTTCAGCCAGGCCGTCCTGGCCGCGCCTTTGTCCAAGGGCATCGGCGAGCCGGCGGTCGGCATTGTCGGCCTGCTTTTCGCCGCGACCGCCTTTGCCGGCATTGCCTTTTCGGCCGATGTCTACCAGCTCTACCTGTTCATCGCCGTCGGCACCGTGAGCGGGCTGGCCCCGCCCGCCATCAACGGCGTGCTGTCGCGCCAGGTGCCGGACAATAGCCAGGGCGAACTGCAGGGCGCAGTCAACGCGGCCAGTTCGCTGGCGACCATCATCGGCCCGCTCGGCGCCACGCAGATCTTCTCCTACTATACCAGCGCCCCGGAAACCGGACACTACTTCCCCGGCGCCCCGTTCATCGCCTGCGCCATTGCCGTGCTAATTTCGCTGGTCGTCTTCGGCCTGGCCGCCTGGCGATTTGAGCTGAGCTATCGCCCCAGCCTGGCAGACCACCCCCATGTGCCCGAGATGCCGGCACCGGGCCAGGTTCGGGTAGCCCCCATCGAAGACGAAGATGAAGATCGCGATGCAAATCCGCCCCGCTACTGACGCCGACTGGCCCCAACTCTGGGCGATCATGGAACCCATCATGCGGGCGGGCGAAACCTTCTCCCTGCCGCGCGACGGCACCGAGGACATGGCCCGCGCCTATTTCGCCTCGCCGGAAAAGCGCAACTTTGTCGCCGAAGAAGACGGTGCCATCCTGGGCGCCAGCTATGTGCGTGCCAATCAGCTCGGCGGCGGCAGCCATATCGCCAATTGCGGCTACATGACCGCCCCGGCGGCCCGCGGTCGCGGCATCGCCCGCGCTCTCTGCCAGCATTCGATCGACTACTGCCGGGCCCAGGGCTTCCGCGGCATCCAGTTCAACTTCGTGGTCTCCACCAACGAACCCGCCGTCCATCTCTGGCAGAAGCTTGGCTTTTCCATCGTCGGTACCCTGCCCGAAGCGTTCAACCACCCCAGCCTCGGCTATGTCGACAGCTATGTGATGTTCCGCGCGCTCTGAGCCTTGTGCAGGATCTGATGGGCCAGGGCATGATAAATGCCCTCCTTGCAGATTCCCTTGGACACGAACGACGCAATCACCGCACACAGCATCACCGGAAAGATCAGCGCGTGATTGCCGGTCATTTCCGTGACGATGACAAAGGCGGTGATCGGCGCCTGCAGCACTGCCGCCAGATAGGCAGCCATGCACATGATAGCCAGCGCGCCGATGGGAAGGCCCAATACGTCCTGCAGCAGCGTGGCTATTCCTGCCCCCACCGATAGCGACGGTGAGAAAATGCCGCCCGGAATGCCGCTGATGGCGGTGACCATGGTGGCGATCAGCTTGAGCGGCCCGAACAATCCGGTAACTTGTTCGCCCGCCAGAATCGCCTTGGCCTGCTCGGCACTGGTGCCAAAGGCCACGCCGTCCGTCAGCACGCCGCACACGGCCACGATCATCCCGCATGTCGCCGCAAACAGCACTGGATGCTGCTTGATCAGGCGTCCCGCCTTGCCCGGCAGACCAAAGGCAAAGGCAATCACGACACGACTGAACCCGCCGCCGGCCAGTCCACACACCACGCCCACCACGGGTATGGCGAACCATTGCGCCCCAAGGGCCAGCGTCTGATTGGAGCGCCCGAAATAGGTGTAGTCCCCCAGGATTGCCAGCGAGGTTAGGCCCGCCACGATCACCGTTCCCAGCACCAGTCCGCTGGTCCGCAGTTCGAACGAGCGGCTCATTTCCTCTATGCCGAACACGATCCCGGCCAGCGGCGCATTGAACGCTGCTGATACGCCGGCGGCCGCGCCGGCCAGCAGTAGGCCCGGCTGCCGGTGCGGCGCAAACCGGCCCAGAAAGAACATTACCGAGGCGCCGATCTGCACGGTGGGCCCCTCGCGCCCTGCCGAAGCGCCAAACAGTAAACCCGCTGTCAGCAGGAACATCTTGGCCACCGCCAGCTTCGGCGACACCAGTTGCTGCTTGGCGGCCATATCAGTCATCTGCCGAGCCGCGATCACCTGCGGGATGCCGCTCCCCTGTGCGCCATCGAAATGGCGCTTGGTGACCCAGGCCAGGATCGCAAATCCTGTCGGGGTTACCAGCAGCGGCAGATAGGGCCATTGCTGCTGCGCCAAGAAGAACAGGCGCTGCGCTTCATCGGCCATGAAGGCCATGGCCACCGCCGCCAGCCCCACGAAGATGCCACCGATGACAAACAGACCCCGGCGACGCCACCGCGGCAGCCAGATTCGACGCCAACGAAGGCTCAGCGCCTGTTTGAAACTGCGGGTAGCCATGGTCATTCCAGTAGAAATGCAAAAGGGGCGCCGATCCTGCGATTGGCGCCCCCGTTAAATCATCACCAGGCCTACTTGCCCAGCGTCGATGGCCAGGTGCCATGCAGGTCGGTGCTGCGGCCGACGATCTCGAAGCCATGCGCGCCGAAGAAGTCGCGCTGACCCTGGATCAGGTTGGCCGTGCCGCGCGCCTGGCGATAGCTGTCGAAATAGCTCAGCGCCGCCGATAGGCAGATCATCGGGAATTCACCGACGGCAGCCGCAGCAACGACCTTCCGCAGCGACGGATGCGCATCCTGCATCAGCGCCACGAAGTCCGGCACCACCAGCAGATTGACATTGCCGCCCTTGGCATAGGCTTCCGACATCTGGTCGAGGAAGCGCGAGCGGATGATGCAGCCGGCGCGCCAGATCTTGGCGATCGTGGCCAGCGGCAGCGCCCAGCCATTTTCTTCGCTGGCCTTGGCGATAACCGCAAAGCCCTGGGCATAGGACACGATCTTGCCGGCCAGCAAAGCCTGCTCGAGGTCGGCCAGCGTCACATCGGTCTTGGCGCGGTTCGGCTTGCCATAGAGCGCTTCGGCCGCCACGCGCTCATCCTTGCGCGACGAGATCGAGCGGGCCGCCACGGCGCCCTCGATGGCCGTCGCCGGCACGCCCATCTGCTGGGCCGCAATGGCCGACCAGACGCCGGTGCCCTTCTGGCCTGCCTTGTCCAGAATCAGCTCGACCAGCGGCTTGCCGCTCTCGCCGTCGACTGCGGCCAGCACATGGCCGGTAATCTCGATCAGGTAGGAGTTGAGCGGACCCTTGTTCCATTCCTTGAACACGTCGGCGCATTCGCCCGCGGTCATGCCCAGGCCATCGCGCATCACGCCATAGACTTCGGCGATCATCTGCATGTCGCCATATTCGATGCCATTGTGGATGGTCTTGACGAAGTGGCCGGCGCCGCCCTCACCCAGATAGGCGCAGCAGCTCTCGCCATTGAACTTGGCGGCAATCGCCGTCAGCACGGGCTCGGCATTGTGCCACTGCTCCTTGGAGCCGCCCACCATGATCGAGGGACCGTGGCGCGCGCCCTCTTCGCCGCCCGATACGCCGACGCCGAGATAGCCAATGCCCTTGGGCTTGAGATAGTCAAAGCGCCGCTGCGTGTCGGTAAACAGGGAATTGCCGCATTCGATGATCGCGTCGCCCTTATCGAGCAGCGGCAGCAGCTGCTCGATCATCTCGTCGACCGGCTTGCCGGCCTTGACCATGATGATGATCGAGCGCGGCGCCTTGATGGCCTGGATGAAGTCGGTCAGATCCGCCTTGGGGATCACCTTGCCGTCGAGACCCTGTTCCTTGGCCGTGACCACGAAGTCGTCGATCTTGGACGCCGTGCGGTTGTGGACAGCAATGGTGTAGCCTTTTTCGGCGATGTTGAGGGCCAGATTGGAGCCCATCACAGCAAGGCCGATCAGGCCGATATCCGCTGTCGACATACTAGCAGTCCTTCCGAGAATTTCGCATAAGATGCGCGCAACGCCTGCCGCGCGGCGGCGAACCTGACCACAATACGCCGCCTGAAGAAAGCCGTCTTCAAGCAAAATTGGGCCAAAATCACTGTCTTGTATGGTAGTTTTTCTTGCTAAGGCAGGCAAGCCTTCCCGCTTTGCCCTCTATCCGGAGACCCCCTGATGTCCTCTCCCTTCGATCTGACGGGCAAGCGCGCCCTGGTCACCGGCTCCAGCCGGGGTCTCGGCCTCGCCATGGCCAAGGCGCTGGCCGAGGCGGGTGCTGCTATCGTCCTCAATGCCCGCGACGCCGTGGCACTTGGCGCCGCTGCCCAGGACCTCGCCGCCACCGGCGCCAGCGTCAAGGCCGTGGCCTTCGATGTCACCAATCGGGAAAGCACCAACGAGGCCATCTCCCATATCGAAGACGAAATCGGCCCCATCGATATCCTGGTCAACAATGCGGGCATGCAGTTCCGCTCGAGCCTTGAGGCCTTTCCGCCCGACAAGTTCGACCAGCTGATCACCACCAACCTGACCTCGGTCTTCAATGTCAGCCAGCCCGTGTCGCGGTACATGATCGCCCGCGGCCATGGCCGCATCATCAATACCTGCTCGGTGATGTCGGGCGTTTCACGCGCGGCCATCGCCCCCTACGCCGCCTCCAAGGCCGCCGTGGCTAATCTGACGCGCGGCATGGCCGTCGACTGGGCGCGCCACGGCCTCAACGTCAACGGCATTGCGCCGGGTTATTTCGCCACCGAACTGAATGAGGCCCTGGTCAAGGACGCCAAGTTCAATGACTGGGTCGAAACCCGCACCCCCATGGGCCGCTGGGGCAAGCCGGAAGAACTCGGCGGCGCCGTGGTCTTCCTGGCCTCGGACGCATCGGCCTTCGTCAACGGCCACATCCTCTATGTCGATGGCGCCTTCACGGCGACGGTGTGAGCCATGAGCACCACCCCCGCGCGCATCATCATCGTCATGGGCGTCAGCTCATCGGGCAAGTCCACCGTCGGCGCGGCGCTCGGCCGGGCTTTGCACGCGCCCTTCCTTGATGGCGACCAGTATCACCCCCCCGCCAATGTCGAAAAAATGCGCGCCGGCACCCCGCTGACCGATGACGATCGCTGGCCCTGGCTGCATGCTCTATCGGCCGCGCTGCAGGAAGCCGCTGAGAAAAAGGGCGTCGCCGTCGGCGCCTGCTCCGCCCTCAAGCGCGCCTATCGCGATTTCATCACGCAAAAGGCCGGCGAGCCGGTCCTCTTCGTCTATCTCGACGGCAGCCGCGAGGTGATCGCCGAGCGCATGGCCAGGCGCAGCCACGAATACATGCCCACCAGCCTGCTCGACAGCCAGTTCGCCACGCTCGAAGTCCCCGACCCGGCCAGCGAGAACGTCCTCGTGGTCCCGGTCACCGACAGCGTCGACAAGATCGTGCGCACCGCCGTCGGCGCCCTGGGGCACCTCAAGAGTTTCAAGCGCTGGCAGTAGCCCGGCTCAGCCAGGCCTCGCCCCGTCGCGACAGCTTGTAGCCCACGGCAAGGCTTTCCGTCAGGCCGAGCGACTTGAGCCGGCGGACATTGCCCTTGAACTTGGTCTTGTCCCGCTCCAGCACTTCGGCCAGCTCCTGGGCCGGCGCGCCGGGCCGCTCCCCGATCAGTTC
Source organism: Devosia beringensis (assembly GCF_014926585.1). NCBI lineage: Bacteria > Pseudomonadati > Pseudomonadota > Alphaproteobacteria > Hyphomicrobiales > Devosiaceae > Devosia > Devosia beringensis. The sequence goes on along the minus strand of NZ_CP045422.1, from coordinate 3,249,243 downwards.
CAGCGTAGCCCGCACCCAAGGCGTCGCCCCGTCCATCCGTTCGATCGTCTGGGTCAGTTCAGCTGCATCCGCCTCGGACAGCGCACTGGCTTCGCGCAAGGCGGCGCGCGGATCGGCCCCCACATAGCGCAGGCGAATCCGATGCAGCGTGCCCGTGCGGTTGCCCAGCATGGCGTCGAGTGCCGCCCGGTCGGCAAATCCCGCCCGCTTGAGATCCTGCTCGGTCACCCCGTTCAACGCCACAGCCTCCACGGCCTCGATGGCCAGCACGCCGGCCGCTGTTGTCAGCGTGCCGCCCGCCTTGACGCTGGGCCGCACCCAGCGGCGAAACGCCGTGTCCACCCGCCCCGCCTTGATGGCCTCGAAATCGGCTGCATTGATCAGCATAGTCTCTCTCCTGCTCGCGCCACGCGCGCCGGCTGTTCGATAATAGGGCCCAGGTGATCCAGGTATAGTCAAATGCGGCCAGCGTCGAGGCCGCGCCCCTCCGGGGCACCGCATGCGCATCAGGCCCGGGCAATCGCATCACTTGGTGCTTTGCCGCTCCCGGACTTCCGTCGGGGGCTGCTGCCAGGGCCAGCGACCGGAGACCTCGACCTCCAGCGACAGACTCAGAAACGTCCTGATGATGACGATGCCGGCCAGTACCGCCAGGCTTTCAAGACTGGGCTCAAGCGCCACGGTGGCGATGATATCGGCGGCCACCAGAAATTCGAGGCCGAGCAGTATCCCGCGGCCGATATCGGCCCGATAGCGCCGAAAGCCGGGCGCGTCGGCCTGCCCCGTTACGGCAAGCACCGCAAACCGCAGCGTGCCGAATACCAGCCCGCCGACAATAATGGCGATGCCGCACCATTCGATCGTCCTGGTGATAAGATGTAGCAGCTCTGGCGGCAGGATATCCATGGCGTTGTTTTCCCCTTTGCAGGGCAACGCGTCGGCGCCGCTATTGATCCAAACTGCGGGCCCTCCCAGCGTCCCTAAGAAACCGCCACCAGCTTGGCGCTGAACCGCCCCTGCCCATAGGCCACCAGGGCCGCCGCCAACACCACCACCAGCGCGCCTGCCACCGACCAGGCGTCGAGCGCCACGCCCAGCAGCGTCACGTCGAACAGGAACGCCCAGACAATGCCGCTATACTCATAGGCGGCCAGCAGCGACACCGGCGCCCGGGCTACCGCCTCCATCATCAGTACATGCCCCATGCCGCCGAGCAGCCCCGCGCCGATCAGCAGCGCAAAGGCCCTGCCGTCGAGCTCGGCCCAGCCAAAAGCCATCGTCGCCAGGCCCACCACGCTGCAGATAACCGCAAAGGACAGCGCGATGCTGGCCGGCGGATCGGTGCGCGTCAGATCTTTCACCTGTACCCGCGACAACGCATTGGTCGCTGCCATGGCCAGCCCGGCCGCTACTCCGATCAGCGTGCCATCGCGTACGCTGTCGCCAACCAGGGACGGATAGACCATCAACACGATGCCCAGGAAACCAAGCACCACGCCGACAAAGATCACCGCGCCCGGGCGCTCGCGCAGCAGCGCCATGGCCGCCACGATCGACAGCATCGGCGCCAGATAGCTCAGCGCCGTCGCCATGCCGACCGACAGATAGGCCAGCGAAATGAACGAGAAAAACATCACCGCGCAGCCCAGCAGCCCGCGGATCAGGTGCTTGTGCGGCACCTTTGTGCGCAGGGACAGGCCCAGCTGGCCGCGCAGCGCCACATAGCTCACGATCGGCAGCAGCGCTACAAAGCTGCGCCAGAACACCAATTGCCCCACCGGCGCCACCTTGGCGGCTTCGTGGATGGCTGCGGACATGCCGGCCATCACCATCAGGGAAAATGTCGCGAGCCACAGGGCAGCGCTGGAATTGGCTTTGGTCATGACTCGGGCTTTGTGCTGTACGCCCCTCTATCCATGCCAACCGGGCACGAGGCAACAAAAAAGGCGGGCCCGAAGACCCGCCTTGTTGCTTTGATCCGCCGCTTACTGCGCGGCGTAGCCGCCATCCACCAGGTGATAGCTGCCGGTGATGAACGAGGCATCGTCCGACAGCAGGAACAGCGTCAGCGCTGCAACCTCATCGGCTGTGCCCAGCCGACCCATGGGATGCAGACCGCGCAGCCCCTTGATGGCCTCGCTGTCCATATTGTCGCCCAGCAGCGGCGTCTCGATGAAGCCGGGTCCAACCGCGTTCACGCGGATGCCCTGCTTGGCATAGTCGATGGCCGTCGCCTTGGTCAGCCCGACCACGCCATGCTTGGACGACACATAGGCCGGCGCGCTGGCAAAGCCATTGGTGCCCAGGATCGACGCCATGTTGACGATGGCGCCCCCGCCGCTGGCCAGCAGGGCCGGGATCTCATACTTGGTCGAATAGAACACGCTGTTGAGGTCGATCTCGACCACGTTGCGCCACTCCTCCAGCGTATAGTCGGCCGTCGGCTTGGCTACGCCGCCAATGCCGGCATTGTTCACCGCCAGGTGCAGACCACCATAGGTGTCCACGGCGAATTGGATCGCCTTCTCCACCTGCTCGGGCTGACCGACGTCAACCGCCACCGCCGTGGCAAGGCCGCCGGCGGCGACAATCTCATCGACCAGCTTCTGCGCCGGCTCCAGCTTGAGATCGGCCACAACCACCTTGGCGCCGCGGGCCGCCAGTTGGCGCGCCACGGCCGCACCGATGCCGGAAGCACCGCCGGTCACGAAAGCCACTTTGCCGGTAAAATCCTGGGACATCATATTCTCCTTTTCAGCCCCTCACATGGGAACGAAAGCGAAGAATTTCAATGGGATAGGCGGGTATTCTGACTCTGAACACACCGTTCATCACGCCGTGAACGACGTCTCCTCCGCCTGCCGGCAGCGCCTCAGGCGGGCCCGGGCGCGGGGATCGCGTCACTGCGCGACAGGCTGGCATTGTAATAGCGGTCGTCATCGGTCACTTCCGTCCCGACCCAGTCGGGTAGGACGACGACCTGGTTTTCATCGTCGAGTTCCACCTCGGCAATGATGAGTCCTTCATGCCGCCCCTCGAACACGTCGATCTCCCACAGCAGCCCCCCGAACGGCACCAGGTGGCGGCGCTTTTCCAGCACATGCGGCTCGGCCATGGCCAGCATTTCCAGCGCATCGCTGATCGGGATGTCGTACTCATACTCGGCCCGGACCATGCCCCGGGACGCGCCCTTCAGCGTCAGCCGGGCCTTCTGGTCGTCCCATGTCCGCACCCGCACGGTCGCCTTGGCATTGGATGACAGATAGCCTTGTCGCAACAGCGAGCTGGACGTGACCAGAGGCTTCCATCCATCCGACACCACGAGGAACTTGCGCTCAATCTCTTCTGCCACGTCTAGGCCTTCCCTGGCAGCAAGTGCCAATAATGCTCGAAGCGATCGCGCAGCGCGACGGGTTTTTCGGCCGCCAATTGCCGCCCCAGTGTCAGGGCGCCAGCCGTCAGCACATCCTGCCGCGCCGCAATGGCCTGGCGAACCCCTTTTATATCGTCCTGCCCCGCCAGCAGGTCGTCGAGCACCGCAAGGTTGTGGTGGTCGCCAAGCATTTCGCCCAACCGGTCAAGTGACTCCTTGCGCGGCCGCAGCAGATCGGGTGCCGCTGCCTGCAACAGGCTGACATGGTGCCAGTGATATTTGGTGTGCTTGCGCCAGTCATGCAGCACGGCCGCTGTCGGCTCGGCCTCGGCCCGCCGCAATTCGTCGCGCATCGCCCGATAGCTGTCTTGCAGTCCATCGCCGATCTGCGCGAAGCCCTGCCCCGATAGCGACCAGCGCCTGGCGCGTTTCCCTGCCGCCTCGAACAGCGCGACGAATGGCGCGAGCAAGGCGGCCCTGTCGCCTTCCGTCTGCTTCTGGTCAACCCGGCCAGCAAGCCATTGCGCCAGTACCGCGCCCCGGTCCGGATCGAACCGCCCACCGCCATCCCGCTGGCCCTCGGCCGCCAGCAGATCGGCAAAGGTTTCCACCATCACCGCTGCGTCCCGCGTGCCAGAGAGGCATCGCGCGGCATCGCGGAAACACTGGTCCTCCCGCTTTGCCAGCTTGAAATGCGGCTCGATCAGCCGCATCAGCCCCCGCAGCCGCTTGCAGCGCCGCCGCAGTCCATGCACCACCTTGTCCAGGTCGTCGTCGCCGCGGCACGCGGCCAGCGCCTCCGCGATCTGCTCGACGGCGATCGCCCGAACCTGCGCCTGAATACCGGCGTGATGGGTGAAGCCAAATCCCATGCTCAAAACCCGAAGGCCATCTGGCCGGCCGGCGCACCTACCGACACGCCCTCCAGCGCCAGCATGCGCACTTTGGACCCCGCGCCGCCGGGCGCCGAAAACCCGCCCGGCTTGCCAGTGCTGGCCAGAACCCGATGACAGGGCACGAGCAGTGGCACAGGATTGGCGCCCATCGCCTGCCCCACGGCCCGCGCCAGCGTCCTGTCGCCCAGGGCCTGCGCCAGTTCGCCATAGCTGGTGGTCTGCCCCCAGCCGAATGCCAGCAAAGCCTGATAGGCCCGGCGGTGAAATTCCGGCACACCCGCCAGGTCGACATCGGCGGCACTGAACGCCACGCGCTCGCCCGCGGCATAATCCTCGATCCGCTCGATTACCGCTTCAACGCGCCGGTTCGGCACGCCGGGCACGGCGCCATCGCGATTGATCCGCGCGGCCAGCGCGTCCCGATCCAGTCCCGGCAATTGCACGCGGGCGACCCCGGCATCGGTCCAGCCGATCCCAAACAAGCCCAGCGCGGTATCAAAGATCTTCGTCTCCATCGCCCGACCATATGGATGTCGCTTGTCACATTCCACTGGAATTACTGCACAATCAGGCTCCTGCGACACGCGCATGACCGACGCCGGCACGCAAAGAAGCCGCCCCAAGGGGCGGCTTTCTGATTGCCGGAGAGCAATTTACTTCTTGAGCGCGTCGCGGGCGTCGTCTTTGACTTCGCCGACCTTGGACTGAACCTTGCCCTCGACCTTGTCAAGCTTGCCTTCGGCCTGGAGCTTTTCATTGCCGGTCAGACCGCCAACGGCATCCTTGACCGCACCCTTGGCCTGCTTGCCAGCGCCTTCGACTTCATCCTTGTGCATGGTCGTCTCCTGTGAATGTTCTACAGACACAACGGGCTGGCGCCCTGGTCGTTCCCCACACATGTCTGTGATCCAGGCGCCCGCCACCCGCCGTCCTGGCTTGCCAGGCGCCGCTGGTGCGGCATTTGCCCAAACCCCGGCGCTTCTGCTACAGGGCGCCATGCTCGGACCCATGCCAACATTGACCAATTATTTCCCCCCGCTTGAGCCCTATCTCAACGTTCTGCACCAGGACGACGACATCGTCGTATTCGACAAGCAGAGCGGGTTGCTCAGCGTGCCCGGCAAGGATCCGTCACTGTGGGATTGCCTCGAACACCGGGCCCGCCAGACCTGGCCGACCGCCGGCATGTGCCACCGCCTCGACAAGGACACGTCGGGCGTTCTGGTCATGGCGCTCAACAAGCGCGCCCATGGCCGCATCGGCAGCCAGTTCGAGCATCGCCAGACCACCAAATCCTATATCGCCCGCGTCGCCGGGGTCATGCAGGAGGATTCCGGCCTCGTCGATCTGCCGCTGGCCACCGACTGGCTCAACAAGCCGCGCCAGCGCGTCGACTTCGACAATGGCCGGGCCTCGCAGACCGAATGGACGGTCATCGAGCGCGAAGCCAATGCCACCCGCGTTCGCCTGCACCCGCTGACCGGGCGCACCCACCAGCTCAGGGTCCACATGAAGGCTATCGGCCATGTGATTCTGGGTGATGTGTTTTATGCCGACGCCGACGCCCTCGCAGCCGCCGACCGCCTGCAGCTGCACGCTGCCGAACTCGGCTTCACCCACCCCACCACCGGCATCTTCATGACCTTCGTGGCGCCGACGCCGTTCTAGGCGTCGCCGAGATACCCGACCTCGATGCGCTGGAACAGATGCCCCGGCTTCATCGTGTCGAGCCACTTGCGGAAGGCGGTTACGTCGGCAAACCCGGCGCGCTGCGCCTCGGCCGCGGTGACATCTTCGGGTGCCATGTCGGTGATCGCCTTGATGGCGAGCAGCCCGACTTTGGTCTTGAGCGTGCCCCCGGCCTTGACCGTCGGTCGGCTCCAGCGGCGGAAGATCAGGTCAACCTTCCCGGCCTTGATCTGTTCGAGCAGTTCAGCCTTGAGCAGCATCAGCCCACCACCGCCGTGGCCAGCATCTCCACCTTCAGCCCCGCGGCCAGCAGTTCTTTGACCACCACCGTCGCCCGCACCGGATAGGGCTTCTGGAAGAACTCGGCATAGACCGTGTTCATCCCCTTGGCATCACTGCTGTCGATCAGGAACACCTGTACCTGCACGATATTGGCCAGCGTGCCGCCGGCGGCCCGCACCGCGATATCGAGGTTCTGCAGGGTCCGCCTGGTCTGCTCTTCGATGCCGCCTGCTACGATCGCGCCGCTCTGCGGATCCTCGGCAATGGCCACCAGCCATACCTGCTGTCCGGCCTTGATGGCGTCGCTCACTGGCGACGCCGATGGCGCAATGCCCGTCTCGATCCGCTCGATCATCTTGTTCTATCCTTCTGCTGTCGGCCAAAATTTTTCCGGCGCCGCCACGACCCGCCCTGAGGTCGGTTCGTCCGGCGCCCGGCTCACCCGGTTCGGGGGTTTTTCCTGACTTGTTTCCGGACCCCGTCGGCACGACCATGTGTGTGAGCATTATCGCGCAAACCGTGGACGCGCAAACTCGTGGAACGCACATGAAGACCAAGACCCCCAGCCTCGCCGCGCTCATCACAGAATTCCGCAACCAGGTGGCCAATTACGAGATCCTGATGCGCGACGGCTCCGACGGCGTGGAATCGGTGCGCAATTCCTATGGTCCTGCCCTTGAGGCCCTGCAGAGCCCGCCGCCCGCCCGCACTGCCCGTGACACGGCCGCTGCGCTGCTCTATCTGCTCGATTTCGGCAACCTGACGCCGTCTGACGAAGCCATCCTGCGCGCCGCCATTTCCGGCCTGGCCCCGACGGCCGGCCTCAAGCTGGCCCCCATGCCCCTGCCCGACTACCAGCAGGACAGCCTGGTCGGTCGCTGACTGACCGAACCCTGCCTGACGCTGCCTGAGCGGCCACGCCGCTCGGCCATTGTCTTGGTGCGGGCGACGGGAATCGAACCCGTACGCCTAGCGGCGAGGGCTTTTAAGGCCCTTGTGTCTACCAGTTTCACCACGCCCGCATTGTCTCGCCACCCGGCCCGGAGGAGCGCCTGCGCCCACCCCTGGTGCGGGCCCGGCAGCCTAGTCCGTGCCGCCGCTGATCGGGGCGACATAGGCCACGTCCAGATCCCACGGAAAGAAGATCCAGGTATCCTGGCTGACTTCCGTGATGAAGGTATCCACCATCTCGCGGCCCTTGGGCTTGGCATAGACGGTCGCAAAATGCGCGCCCGGCAGCATGTCGCGCACCACGCGCGCCGTCGAGCCGGTATCGACCAGGTCGTCCACGATCAGCACCTTGGCGCCGGTCTTGGCCAGGTCGAGCACCGACGGGCTGATTTCCTTGAGCACCTTGATGCCACCCTTGTTCTGGTGGTCATAGCTCTTGACCGCCACGGTCTCGACCGTGCGGATATTGAGCTCGCGCGCCACGATGGCCGCCGGCACGAGGCCGCCGCGGGCAATCGCCACCACGGCATCGAATGGCCCCAGGGCCGCTAGGCGCCAGGCCAAAGCGCGGCTGTCGCGGTGGAACTGGTCCCACGTTACCGGGAACGACTTCTGGTTCGGATCGGTCAAATCATCTCTCCTGCCCCGACGCCGGGCGCCCGGTTTAATCTGGAAGGCCGTTGTGTAGCAAAGCGCAGGCGTCGCGCCAATCAGTCTTCTTCCGGTGCGGCAACGCCAGCCTTGGCATGAGCTGCCGCCACCATGGCCCGCACCTTGCCGGCCGCTTCTTCCAGCCGCGCCGCATCGGTCGAGCGCAGCACCAGCTCGGTCATGATGCGGTCATGCCCCATCTGCGGATAGCTGCCCATCTTCACGTCGGGATATTCTTCCTGCAGCGCGCCCAGCGGGCCGCCCACCGTGCCCTCGCCCACCGCCGCCTTGACGGTGACCGACAGCACCTTCTTGCCGCCCTTGAGCGTGGGCACCAGGGCTTCGAGCATGGCCCGCATGATCACTGGCACGCCGGCCATCACATGCACATTGCCGATGCGGAAACCGGGCGCAGCGCTCACCGAATTGACGATCAGGTCGGCCCCTTCGGGGATCCGCGCCATGCGCAGCCGCGCCTCGTTGACCTCGGTGCCGGTCTGCCGCCAGCGCGATTCGAGCATTTCGCGCGCCTGGGCATTGATCGGCAGCGCCACCCCGAACGCCTTGGCCACGGCGTCGGCGGTGATGTCATCATGCGTCGGGCCGATGCCGCCGGTGGTGAACACATAGGTATAGCGGGCCCGCAGGGCGTTGATCGCGTCCACGATCTCGTCGGTCTCGTCGCTGACCACGCGCACTTCCTTGAGCTCGATGCCCAGGTCGGTGCAGAAATCCGCTGTCGCGCCGATATTGACGTCCTTGGTCCGCCCCGAGAGAATTTCGTCGCCAATGACCAGAAGGCCGGCGGTTACGCTGTCTGCGCTGGGCATGATATGTCCTGACTCTGAAGGGCTTCAGCAATGCCCCTGCACGATTGCGCCGTCAAGCGAGCGTGTTGGCCTTCCCATTGCGCGCCGCAGCGACTATTTTCGCTGCAGCAACCGGAGTTCTTGATGATTACCTTTGTCGACGCACCTGCCAAAGCCCGCCGCACGCCCGGCGTCATTCCGCTGCATGGCGCGGAAGGCTTTGCCGGCATGCGCAACGCCGGTGCGCTGACGGCCCAGGCACTCGATATCCTCAGCGAATATGTCGAGCCGGGCGTCCCCACCTCGACCATCGACAAGGTCGCCTATGAATTTGCCCGTGACAACGGCGCCGTCCCGGCGACCATCTTCTACAAGGGCTATCGCCACGCGCTCTGCACCTCGATCAATCACGTGGTCTGCCACGGCATTCCCGACGAGCGGGCTTTGCGCGAGGGCGACATCGTCAATATCGATCTGACCCTGGTCGTCGATGGCTGGCACGGCGATTCCAGCCGCATGTATCCGGTGGGCGAAATTTCCCGCAAGGCCGAGCGCTTGATCGAAATCACCTATGCCGGCCTCGAGGCCGGCCTGGCCGCCGCCATCCCCGGCAACACGACCGGCGATATCGGCCATGCCATCCAGTCGCTGGCCGAGGCGGAGCGCATGAGCGTGGTGCGCGACTTTGTCGGCCATGGCCTGGGCAAGCTGTTCCACGACGAGCCCAATATCCTCCATTTCGGCCGGCCGGGCACCGGCGTGCCGCTCAAGCCCGGCATGATCTTCACCATCGAGCCCATGATCAATCTGGGCCGACCCGACGTGAAGATCCTCTCAGATGGTTGGACTGCCGTCACCCGCGACCGCACGCTGTCTGCCCAGTGCGAGCATTCCATCGGCATTACCGAAACCGGCAACGAGGTCTTCACCCTCTCACCCGCCGGCCTGTTCAACCCCCTGGCCATCCGGGCCGCTGGATGAGCGCATGGCCCGACGAATTCGCCGCGGCCTGATCGAGCTCCCCGCATCTTCACCGGTCGGTCACCGACGGTGAGTGCAAGACCGTTGAAATCGGGAGCAGCGGTAACGTTCGAACGGCACGAAGTGCTTCAACTTTCAATTCTCTCGGCGCGTCCGCAGCGTTACAAAGGCGCGCCCAGATACAGTCGAATGACTGAGAGCAGCAATCAATGCACAGCTCAAAATCATGCGAGCGGTATTGTCGCTTTGACCGTCATCGCATCGACGCTGACCACCGTATCAAGCCTCCTGATCGACTGCTGCAGGAACCGGTTTCCTTAAGAGCATTAACTGGTCAAGCATCCCCTCTTCAACAGGAAGAACCGACTGATCGCCGCCGCACTTCAACGGCGTGACAGGGTGGACCAATCGCGTTCTATGCGCGGAATGGACGGCAGCGGGCTCGTCATAGGGCACCGCCACCATGCATAGCTTCATCCCAATCAAGCTCTTTCCCACAAGCCGATAGAGTATTGGTTGATTGCCCCAGCGATACTGGGGCTTCTGAAACGCACGTATTTGGTGGCCGAGATTTCTGCGTATGGCGCAGCTTAAGCTCGCAGCTGCGATAGCAAGTCTGGAGAGCAGCTTGCGGATAATGGGCCCCTGCCTGCCTCTCACGGCACGTCGGATTGAGGGATACTTTTGCTGCTTAGCCGGCTATGCTCGTCTCAACTGTAACATAGCCAGCTCGATAAAAAATGTATGAAAGCGCTTCTTACCCTGCATGCCTGCGTCGGCCAGATGCGGGCGGCTGGGTTCAGACGCGCGTCGCAAAAACGGAAGCCGCCTACCGCAAGCGCTATGTCGGGATGGCCAAAACCTGGTGCAAAAAGCATGGGCTGAATGTGGTCTCGGCGTTAGATCTCGCCGCCGATCTCGGTGGTTACGCCAACGGCTTGCGCAAAAGCTCGCTCAAACAATATCACGCTGCTTTCCGACAGCACTTGCGCGACCAGTGGGATGATGGTGCGATCGAGCTCGACATGATTGAGCGCATTGATGCGCTTCTGCGTGAGCAGATACCCATGCAAGTGTCGGAGGGTAGGACCAGACTTAGGACATCGGCTGGTCGCGCCAAGACAGTGAAGCCGGAGACCTTGAATTCTTTGGTTTTCGAACTGTTAAAACGCCCAACAGCGATCCGCCGTATTGCTGCAGCCCAGCTTAGATACGGTGTTGAACTGGCGACGCGCCCCAGCGAGTTCCTGACCCTCCGCCTAGATCCTTATGGCCGTCTCTGGATCACATCCGCAAAATATTCTGAGACGAATTCTAGAGGCTTGGTGCGGGTCAGAATGGTCATAAGTGATAATCTGTCAGCACTCGACGTTGCCGAGCTAAAGCGAATTGCCGAATTGCTATTGATCGAACGCGCCGCGGGCGCAACGTACCGCACACTGCTGAGCCGATGCCAACGCGCCATTCGTCTCGCCCGGCCAGCGGTCGGCGGCAATTCCCGCCAGATCACAGCATACTCGGTTCGACATCAGGCGCGCGCGAACATGATGGCCATGGGCATGACGGCTGAGCAAGTAGCGGTCGTCATGAACCATGCCAGCGCCATGACTGCTCAATCCCATTATGCGCCGTCGCGCTTGGCGTGGAAGGGGATGGTGGGTGCCAAACCGCCTCATGTCGACCCAGACCTCGTGGCGAGAGTTCGGCCAGGTAACAGCTCTCGGGGTTGGCCATCGCAGCAACCGCAACCGGGGCCGAGAGTGTGATGACGGAATGAGCTATCCGCCTCCCATAACTGTGCGGCCTTAAGCTGCTATAAGCTGTCGCTTGTCGACACCGGCCTTTCGGCCCCGCCACTGAGCCGGTCAAACAGCAGCCGGCTGGCGCGGAAAGCCGATTTGAGCTGCTTGTTGGCCTTGATCCGCGCCCTGGTCTTCTGGAAAGTCTGGTGCACCGCCACGATCAGCATGCCCTGCCAGGTCAGGCCGATATAATGCTGGCGCAGCGGCAGTTGCACATTGCACCAGTGCCGCTTCTCGTCGGTAAAGCCGCTGCCCATGTCAAAGACGGCAATGCCATGGTCGAACACGCACTGCATCACCCGCAACAGGCACTGCTTGCCCGGCGAGCCGTGCTGGATCGTCGGATCGTCGATCATCGACGAGATCAGGCAGAACATCCGGTTCCCATGCACGACATTGTAGCGCACCGCGACGATGGCGCCGTCGAGCCGCAATATATGCAGCCGCACATCGACGCCCGAACTCGGCCCCGCCAGCTGCTGGTAAAACCCGGTCAGGCAGTCCTGCACGAAGGTGTCGCGGATCCCCATCGCCTTGAACCGCGCCGATCGCTGGAGAAACATGGTGTCGATGGCCTGGCGCGTTTCGCCGCCATTGCCGATTTCTTCAAAGCTGACAGTGCCCATGGCATTGAGCCGATCGCCCTGCTGCCGGTCGTGCTTGCGCCGCGATTTGCTGCGCTGCAGCCTGTCGCATTCTGCCCAGCTTGCATATTCGGACCGGTAGAGCGTCTCGACGGCCAGCGATGTGCCCAGCTCGTCAAACAGGCCATCATGCCCGCCCACTCTGGCGGGAATGGAGCGCAGATAGATCACGTCGCCGCGCCCCAGCGCCGCCGTCATGGCCGCCCACAGGGCCCGGCGGCCGGCCGGTCCCAGCGCCGCCAGCCGGTCATGGTCGGCCACCGGGGCGTGGCAGCCCGCATGGGCGCCAGGAAACCAGGTCAGGACCTGCATGCCATAGACGCGCCGGCGGTGCAGCGGCAGCAGCGCCACGACGACGCCGTCGACCCGGCCGACGACATAGTGCTGGGCGCTCGGGGCAATGTCGCGCTGGGTGACCCAGGCGCGGATAAAATCAAAACTCTGACCCGGCGACTCGATCGTCTTGACCGTCAGCGCCCGCCAGATTTCTTCGACCTCGCCAATGCTGTGGCTCACGCTCACGCTGATGGCTTGCGACAGACTGGCAGCGGCCAGCATCGCGCCGGCCGGATCGGCCGGGAGCGGTGTCGACGGGTTCAGCGCTGGTGCAGCAGCTTCAGTCATGCCCACCACTGTGCCCCTGCCGGGTAAACCAGTGCTGAACCAGGCGCGGCGATGTCACGCTTCTGTGATCAGGGTTAAGGCAGGCTTACTAGCCGAAATTCGCCAGGGCCGGGAAGGTTTCGAGGAACCAGTATGACAGGCGGCTGAAATTGCCCGTCAGGAACAGCACGCCGGTGACTACCAGCAGGACGCCCATCACGCGCTCGACTGTGTGCAGGTGCCGCTTGAACCCCTGGAAAAACGCCAGGAACGGTCCCACCGCGATGCCCGCCAGAAAGAACGGCACGCCCAACCCCAGGGAATAAAGGCCCAGCAGCCCTGCGCCTTCCCAGGCCGTGCCCTTGCTGGCCGCCACCGACAGCACTGCCGCCAGCACCGGCCCGATGCACGGCGTCCAGCCAATGGCAAAGGCCAGGCCCAGCAGGAAGCCCCCCAGCGGCCCGCTGGCCACGCCCGGCCCCTGATGCCGCATCTGCCGGTCGAGCAGCCCGATCCGGTACACCCCGATGAAATGCAGCCCCATGGCGATGATCAGCACGCCGGCCAGCGGCGTCAGGATCGGCAGCGCCTGCCGGAACACCTGGCCAAACGCGGTCGCGGTCGCGCCCAGCGTGACGAACACCACGGTAAAGCCGAGAATGAAGAACAGCGAGGTAAAGGCCACGCGCCGCTGCAGCGCGCCAGCGGTCGTGCCTTCATCGCGCAGCTGGTCGAAGCTCGCCCCGCTCATATAGGTGAGATAGGGCGGCACCAGCGGCAGCACGCAGGGCGACAGGAAGCTCAGGACGCCCGCGCCGAACACCAATGGCAGAGAAAATTCCACGCGATCGCCGCTCCAGATTGCGCTGCTGTTCTACCCGCTCTCCGCACCAATGCAATCCACACGGTGTCGCATCGCCCCTTCGTGAAGCCCAGCCACCGTCCGGCCGGGCGCGGCCGCAAGGATTTATGGCGCTACCAACAGCATAGCCTCGGCATCATGACCGCCCGGAAATGCCCACAAATGCGGCAATCATCACCGAATCACAACCTTAAATTTACCCTTGGAATGTAATTTGAGGACAACACACTCTTTGGAGATCGATGATGAATCTGACAAATCTCAGCCTTTCTGCCCGGATCTATGGGGCATTTGGCACCCTGGTACTCTTGCTCGGCGTAGTGGGGGGCGTGGGATTTGTTGGCGTTCAGACCACTGCCGGCCTGTTCGAGACCTATCGCGGCGCCGCCCAACAAAACTCCGAGATCAATGATTATCTCGCCGACGTTTCGAGCACGCGCATCGCTTTCCTCAACTATCTCATCGATTCCTCGCCGGAGGAGGAGGCGGGCATGATCGAGTGGATAACCGATGTCGCCACCACCGATGCCGATGGGCTCGCCGTCTTCGCCAATAATCCCGAGGGCCTCGCTGACATCGCTACCGTGACGGAACTGGCCAACAGCTATCTGGCTGGCTTCAATGAGCTTGTTGCAGCCAAGGCGGCCAACGACACCGTTACCGCAACGGCCAAAGCAGAAGAGCTGCGCGCCCTCGGCCCGCAGATTGGCGACATCTATTCCGCCATGGCCGACAGGGCTCAGGAAGTTCAGGATACCATCGGGCCAGTGGCTACGGCCTCAGCGCAGTTCCAGGTCATGCTCGTGCTCTCGATCAGCGGCCTCGGCATCCTGATCGGCGTAGCTGCCGCCTATGTTACCGGGCGCTGGTTGTCCGGCGTCATCATCCGCATGACCCAGGCCATGCAGGCTCTGGCCGGCGGCGATATCGACATGGAAATCGCCGGCACCGAGCCGACCCACGAACTCGGCCAGATGGCCCGGGCGCTGCAGGTCTTCCAGACCAATGCCCAGGCCGTCCGCGTCGCCGAGGCCGAAAAGGACTCCCGTTCTGCCCTGTCCGTCGCCCGTGCCCGGATGATGGAATCGTTCCAGGCAGCCTTTGACAGCGTCATCGACGCCACCTCGGCCGGTGACTTTACCCGACGCATCGACGCCAAGTTCAACGATGCCGATATCGACCGCATCTCGGCCAATTTCAACGCCATGCTCGAAACCACCAATGGCGCCCTGACCGAAGCCGGCCGGGTGCTGGGTGCCTTGGCCAATGCCGACCTGACCGAGCGCATGGAAGGCACCTATCACGGCGCCTTTGCCGAACTGCAGAACGATACCAATGCCGTGGCCGACAAGCTCGGTGACATCGTCTCCGAGCTGCGCGAAACCTCCAACGCCCTCAAGCTGGCCACCGGCGAAATCCTGGCTGGCGCCAATGACCTGTCCGAGCGCACCACCAAGCAGGCCGCGACCATCGAGGAAACCTCGGCGGCCATGGAACAGCTGGCCAATACCGTGACCAAGAACGCCCAGCGCGCCAGCGAAGCCAGCGACAATGCCAACCAGATCGCCAAGGTCGCCGAAGAAGGCGGCGCCGTCATGGTCGAGGCAACCGGCGCCATGGAGCGGATCACCTCCTCCTCCTCCAAGATCTCCAATATCATCGGCCTGATCGACGACATCGCCTTCCAGACCAACCTTCTGGCGCTCAACGCCTCGGTGGAAGCGGCCCGTGCCGGCGATGCCGGCAAGGGTTTCGCCGTGGTTGCCGTGGAAGTCCGCCGCCTCGCCCAGTCAGCCGCCAGCGCCTCCTCCGAGGTCAAGGTCCTGATCGACCAGAGCGCCATCGAAGTGCATGGCGGCACCACCCTGGTGGCAAGCGCCGCTGCCAAGCTCGACTCCATGCTCAACAGCGTCCGGTCCAATACCAGCCTGATGGACGGCATTGCCCGCGACAGCAAGGAACAGGCCAGCGGCATCCAGGAAGTCTCCATCGCCGTGCGCCAGATGGACGAAATGACCCAGCACAATGCGGCTCTGGTCGAAGAGATGAACGCTGCCATCGAGCAGACCGAAAGCCAGGCGTCAAAGGTCGACGGCATCGTCGAGATCTTCACTGTCGGCAAGACCAGCCAGGCTGCGTCCCGTCCGGCCGCTGCCGCCAAGCCTCAGCAGGGTGGCGTTCGCGGCATGCAGGCCCGCGTCAAGTCCGCCATGGGGAGCTATCTCTCCTCCGGCAGCGCTGCCATCGCCAAGGACTGGAACGAGTTCTAGCACCCGCCTTCGCATCACCTGGCACGGCCGCTACGGCGCCGTGCCAGGCGCATGGGCCCCCAAGGCGCCCGTGCCACCCGAGCGCCCTCCCCGCCCGCTCAGCATACCGCCCAGCCCGGCACAACACCCACCCATCCATATTGTGATCGCCGGCGCCCGTTCATGGCGCTTACCCATAGTTGCGGACGTCAATCCATATCGCTATGGTACGAAAAGGTACATTCAGCGCAGCTGGACCCCGTGACAGTTGAGTCAGCCATGCCAGTCTTTTACTTCGACTACGATAATGGCGAAGGATCGGGGGCGGCTCGGGACGAGATTGGCGCCGATCTCACTGACGTCGCTTCGGCTATCGTGGAAGCCACGCAGACCCTGACCGAACTGGCTGCCGATACCTTGATTGGCACTGCCGAGCGTCTCATGGCGATCATGGTACGCGACGAACTCGGGGCCACCAGAGCCCGCGTGTCACTCGCTTATCGTGCGGAAACAACCGGGTAATCCCCTGCGTTCGTTTTGGTACCAATAGTTCGCAACTTCAACTTAGCCGTGTTAGGCTGCCTTACCGTCTGTACGGATATCGGACACGGACGGTGAGGAGTTATGCAGCTCTTCCCTCTGCGGGAGAGCACATTGACCAAAAACGACCAATCGTTTCGAAATCACCTCCTATCTGCTCTCTCCCCCTCAGACTTGGCTTTGCTTGGGAATTTGGTACCCGTCGACCTGCCTTTGCGGCAGACGCTCGAGCAGCCCGATACGCCAATTGAATGGGTCTATTTCATCGAACGCGGTGTGGCGTCTGTCGTGTCGCAGAATGCCGGCCGCCGCGAGATCGAAGTCGGCATCATCGGGCCGGAGGGCATGACGGCCATTTCGCTGCTCGGCGCCGACGACCGCACCCCCTTTGAAACCTTCATGCAGGTCGAGGGCGATGGCTTTCGCATCCCGGCCGCGCGCCTGCAGCTGGCGCTGGAGCAGAGCGATACCCTCAGCTTTGCCCTGATGCGCTATTCCCGCGCCTTCCACATCCAGGTGGCCGCAACCTCCGTCTCCAATGGCTATGCCAAGCTTGAGGAGCGCCTGGCGCGCTGGTTGCTGATGGTCGCCGACCGGGTTGGGGAATCCTTCAACATCACCCATGCCTTCCTCGCCACCATGCTGGCCGTGCGCCGGGCGGGCGTGACGCTGGCCTTGCAGGTGCTGGAGGGGCGTGGCCTGATCGGCTCCAGCCGGGGCAGTGTGATCATCCTCGATCGACCCGGCCTGATTGAGGCCTCCAACGGCGCCTATGGCCTTGCCGAACGCGAACAGCGCCGCCTGCTGCAGCCGCCAGAGCCGCGCGCGACATCTAGTTCGACAGAGCCCGCCTGATCGTACCGGCCAACACGTCGCCCGGCGCCGGCTTGCCGACAAAGGGGCGGCGGCGGTGCCGTTCGGGCAGGTCTGCCACGCCACGCCCGCTATAGAATACGAAAGGCGCTCCACGCGCCGACAGCGCGTCAGCAATCGAGAAATCGTCGGTCCCGTCCGCCAGGGTAATGTCGAGCACCGCCAGGCTGGGTGTGAACATGGCGATGGCCTCAAGGGCCTGGCCATGGTGATAGGCCACCGTGACATGCCGGAAGCCGAGTTCGCGCACGATGTCCTCCACCGTCATGGCGATGAGCACGTCGTCTTCGACAACCAGCACCCAACCGGCCGCCGCGCGCTCTCTCGTACCGTCCCACATGGGTCAGCGCCTTCCCGGTTTCCAGTCTCCATCTATACGCGACGGGGGCGACAGGTCCACATGTTTTGCATTTGTACTATATCGTACAGAACTGATTACATTGAGCTTTCTGGTTTAGAGTGCTGGCAACGGCAGCGTGAACGAGCATTCGCTGGCTGCCCGTCATCCGGACCGGAGGTCAGTCATGCTATCGAGTCATACCGTGCTGGATTTGCGTCCTTACGCCTCGGGGCATGCGCCAAGCCATGTCGTAGATGCCCATTCGCCCGAGGATGCCGCCACCCGCGCCCTGGGCCTGGATCTGGTCCGAACCGGTCAGCCCGGCACCCTGCAGGCCAAGGTCTATATCCAGAGCGCCGGGCGCCGGGACATCACGGTGCGGCTCTACACCAAGGGCCACATCGGCGCATTGTGACGCCGCACACCTGTTGCTTCCTGCGCGGCCATTTGCCGAGCCGGTCCGGCCCGGCGCCCCGCTGGCCTCAGCGCTTGGGATAACGCTGCTTGAGCACGCCATAGACGGCGCGGATGCCATGATCGGTGCCGCCGAACGGGCGCCCGGCCCGTGCTTCGGGCGCCCAGGCCATGATGTCCAGATGCACCCAGGCCTTGGCCTTTTCCACAAACCGCCGCATGAACAGCGCCGCGGTGATCGAACCGGCAAAGCCGCCGCTGCCGGCATTGTTCACATCGGCGATCTTGGACGCCATCATGGCGTCATAGGGCGACCATAGCGGCATCTGCCACAGCGGATCGTCCGCCGTCAGGCCCGCCGCCATCAGCTCGCGCGCAAGCCCGTCATCGGTGGAATAGAGCGCCGGCAGTTCCGGCCCCAGCGCCACCCGCGCCGCGCCGGTCAGCGTCGCCATGTCCAGCAGCAGCTCGGGCGCCTCCTCGTCGGCCAGCGCCAGTGCATCGGCCAGGATCAGCCTGCCCTCCGCATCGGTATTGCCGATCTCGACCGTGAGGCCCTTGCGCGAGGTCAGCACATCGCCGGGCCGGAAACTTTCACTGCTGATGGCATTCTCGACAATCGGGATCAGCACCCGCAGCCGCACGGCCAGGCCCGCCGAGACCACGGCATGGGTCAGGCCCAGCACATTGGCGGCCCCGCCCATATCCTTCTTCATCAGCAGCATCCCGGCCGAGTTCTTGATATCGAGACCGCCCGTATCAAAGGTGACGCCCTTGCCCACCAGCGTCACCTTGGGGTCGCTCTCCTTGCCCCAGCGCAGGTCGAGCAGCCGCGGCTTCTGGTTGCCCGCACGACCCACCGCATGGATCATCGGGAAATTCTCGGCGATCAGGTCATTGCCGACAATGGCCGTGCAGTCCATGCCGCGCGCCGCGGCGAACTCGGCGATGATGGCAGCAAAGGCATCCGGCCCCAGATCATTGGTCGGCGTATTGACCAGGTCGCGCGCCAGCACGGCTGCCTCGACCAGCCGATCGATCTCGGCGACATCGGCGCCCGCCGGCGCCACCAGGCGCGGGGCGGCCTTGGCCTTGCGATAGCGGTCGAAGCGATAGGCGCCCAGCCGGAAGCCGACAGCAGCCAGCACCGCATCGCCATACGCGCCTTCGAGGTGATAATCACCCTCGGCCAACGCTGCCCCGGCCAGCCCCAGCACCAGTGCCGAGCGCCCCGCTTCCGGCCCGCTGCCGAACAGATGGCCGGAAACCGCACCATCATCGCCCGGCAGCGCCAGCAACTGTCCGCGCTGACCGGTAAAGCCATTGGCCATGGCCCAGGCCAGATTGGCCGGCGACAGCGCCGCCTCGGCGACCTTGCCTTCTGCAATGACAATGATGGGGAGGGTCTTGCGGTCTGTCATGGGGATCTCCGACGGGATGGTTGAGGATAACTAGCCTCCGCCGCCCGCTGCCACAACCGCACAAAAACGCATCGCAATCGACCGCCAGACTCGGTCAGGCCCCCCGTCGCCGCCTGCCTCCCCTTGCCCTCGCCCCCTGCCCGCTATATTCCAGCCTCGTCCCTGCCCGGCTGAGGTGAACACCCCATGACCACGCGACCCATCCGCATTGCCCCCTCGATCCTCTCGGCCGATTTCAGCCGTCTGGGTGAAGAGGTCGCAGCCATCGCCGCAGCAGGCGCCGACTACATCCATGTCGACGTCATGGACGGCCATTTCGTGCCCAATATCAGCTTCGGCCCCCTCGTCATGGCCTCGATCCGCAAGGTCACCACCCTGCCCTTCGACGTGCACCTGATGATTGCCCCGGTCGATCTCTACATTCCCGCCTTTGCCAGGGCCGGCGCCGATATCATCACTGTCCATGCCGAGGCCGGCCCGCATCTGCACCGCACGCTGCAGGCCATCCGCGCCGAGGGCAAGCAGGCCGGCGTCGCTCTCAATCCGGCCACCCCCGTCTCGGCCCTGGCCCATGTGCTCGACGATATCGACCTGCTGCTGGTCATGTCGGTCAACCCTGGCTTTGGCGGCCAGAGCTTCATTCCCGAAACGCTCAACAAGCTGGCCCAGGCCCGCGCGCTGATCGGCAACCGCCCCATCGATCTCGAGGTCGATGGCGGCATCACCGCCGACAATGCCCGCGCCGTCGCCCAGGCCGGCGCCAATGTCTTTGTCGCCGGCTCCTCGGTCTATGGCGGTAATGATCCCGCCACCTACGCCCCCCGCATCGCCGCCATCCGCAACGCTGCCTCGACCCGCCTCGCCTGACCCGATAATTTAGCTGCAAGCCTTCAACGCGAAAGCCCAAAAATATGATCCCGCGCTACTCCCGCCCCGAAATGGTCTCCATCTGGTCCGCCGAGACGCGCTTTGCCATCTGGTTCGAGATCGAGGCCCACGCCACCACCAAGCTGGCCGAACTGGGCGTCGTCCCCAAGGAGAGCGCCCAGAACATCTGGGACGTGATGAATGCCCGCAAGGCCGAGCACGGCGACTACGCCTTTGACGTCGCCCGCATCGACGAGATCGAGCGCACCACCAAGCACGACGTCATCGCCTTCCTGACCCACCTCAGCGAAATCGTCGGCCCCGACGCCCGCTTCGTGCACCAGGGCATGACCAGCTCGGACATTCTAGACACCACGCTCTCGGTGCAGATGGCCCGCGCCGCCGACCTGCTGATCGCCGATTGCGATGCCCTGCTCGATGCACTCAAGCGCCGCGCCTTTGAACACAAGGACACCATCACCATCGGCCGCAGCCACGGCATCCATGCCGAGCCGACCACCTTCGGCGTCAAGCTGGCCGAGGCCTATGCCGAATTTGCCCGCAACCGCGCCCGCCTCGTTGCTGCGCGCGAGGAGATCGCTACCTGCGCCATTTCCGGTGCAATCGGCTCCTTTGCCAATATCGACCCGCAGGTCGAAGAATATGTGGCCGAAAAGCTCGGCCTTTCCATCGAGCCGGTCTCGACCCAGGTCATCCCGCGCGATCGCCACGCCATGTTCTTTGCGACGCTGGGCGTCGTCGCCAGCTCCATCGAGCGCGTCGCCATCGAGATCCGCCACCTGCAGCGCACCGAAGTGCTCGAGGCCGAGGAGTTCTTCTCCCCCGGCCAGAAGGGTTCTTCGGCCATGCCGCACAAGCGCAACCCGGTGCTGACCGAAAACCTCACCGGCCTTGCCCGCCTCGTGCGCGGCATGGTGGTCCCGGCGCTGGAAAACGTCGCCCTCTGGCACGAGCGCGACATCTCGCACTCCTCGGTCGAGCGCATGATCGGCCCCGACGCCACCGTCACCCTCGACTTCGCTTTGTCCCGCCTCGCCGGGGTCATCGACAAGCTGGTGGTCTATCCGCAGAACATGCGCCGCAACCTCGACCTGCTTGGTGGCCTGCACAATTCCCAGCGCATGCTGCTGGCGCTGACCCAGGCCGGCTATTCCCGCGAGGACAGCTACGCTGCCGTGCAGCGCAACGCCATGAAGGTCTGGGAAATGAGCGGCGACCGCGCCGGCCAGTTCGCAGCCAACCTCAAGGCCGACCCCGAAGTGACTCTGAGTGATGCACAAATCGACGCCATGTTCGACGACGCCTATCACCTCAAGCATGTCGACACGATCTTTGCCAGGGTCTTCGGATGAGCCTGATCTGCGCGCAGGAAAGCGGCCTCACGGCCGAGGAATATATCGCCTGTGTCGGCCAGTCGGCGCTGGGTCCGACCCGTCCGCTCGGCAATACCGAGCGCGTCCAGGCCATGCTCGACAATTCCAACCTCGTCGTCACCGCGCGTGACGAGGGCGGTCGGCTGGTCGGCTGGTCGGCCTGTTCCGCGCCATGACCGACTGGAACTGGGTCTGCTACTGCGCCGATATGGCGGTGGTCGAGGCCAGCCAGGGCCAGGGCGTAGGCAAGACGCTGATGGACAAGGCCACCGAAATTCTCGGCCCCGGCGTCAGCATCATCCTGCTGGCTCTGCCCGGCGCTGAGGGCTTCTATCAGAAGATCGGCCTCACCCAGACCCAGTCCGGTTTCTATTGCGACAGGACCCATCGCTCATGAAGCTGGCCGATACCGATATCCTGATCCTGCCTGGCCTGGGCAATTCCGGCCCCGGCCACTGGCAGATGCGCTGGGCCGAGCGCATGCGCACCGCCGCCATTGTCGAACAGGCCGATTGGGAAGAGCCCGATCTCGACGACTGGGTCGCCACCATCGATCAGGCCTGCCGCCTGACCACACGTCCCGTCGTGCTGGTCGCCCATTCGCTGTCGGTCATGGCCTTGGCCCATGCCGCGCCGCGCCTGCCCGCCAATGTACGCGGCGCCTTTCTCGTGGCCCCCACCGATATTGAACTCAGCCCCGCCGCGCCGGAAGAGACCTACGGTTTCCGGCCCATCCCGCGCGACCCCTTCCCCTTCCCCTCCATGCTGGTCGCCTCCAGCAGCGACCCCTATGTGTCGCTGGAGCGGGCGGTGGAATTTGCCAATTGCTGGGGCTCTGACTTCCACCAGGCCGGCGACGCCGGCCACATCAACCTCGACTCCGGCCACGGCCCCTGGCCCGAGGGCCTGCTGATGTTTACCCGATTGATGCAGCGGCTGTGATGGACGGCTACATCGTCCAGCCCGGCACGCCGGGCATCGAGGATTACCGGCGCCTGCGTGTCGCCGCCGGCCTCAGCCCCAAGACCGCCGAACAGGCCAGCATGGGTTTGCCCAACACCTGGTACGGCGTCACCGTGCTGCACGAGGGCAAAGCGATCGGCATGGGCCGCATCATTGGCGATGGCGGCACCGCCTTCCAGATCGTCGATATCGCGCTCGAACCGGCCCACCAAGGCAAGGGGCTCGGCAAGGCCGTCATAGCCGCGCTGATGGACCACCTCAACAGCCACGCCCCTGCCGGCGCCTATGTCAGCTTGATCGCCGACGGCGACGCCCGCCACCTTTATGCTCAATACGGCTTCGAGCCCGTCATGCCCGCCTCCATCGGCATGGCGACTAAGGTTATTCGCCCGGATTTCGCTTAGTGCTCGCTAGCACGGACAGTTCATGCCCGCCGGGCAATCGAAGGAGGTCAGCGTCCAGCGTCCCCCCATCCTGCGCCAGCGCGCCGCCAGCACTAACCTGCGCGCGCAGCGGAGCTACGCCGAGCCGAGCGGGACCCAGTTCCTGCGCAAGCTCACGCGGCGCAGTCTGCGCGAGGCGAAGCTGGGGGCTCGGACGCACAAGAGGGCATCAAGGCCGCCGCCAGCAAGGGCCGTCCGCCACCTGTCAGCGCTGCCGATACCACTTCATGTGCAATGTTCTTGCCCAGTTCGGCAAGAGCTATCGCCGGGTCGCCAGCGCCTTGAACGCAGCCAATGACAGCTATCGTTGTCTTACATCGAACTCACGCTAGAGCCGTTGCCGATACGCCGCATAGCTTCACCAACCGCTAAACCCCCTCCGTAGCAGCCAGTTCGCCCCACCGGTCATCCCAAAGTTCCCGATGCTGGACCCATACTACCACTCGCGCGAAACCATGAACTGCTCGAAGATGCTCTGCCCTTTCTAGTGCCTCCTGCACTGGCATGGGCCCCTCCATTGCGGCCGGCAACGGCCCGTTTTTTGTATCCCACTCAGGCCAATAGATCAGCGCGTCACGTTGCCCAAACTGCAGTCCAGCAACCGTCAAAATTCGTGTGTCGCTTCTTATCCCTACGGTGATCGCGTCAAGCGCAACCTCATCTTCGTCCTCTGTCCATGCGTAAACTCGCGCCATGAGAAACTCCAAAACGTTTCAATACCAGCAAGTCGGGTTTTGAAGCGCGGTCAGTAGCCTCGAAAAACCAACCCAAGCTTCGATCAAAACCGCGCCAGTCTCTAGTGCACGTCAAGTATGATGCACTGGGGTGTGAGGCTGTTCGTGACCACCTGTTCGCGATCATCCATTATTCCGGTGCAGCTCCAACGTCGCGTTGGTCTATCGCCGAAGTAATTCGGCGGATCACACGAGCAGCCGTGGTTAGGACTGCCAGCCGAACGGCTTCGTCTTGTTCGTCCTCTTCAACGATCACTCGCAAGTTGAGGTCAATCATATACGATCCGAGATTCTCAACCAGTCCGACCACTACATTTGCACGCACGTGGTTACGCAATGCCGGATGTCTTCTTAGCGAGACGATCTTGAAGCTCATGATTTCGAAAGCCATGGGTTAGCCCCGCGGAATTTCGACTTCAACATATATGTTGGATGGGCTCTTGGGGCGACAGTAGACTTGAAATGCACAGCTTTGTGGAATGAGCAGTCGGCCCAAAAAGGTTGATTGACCCAAATATTATTTGGTCAGCGGGCATTTTATCAGTGGAAGCCGGACACCGAAGCGTCTAGCTGCGACCAGTGCATTCTAGTTGATATCGCGGTCTTGCAGAAGCGTCCCGCCCGTCAATGTGATCAAAGCAATACCGCCTGGTGCCTCTATCCAGCCTTTGGCCTCAAGCCGGCGGATAGTGTCCTCGTTTAAGACACCGCCCTTTCGAACTTGACGCAAGGCGAGAATGTCTGCGGGTCGCACACCTTCGAGAATTAGATCTCGCGAAAACATCGGCTACTCCTCCCAAAGCTGAAGTCATGAGACGACGAAATACAGCGTCTGTCCAGTACTGGTGAAACACATCATTAACGCTCGTGTCACGCCATCGCAAACCGGCATTTTGGCTCGGATTTAATGACCTCGGATGAGCAAACGCCCACCCGGCGGTCCAGCGTTCGGTCTCGGATCAACTTGCTGAAACCAAGACCCGCCTCATGCCATACACGTCGAAATACTAGGCCCGTGAGACCGAAATTATCAGTTCACCCTGCAATAGGGCTCGTGGGCGTCAGTCACTGGCGATCGCTGAACTGATCTGGCCGTTTAGAAAGATGAAATGTCGCTAGGACAAAATAGATAGATAGGGCTTTGTTTTCGTATGAATCGCGTACCAGATCGATGAAATAATTCGCATTTTCAGGACCATACATTAGGTAATGTGAGAAAATTGTCCCGTGTTTAATCAGCAGCAATTGGAATCTATTCTCTATTCCCTGCCGGATCCCGTCTTCATTCTCACTCGCAGTGGCGTTTACGCGGCTATTTTCGGCGGCAATGACGTCAGGCTCTACCACGATGGCAGCAACCTTATCGGGAGCAGCATGTTTGACGTGCTCAACGAGGAGAAAGCTAGTTGGTTCGCTGGCGTCATTGAAATGGCGCTGCAAAGCGGTGGGCTGCATATCGTCGAATACGAACTAAGCGGCAGTGACGTGAAGGGCGCTGGCGACGGCCCTAGTCATGCCATCTATTTTGAAGGCCGGGTCCAGTCTCTGAGCTTTGAGGTCAACGGCGAGGCCGCTGTTATATGGGTAGCAAGCAATATCACCGATAAGAACGAGATACAGCAAAAGCTACGCCAGCTGAGCGAGACTGACGCTCTAACGGGGCTATACAATCGTCGCAAGCTAAATGAGACCTTGGATCACAGGCTGACGCTCTTTAAGCGAGACAACGCCCAGACTTCGGTACTCTGCTTTGATGTAGACAATTTCAAGCGCCTTAATGATGAGTTGGGACATCAGGCGGGCGACACGGCCCTCGTTAAAATAGCACTTTTGTGTCGCCATTATCTGCGCCATGGCGATGTGGTAGCGCGCGTTGGCGGGGACGAGTTCATGGTTGTGATGCCAGACACCCATCGTGGCGATGCGTTGGATATCGCTGAGCGGCTGCGCAAGCGTGTTCGGACGACCCTGAAGAAGGCCCTGCGTTATGAATCCACTATCAGCGTCGGGGTCAGCGAGTTCGTTCCGTCAGATCGATTTGCCACCGAGGTACAGGAGCGCGCCGATGAAGGACTGTACCAGTCCAAACGGAACGGCCGTAACCGGGTGTCGGCTCTCTGAATGTCAGAAGAAACCGTCAGTGCAAAGCGATCTATACTAAAGCCGGAGCTCAGAAATGCGGGACACCCCGCCTGGGACCACCTGCAACACTAGGGGCCGGGATTCCCTGCCTTCATCGAACAAGCGTCTCGGCGAAGGTCTTGTGCGGGTGGCCCCGCGCAAACCGCTATTCACTTTCCACCGCTTTGGACATTGCCGCGACTTCAGTAAATTGTGCTCAGGAAATCGCAAAGACCGTCAGTAGCGAGTCTACGTATAGCCCATAAATGGTTCTGTGGGCCGGACCATCACAACTGGCAAAAAAAGGGCCGGTCTCTCGGCCGGCCCCTAATCGGTCGCGATGAATGCCACTCAGCCTTCCGAGGCGACCTGCTCATTGGCCGTCTGCCTGAGCTGGAGCATTTTCTGGCGAATCACGTCGTCGGTAATGCTCAGTCCCTTGGCCTTTATGTCGCCCGAGACCTTGCGGAACACGTCCTCGTCACCGGCCTCCTCGAAATCGGCTGCCACCACTTCGGCCGCATAGGCCGTGGCCGCGTCGCCGGTATGGCCCAGCAGTTCGGCCACCCAGATGCCCAGCAGCTTGTTGCGCCGCGCCTCGGCCTTGAATTTGGTTTCAGCATCGAAGGCAAACTTGGCTTCCTGCCCCTTTGCCCGATCATCAAACTGGCTCATGCCACTCTCCCGCTTGCCTTTGACATTGCCGCCTCACGGGCGCTTGCCATCGACATAAGCGGTTCAGCCGGTCAAATCAACGCCTCCACCCGCGCTGCGACCTTATGCTCAAGCCGGGTCCGCGCAGGGCGCCCATACCCGGCCGGGATGCAAAAGAGCTTGCTTTTCCGCATGAGTCTGGCGCATGAAGCGGCCAAATTCCCCTCCTCCCAACGGTCCGGATTCCCAATGAACCGTCGTCGCAAAATCTACGAGGGCAAGGCCAAGATCTTGTTCGAAGGTCCTGAGCCCGGCACTCTGGTTCAGTATTTCAAGGATGACACCACCGCTGGTGATGGCGCCCGCCTGGAAATCATCGACGGCAAGGGTGTGCTGAACAACCGAATCTCGGAGTTCATTTTCACCAAGCTCAACGGTCTGGGCATTCCCACCCATTTCATCCGCCGCCTCAACATGCGCGAGCAGCTGATCAAGGAAGTGGAAATCATTCCGCTCGAGATCATCGTGCGCAATTTTGCCGCCGGCTCGCTGGTCAAGCGTCTCGGTCTCGAGCCCGGC
The DNA here is from genome assembly GCF_014926585.1 of Devosia beringensis. Classification (NCBI taxonomy): domain Bacteria; kingdom Pseudomonadati; phylum Pseudomonadota; class Alphaproteobacteria; order Hyphomicrobiales; family Devosiaceae; genus Devosia; species Devosia beringensis. The sequence goes on along the minus strand of NZ_CP045422.1, from coordinate 3,222,108 downwards.
ACCCAGCTGCCCCGCTCGATCATCGAGTTCTGCTACAAGGATGATGCCCTGCACGACCCCATGGTCAGTGAAGAACATATCACCGCTTTCGGCTGGGCCACCCCCGCCGAACTCGACGACATCATGAGCCTGGCGATCCGCGTCAACGATTTCCTGACCGGCCTCTTCATGGGTGTCGGCATCCAGCTCGTCGATTTCAAGATCGAGTGCGGCCGCCTCTATGAGGGCGACCTGATGCGCATCGTGCTGGCCGACGAGATCAGCCCCGACAGCTGCCGCCTCTGGGACGTCAAGACCCGCGCCAAGATGGACAAGGATCGCTTCCGCGAGAACCTGGGCGGCCTGATCGAAAGCTATCGTGAAGTTGCCCAGCGCCTGGGCATCCTGGTTGAAACCGAAAACGCGCTGACCACCGGTCCGCGCCTCGTTCAGTAGCCGGGAGACTTGGATCATGAAGGCCCGTGTAACGGTTACCCTCAAGGCTGGTGTGCTTGACCCTCAGGGCCAGGCCATCGAAGGCTCGCTCAAGGGCCTGGGATTTCCCGGCGTCTCCTCCGTCCGCCAGGGCAAGGTCTTTGACCTGGTGCTGGTGGGAACCGATGTGGAGTCGGCGCGTTCTCAGATCACCAGCATGTGCGACAAGCTGCTCGCCAACACCGTGATCGAAAACTACGCGATCGAAATCTCAAATTAACGCCTGACGGCGATATCTAGGGGCGCGCCACGCCACGGCGCCGGACACTTTACTATGCTCAAAACCATCTCCCTCTCCGTCATGTTCGTCGCCACCCTTGGCCTGCTCTTCGCCGCCTACGCCTCCGTACCGGTCTAGGCGCGCCTCCCAGCACCGGCGGGGCAACCTCGGCGCCTATGGCGCTGACTGTTTGTTAACCCGCTCTGGCTAGCCTTGCCGCGCATCTCAGGCTGTTGTCGGCGGTACCCGTGCTAGGCTTTTCCCGTTACCTGCTGTCGGCAGGCGCCGCGACCTTGGTCGATGTCGCGCTCGTGCAACTTTTGCTGTCCGCCGGCTTTGCCAGCAGCCCCCTGCTCTATGCCGCCGCCATCATCCTGGGCGTGCTCTGCGGCATGGCGGTCAACTTTGCCGGCGCGCGCTATTTCGTCTTTGCCACCGACCCCCGGCCCGCCAGCCAGCAATTCATCAGCTTCGCCTTGGTCTGTCTCAGCACGCTGCTGCTGCGCCTGCTGGTCGCCTTCGCGCTGCTCAACCTGTTCGGCCAGCCCCTCTTTGCCGGGCTCGATGCACTCCCGGTCGACGCGGCGGGTGAACGCCTGGCCCATATCGGCTCCATCGCCCTGGTCACCCTCTATTCGTTCTTCGCCCACAAGCACGTCACCTTTGCCGGCGGACTTCTGGCAGTTGTCGCAGGCAAATCGGCGGTGCGTCCATGAATGTGCAGACCCTCGTCATCGGCGCGGGCCCGGCCGGCCTCACCACCGCCTATGAACTCAGCAAGGACGGCCACAGCGTCGTCATGGTCGAGCGTGACCCGGTCTATGTCGGCGGCATATCGCGCACCGTCAACTACAAGGGCTACCGCTTCGACATTGGCGGCCACCGATTCTTTTCCAAGAGTGCCGAGGTCGAGGCTTGGTGGACCGAGATCATGGGCGACGAGATGCTGCAGCGCCCGCGTTCGAGCCGCATCTATTACAACGGCAAGCTGTTCGACTATCCACTGCGCGCCGGCGACGCCCTAGCCAAGCTCGGCCCCCTCGAGGCGCTGCGCTGCGTGCTCTCCTATGCCTGGGCGCAGGTGCGTCCCTACAAAAAAGTCGTCAGCTTCGAGCAGTGGGTGGTCAACAATTTCGGCCGCCGCCTGTTCGAGATCTTCTTCAAGACCTATACCGAAAAGGTCTGGGGCATGGATTGCGGCGACATCTCCGCCGATTGGGCCGCCCAGCGCATCAAGGGTCTCAACCTCTACCAGGCCATCATCCAGAGCTTCGGTTTCGGCGGCAAGCCCAGGGACGGCGGCGAGATCATCAAGACCCTGATCAACAGCTTCCGCTATCCGCGCCTTGGCCCTGGCCAGATGTGGGAACGCACCCGCGACAGGATCGTCGAGCAGGGTGGCCACATCATGATTGGCTCCACCATCACCGCCCTCAGCCAGCATGCTGGCACCGGCAAATGGGTCGCCATCGTCACCGACGCCGCCGGCAAGGAGACCAAGATCACCGCCGATCACCTGGTCTCCACCGCCGCCATCAACGAGCTGGTGCGCATGCTCGGCGCTGACCGCGATCCGGCCGTCGCTTCCGCATCGGCAGGCCTGCGCTACCGCGATTTCCTCATCGTCGGCCTCATCACCCGCGGCCAGGAGAGCTTTGACGACAACTGGATCTATATCCACGATCCCAGCGTCAAGGTCGGCCGCATCCAGAACTTCAAGTCCTGGTCGCCCGACATGGTGCCCGATCCCGATACGGCCTGCTACGGCATGGAATATTTCTGCAATGCCGGCGACGAAACCTGGGACATGAGTGACGCCGACCTGATCGCCCGCGCCAAGTTCGAGATCGGCAAGCTCGGCCTGGCCCGGCCCGAGGACATCATCGACGGCTCGGTGGTGCGCCAGCCCAAGGCCTACCCGGTCTATGACGACACCTACAAGCTCAACGTCGATACCATCACCGAGGGTCTGACGGAGCAGTTCACCAATCTGCACCTGGCCGGCCGCAACGGCATGCACAAATACAACAACCAGGACCATGCCATGATGACCGGCATGCTGACCGCCCGCAACATCATCGCCGGCACTACCCTCCATGATGTCTGGACCGTCAACGAGGATGCCCACTATCACGAGGGCGGCGCGGCCGGCGCCGACACCATCGAGCACCGCCTTGTCCCCCGCCGCATCGCCTGATCCCTCAACGGACACACCCCCCGGCTTCCTGACTCGCGTCGATTCCCTCGCGCCCTATGTCCTGGTGGGCATCTATTGCGCGCTGCAGCTGAGCCTGGCCATTGCCCACGACCCATGGGTCGACGAGGCCCAGGCCTGGCTCTGGGCCACCACCCTGTCGCAGCCCATCGATTTCTTCATCCTGCCCGGCGAGGGCCACCCGCCGCTCTGGTACTGGCTGCTGCGCGCGCTGTCGGGCGTGCTCGATTTCAACCAGGCGCGCTATGTCGTCCTGCCCATCGTCTTCCTCAATGCCTTTCTGCTCATGGTGCTGCTGCGGGGCCAGTTTCTGCTGCTTGCCATGATGCTGTTGTCCTTCTCGATCCTGCATTTCTGGGGCTATCACTTTCGGCCCTACAGCATTGTCCTGCTGCTGACGCTGGGCGCCCTGCTGCTCGACCGCCATGGCCGGCCCCTTGCTGCCACCTGGGCGCTGGCTGTGGCCTGCGGCTTCCATTTCTTTGCCGGCTTTTTGTTCGCCTTCTGGCTCGTCTGGCAGCTCAAAAAGGGTACGCCGCTGCGCACACTGCTGGCCCCGGCGCTGCTGGCCGCGGTCTTCGGCGCCCTTGCCGTTCTCTCGGGCCTGGGCAATGCCGGGCTCGTGCCACCCCCGGGCGGATTGTTGGCGGCGACCCTCTCCAATCTGGCCTGGAGCGCCATGCTGCCCGAATGGCGCCACCCTGTCGTCGCCCTGCTGACGCTTGGTGTGCTCGGCTTTGGCCTGCGCAAGGAGCCGCTGCTGCTGGCCACCCTGCTGGTGCTGCTGCTCGTCTTTTCCCTCGCCACGGCCGCCGTCTATGGCCGCTATCCCTGGCACTTCGCCTTCATGACCATGCTGTGCTTCATGGCCTTCACCCTGACCGCCCCGCGCTCTGCCGCCTGGGTGATGCCGCTGCTGCTGGTCGTCCCCATGATCCAGGGCATTTCCTCGGCCGAGCTGCGCCTGACGACCCCGGTCTGGTCCGAGCCTGACCTCTACCAGCTCATCCGCACCGACGCCGGCCCCGGCTTTGATCCGGCACGCCAATTGGTGGCTTGGCCCGACATTGTCGGCCTGGCCACCGCCGCCGTCGAGGACATCACGCTGATCGGTGGCAACAATGGCGCCCTGCTCGGCCCGGTGGACTGGCGCCAGTCCGCCATGACCAGGATTGATCCCGGCCTGCTGGTGCTGCCCCGCCCCTACTGGATCATCTGCGCGCAATGCACGTTCCTGCTGGAGAGGCTTGAGGCGGGCGGCCTCACCACCTCGGCGCTGGGCGACAAGTTCAACCCTGACAATGGCCAGATCTTCGCCTATCGGGTCGACTGACCGCCTTGGCCACGCCAGCTTAGCCAAATGCTTACCACGCGCGCATCTATCCCGCCCCATGCACCCGCTGTTTACCCGCTGGCACCGCCCCTGCCGCTATGCTCGCGGCACACAGGCGGAGCGGGATCGATGTCGGCAGCACAACAGCGTCTTGATTGGGTGGACATGGCCAAGGGCCTGTCGATCTTTCTGGTGGTCATGATGTACGCCGCCGCCAGCGTCGGCGAGGATACCGGCGGGGTCGGCGCCTTCCACTGGGCCATTGCCTTTGCCACCCCCTTCCGCATGCCCGAATTCTTCCTGCTCTCCGGGCTCTTCCTGTCCCAGGTCATCACCCGCCCCTGGCGCAGCTTTGCCGACCGGCGTGTCGTGCACTATCTCTATTTCTACGCGCTTTGGGCCGTCATCCACATCGTCTTCAAGGTCGGCCTGCTCGATACCAATCCGCTCGGCGCTGCAGAACAGCTGGCCTGGGCCCTGATCCAACCCTATGGCGTGCTCTGGTTCATCTATCTGCTGGCCATGGTGGGCGCGGCAACCAAGGCGCTGCACAGCCTGCGCCTGCCCGTCTGGGCCGTCTTTGCCGCCGGCGCGCTGCTGCAGATGCTCCCCATCGAAAGCGGGCTTTATGCCGTCGACCAGGTCGCCGCCTATTTCATCTTCTTCTATGCCGGCTATGTCCTGGCGCCCCAGCTCTTCCGCTTGGCGGCCTGGGCGATGGACAGCGTGCCCCTGGCCCTGGTCGGGCTGCTGATCTGGGCCATCATCAACGCCGCTCTGGTTTTCTCCCCCGGCTTTGCCATGCACCCGGTCCATCCGGTCATGGGACCGGCCGGCCTGCCCGGTATTCACCTTGTGCTGGCGCTGGCCGGCACCGCTGCCCTCTGCACCATCGCCGCGCTACTGACCCGCCTGCCCGCCATGGATTGGCTGCGCTGGCTGGGCAGCAAGTCGCTGATCGTCTACGTTGCCTTTGTCCTGCCCATGGGCGTGGCGCGTACCCTGTTGATCAAGCTGGGCCTGCTCGAGCCGACCCTGCTCACCTTGCTCACCATGGCCATCGCCATCATTGCGCCGCTGGTGCTGTACTGGCTGGTGGAGCGCACCGGCTTGGGCAAATTCCTCTTCGAGCGGCCCGGCTGGGCCCACCTGCCGGGCACAGGCCGCCCTGCCGAACGGCTCTCGACCAGCCCGGCCGAGTAACCGCCGCCCGGCCATGGCGATATCGGGGCCGGGATAGCGCGTTTGGGCCCTTGCCTTTTGCGCCAAGACTCACCAAAAGAGCCTCGCAACGCCTGACATAGCGAGGAATAGCCGATGAAATCCGCCGTCATCGTCTTCCCTGGACTCAATCGCGACCGTGACATGATTGCGGCCCTGACCAAGGTGTCGGGCACCGCCCCGGCCGTGGTCTGGCACCAGGATACCGAACTGCCCGATGTCGATCTCATCGTCATCCCCGGCGGCTTTTCCTATGGTGACTATCTGCGCTGCGGCGCCATCGCCGCACGCTCGCCCATCATGGATCGCGTCCGCGAACGGGCCGATGCCGGCGTCAAGGTGCTCGGCGTCTGCAACGGCTTCCAGATCCTGATCGAGGCCGGCATGCTGCCCGGCGCGCTGATGCGCAATACCTCGCTCAAATTCGTCTGCCGCGAGGTCAAGCTCGAGGTCACCAACGCCGATACCGATTTTACCCGGGGCTACACACAGGGCCAGATCATCCGCTGCCCTGTGGCGCATCATGACGGTAACTATTTTGCCGACGAGGCGACACTTGATCGACTGTCCGGTGAAGGCCAGATCGCGTTCCGTTATGCCGAAGGCACCAACCCGAACGGCTCGCTGCGCGACATTGCCGGCATTCTCAATACCCGCAAGAACGTGCTCGGCCTGATGCCGCATCCGGAAAACCTCATCGAGGCGGCCCATGGCGGCACCGATGGCCGGGCCCTGTTTTCCGGGCTTCTGGGCGTCGCGGCCTGAGCTGATGTACCGCAGCCGGCCAGGGGTCGGCGCGGTAACGAAAATCTGGAGGCCTGACCATGCATAGTGCCGACAATCCCGCCAGAATTTCCATCCTGCTCTTCGAGGGCGTCGAGGAACTCGATTTCGTCGGCCCCTGGGAAGTCTTCTCGGTCGCCAAGGTCTTGGGCGCGCCCCTTGAAGTCGTGACAGTGGGCTGGCGCGACACCGCCATCACCTGCGCCCGCGGCCTCAGGGTCAATGCCGACTATGCCTTCGCCGACAAGCCCCCCGCCGATCTGGTGCTGGTGCCCGGCGGCCGCGGCACCCGCGCTTTGGCGCAGGACGATGAATTCAATGCGCAATTGCGCGAATACCTGGCCTCGGCCACCTGGCAGACCTCGGTCTGCACCGGCTCGGCTCTGCTGGCCCGCGCCGGCTTCCTCGAAGGCCGCCGCGCCACTACGAACCGGGGCGCACTTGATTTCCTGCGCGCCCACGCGCCGCATACCTACATTCTCGACCAGCGCTATGTGCACGACGGCAACCTCGTCACCAGCGCCGGCATCTCGGCCGGCATCGACATGTCGCTCTGGCTCGTCGGCCACCTGTTCGGTGCAGATCTGGGCCGCGCTACCCAGGAACACATGGAATATTTTCCAGAGCCACCCTATGGAAACCCTGCTTGATGACCATTCCCAATGATATCGTGATTACCCCTGAACTCGTCGCCGACCACGGCCTCAAGCCCGACGAGTACCAGAAGATTCTCGATCTGATCGGGCGGGTACCCACCTATACCGAGCTGGGCATTTTCTCGGCCATGTGGAACGAGCACTGTTCCTACAAGTCGTCCAAGAAGTGGCTCAAGACCCTGCCCACCACCGGGCCGCGCGTCATCCAGGGCCCCGGCGAGAATGCCGGCGTGGTCGATATCGGCGATGGCCAGGCCATCGTCTTCAAGATGGAATCGCACAACCACCCCAGCTTCATCGAACCCTATCAGGGCGCCGGTACCGGCATGGGCGGCATTCTGCGCGACGTCTTCACCATGGGCGCCCGCCCCGTCGCAGCGATGAACGCGCTGCGCTTTGGCGCGCCCGACCATGAAAAGACCCGCCATCTGGTCTCCGGCGTCGTCGCCGGCATCGGCGGCTATGCCAATGCCTTTGGCGTCCCCACCGTGGGTGGCGAAGTCGAATTCGACGCCAGCTATAACGGCAATATCCTGGTCAACGCCTTTGCTGCCGGCCTGGCCGATACCGACAAGATCTTTCTCTCCGAAGCCAAGGGTGTCGGCCTGCCGGTGGTCTATCTCGGCGCCAAGACCGGCCGCGACGGCGTCGGCGGCGCCACCATGGCCTCGGCCGAATTCGGCGACGACATAGATGAGAAGCGCCCCACCGTGCAGGTCGGCGACCCCTTCACCGAAAAGCGCCTGCTCGAAGCCTGCCTTGAACTGATGGCCACTGGCGCCGTCATCGCCATCCAGGACATGGGCGCGGCGGGCCTCACCTGTTCGGCCGTCGAAATGGGTGCCAAGGGCGATCTCGGCATAGAGCTCAACCTCGACATGGTGCCGGTCCGCGAAACCAACATGACCCCCTACGAGATGATGCTGAGCGAATCCCAGGAGCGCATGCTCATGGTGCTGCATCCCGAAAAGGAAGCCGTGGCCCGGGCCGTCTTCGTCAAGTGGGAGCTCGATTTCGCCACCGTCGGCAAGACCACCGACGACCTGCGCTTCCGCGTGTTGTGGCAGGGCGACGAGGTCGCCAACCTGCCGATCAAGGAACTGGGTGACGAAGCCCCCGAATATGACCGTCCGTGGACCCCTGCTGCGCCGCTGCCGGCGCTGGCTGCCGGCGACGTCCCGCAGATGGATGTGGCCGACGCCCTGCTCAAGCTGATGGGCGGCCACCAGATCGCCTCGCGGCGCTGGGTCTATGAGCAATATGATACGCTGATCCAGGGCAATTCCGTGCAGCGCCCCGGCGGCGATGCCGGCGTCATCCGCGTCGATGGCCACCCCACCAAGGGCCTCGCCTTCACCTCCGACGTCAACCCGCGCTACTGCCAGGCCGACCCCTATGAGGGCGGCAAGCAGGCCGTCGCCGAAGCTTGGCGCAACCTGACGGCAACCGGCGCCGAGCCGCTGGCCGCCACCGACAACCTCAATTTCGGCAATCCCGAACGCCCCGAAATCATGAGCCAGCTGGTTCATGCCATCAAGGGCATCGGCGAAGCCTGCCTGGCGCTCGATTTTCCCATCGTCTCGGGCAATGTCAGCCTCTACAACGAGACCAATGGCCAGGGCATCCTGCCCACCCCCACCATTGGCGGCGTCGGCCTGCTGCCCGACTGGACCGGCATGGCCTCGATTGCCTTTGCCGCCGAGAACCAGCCCATCCTGCTGGTCGGCGCCCCCGATCTGCGCGGCACCCATCTGGGTCAGTCCATCTATCTGCGCGACCTGTTCAACCGTCGTGATGGCTCGGCCCCACATGTCGAGCTCCCCCACGAGCGCCGCACCGGCGATTTCGTCCGCCAGCTGATCCGCTCGGGCATTGTCACCGCCTGCCACGATCTCTCCGATGGTGGCCTGGGCGTGGCCCTGGCCGAAATGGCCATTGCCGGTGGCATCGGCGCACAGATTGTTGATCTCGAAGGTCAGGACCCCGTCCTGCAATATTTCGGCGAGGACCAAGGCCGCTACCTCGTCACCCTCAACCTCGACCCGCAGGGCGATGCCATGCTGGCGCTGTGGGAAGATGCCAAGAAACGGGGCGTCTTCTGCCCTTGGATCGGCACCACCGGTGGCGCTGATCTGGTATTGGGCGCCGCCCGGCCCGTTCCGGTTGCCGCGCTCAAGGCAGCCCATGACGGCTGGTTCCCCAGCTACATGGACGGCGCCGCCGCCTGATCTAATTTTCGCCTTATGATCGCCGCTCTTTGGGGTGCTTTGGGACCTCAAGGGCGGCGATCGCATTTTCTGGAGACGACAATGACTATTCGGCCGGTTTTAGGCTCCCTGTTCCTTCTGTCGCTGGTCCTGGCGCCGGGTGCCGTCCTGGCGCAGTCGATCACGGTGACGCGCTCCGCCCTGCCCGATCAGCCCTTCACACTGATCTATCCCGACACCATGCAGGCCTCGGGCGGCGTGGACCGGCCCCTGGTCATCAACCACGCCAGCGCGCCCCTGCAATGCAGCATGACCTATGTGCCCGTGGAAGAAACCGACTGGACGCCGCAAAGCGCCCTGGCCTCGCTGGTCGATGCCGACGTCGAGGCCGGCTGGCGCGAAACCTTTCCCGGCTTCACTCTGGGCACCAAGGGCACCACCGCCTATCAGAGCGATCCGGCACTGATCTACGAGGGCACCAGCACCGACTCGCCCATGGGCATGCCGCTGACCATCGTGCACACCGAAACCGTCGCCAACGGCCTCGGCTACACCCTCGATTGCTTCTTCGATACCACCCAGGCCGAGCAGGCCCGGCCGATCGTCGATTTCATCATCGCCAACTTCTCCACCAGCGCCGAGGCCGAGCCGCTCCCGCCCGCCCAATAGTCCATCGCTTATTGAAGGGGCGCCATTCGCATGCCATATCAGGACGCAACCGGCACCTGCCGATTGCGACAAGGAGTTGAGCCATGCCGATGGAAGCCACCGAGATCGAGCGTCGCATCAAGGCCGCCATTCCCGACGCCAATATCGAGATCCGCGATCTGGCCGGCGATGGTGACCACTGGGCCGCCACCGTAATTTCCGAGCAGTTCCGCGGCAAGTCACGCGTGCAGCAGCACCAGCTGGTCTATGCCGCCCTGCAGCCCGACATGGGCGGCGCTCTGCACGCCTTGGCCCTGCAGACCGTCGTGCCGGACTAAGGTCGGTGTCACTGCGGGAATCACTCGATCTGATCCGCATGGTCAAGCCCGAGGCCGGCACCACCGCCCTCGACCACGAAATCATGGCCGAACGCGCCTCCTCGCTCGGCGCCGCCGAGCACAAGGTCATCGCGGCCCTCGCCGCCTTGACCACCACGCCGGACGATCCCGCCAGCCTCACCCAGGCCCGCAACGCCGTCTGGGCCTATTTCGTCCAGCGCGAACTGATCGGCTTCCGCAAGCACAATGACGTGATTCAGGCCCTGAGCATCCCGCCGCAAGTCCTTGCCGGGCTTGGCGCAATCGAGAAGCGCTGATGGCTCTCGCCAGATGACCCGCGCCCTCATCTTCGACGTCGATGGCGTCCTGGTCCATGGCTATCACGCGCGGCCTGAACTGACGCGGCGCTGGAACGAGAACCTGCTGGCCGATCTGGGCGTGGATCCAGAGCGGTTCACCAACGAGTTCATCTTCGACATTTTTATCAAGAAGGTCGTGGTGGGCGACATGGCCATCATCGACGCTCTCGACCGACGCCTGCCCGGCCTGGGCTACCACGGCTCGTCCATGACCTTCCTGCACTACTGGCTGTCGCATGACTCCGTGCTCAACACTGACCTGCTCGCAATCGTGCGCCAGTTGAAGGCACGGTCGGACCTCAAGCTCTATATCGCGACCAACCAGGACCATAGCCGCGCGCAGTGGCTGTGGCATAACCTTGGCCTTGGCGAACTGTTCGAGGATATCTTCTATTCCGCCCGTGCGGGCGTCAGAAAACCGGAAAAGGGCTTCTTCGATTTCGTCGAGCAGCGCATCGGCCCGCAGTCCGAACCGCCCTTGTTCTTCGACGACACGCCAAGAGTCATCGACGGCGCCCGCCGCGCCGGCTGGGAAGCGGTGCTCTTCAACACGATCGACGATGCCACCAGCCATCCCTGGATCGCCCAGCGACTCTGAATAGCCATCCTGCGTTCGGGCTGCTGACCAAAGGGCGGCAGCCGTTTATCGGCGATCGCCGATGCACCCCTCGACAGCGCCACACCAAGCTCCTATTTATGTGCCAACAGTTCCCGGGCAGCCCCGGCCATCGAAAGGTTTCACCCATGACCGACATCAACGCTTTCATCGACGACAAGGTGAAGAACAACGACGTCTTCCTGTTCATGAAGGGCTCGCCGGACTTTCCGCAATGCGGCTTTTCCGGCCAGGTCGTCCAGATCCTGGGCTATCTCGGCGTCGACTATGGCAGTGCCAATGTGCTCGAAAGCGCCGAACTGCGCGACGGCATCAAGACCTATAGCAACTGGCCGACCATTCCCCAGCTCTATGTGAAGGGTGAATTCATCGGCGGCGCTGACATCGTGCGCGAAATGTTCCAGGCCGGCGAACTGCAGGCCCAGATGGAAGCCGCCGGTATCGCGGTCAAGCAGACCGCCTGATTACCCTACCTTTTCAATGCTTTGGCGCCGGACCCTGGGTCCGGCGCTTTTGTTTGTCCGGACAACACCATCACCGGCATTGATGGCTCGCATTCTACTTTGTCGCTTTGCCAGCCCGCGACAGCGGCGTAAACAGGAAGCGACTCCCTCCGAGACAAGCGTCATGACCGCCTCCGCTTTGCGCCCCGCCGTGCCGCTCCTGGTGCTGATCATCGCCGGCTGCATCATCGCTGCCATCGGCAATGGGGTGCGCACCAGCTTCGGCCTCTTCACCCTGCCGATGACGGCCGATCTGGGTCTGTCTCGTGAAGGCTGGGGCATGGCCATGGCCATCCAGAACCTGGCCTGGGGCGTGGCCCAGCCCTTTGCCGGCGCCTATGCCGACCGCGTCGGCACCGCCCGCACCATTGCTCTCGGCGCTGCCATCTATGCGCTGGGCGTGCTCGGCATGGCCTTTTCGCCTGACGCCGGCATCATGACCCTCACCGCCGGCGTGGTCACCGGCACCGGCATTGCCATCTGCTCGTTCAGCGTGGTCATGGCGGCCTTCGGTCGCGCCGTGCCGGTCGAGAAGCGCTCGATGATCTTCGGCGTCGCCACCGCGGCCTCATCCTTCGGCCAGTTTGCCTTCGCCCCGATCAGCCAGGGCTTCATCAACGCCTTTGGCTGGCAATCGGCCCTGCTCTATCTGGCCATGGCGCTGCTGCTGATCATCCCGCTCAGTTATGCCCTGCGCGGCCGCACCGAAAATCCCACCGGCCAGGCCGACCTGCCTTTCATGCAGACCCTGGCCCAGGCCTGGGGCCATGGCTCCTATCGCCTGCTGGTCATCGGCTTTTTCGTCTGCGGCTTCCACCTCGCCTTCATCAATGTGCACATGCCCGCCTACCTGGTGCAGTGCGGGCTGTCCCCCGCGGTCGGCAGCTGGGCCATTGCCGTCATTGGCCTCTTCAATATCGTCGGCTCGCTGCTGGCCGGCTATCTCGGCGGGCGCCTTCCCAAGCAGCTGCTGCTGGCCACCATCTATTTCTCGCGCGCCGTCGCCATCGGGCTCTTCCTGATCTTCCCGGTGAGCGAACTCACCGCCTATACCTTCGCCGCCGCCATGGGCGTGCTCTGGCTCTCCACCGTGCCGCTGACCGCCGGCCTCGTCGGCCTGTTCTTTGGCGCCCGCTATCTCGGCATGCTCTATGGCATCGCCTTTTTCAGCCACCAGCTCGGCTCCTTTGTCGGGGTCTGGCTGGGCGGCTATGTCTTTGACCTGACCGGCTCCTATAGCCTGGTCTGGTATCTGGGCATCCTGCTGGGCCTCGCCTCGGCGGCACTGCACCTGCCCATCAACGAGCGCGCCGCGCCGCCTTTGGTGCTCAAACCGGCCTGAGCCGGCGCCTGTCGCCCATCCATCGTTTAATGCCGATATAGCCTTGCCAAAGCAGGTCGAGGGGTTCATTGTTTGCGCTCATTCCAGCGCCTGCGTTTCTGCGGCGGCTTTTTCCTGAGAATCTTCCATGTCTGACCATTATACGCGGGTTCTCTCGCGCCCCGAATTCATTGCCCTGATGGCGGCATTGATGGCCCTCAATGCTTTGGCCATCGACGTCATGCTCCCCGCTCTGCCCTATATGGGCGAAGCCCTGGGCGTCTCCAGCGAGAACGAGCGTCAGTTCGTCATTTCCGCCTACATGATCGGCATGGGCGTTGCCCAGCTGGCCTTCGGCCCGCTGACCGACCGTTTCGGCCGCCGCGGCCCGCTGCTGGCCGGCATGGGCATCTATATCGTCGCCGCGCTGACGGCCATTTTTGCCCCCAGCTTCGGCGCCCTGATCGCCCTTCGCGTCATCCAGGGCATGGGTGCGGCCAGTGTTCGGGTTATTTCGACGGCCGTTATCCGTGACCGGTATGAGGGCCGCGCCATGGCCGAGGTCATGTCGCTGGTCTTCATGGTGTTCATGGCCATCCCGATCATCGCCCCCGGCATCGGCCAGGTGATCCTGCTGATCGGCGATTGGCACAATATCTTCATCTTCATGGGCCTGCTGGCCAGCGCTTTCTGGCTGTGGACCTTCATCCGCCTGCCCGAGACGTTGCCTGTGGCCGAGCGCCGCCCGCTCAGCTTCAAGTCGGTATACGATGGCTTCGTTATCGTCTGCACCAACCGCGTAGCCTTCTCCTATGGCCTGGCCGGCACCTTTCTGTTTGGCGCGCTGTTTGGCTTCATCAGCTCCAGCCAGCAGATCTATGTCGATATCTATGGTCTTGGCGTCTACTTCCCGGTCGCCTTCGCGGCCATGGCGGGCCTGATGGGCGTGTCGTCCTTCACCAATTCCAAGATCGTCCGTCGCTTCGGCATGCGCCGCCTGTCGCATGGCGCCATGCTGACCTTTACCGGGTTCAGCGCCATCTGGGTGGCCTTTGCCCTCACCGGCTTCCTGCCGCTCTGGCTGTTCTTCTCGCTGCTGGCGATCATCATGTTCAGCTTTGGCTGGTCGGCATCCAACATGAACTCGCTGTCCATGGAGCCCCTGGGCGCCGTGGCCGGCACGGCTGCGGCCGTGTTCGGCTTCATCCAGACCGTTGGTGGCGCGTTGATCGGCGGCTATATCGGCCAGCTCTTCAACGGCACCACCATTCCGGTCGCTGCCGGCTACCTCTCCATGGGCATCCTGGCGCTGCTCTGCATCCTCGTCGCCGAAAAGGGCAAGCTGTTCGGCGTCGGTGACTACCGCACCCACAGCGACGACGCCGCAGCGGCTGCCGTCAGCGCCCACTAGTCTCCGTCGGGGCGCATCGGCGCCCCGATATCTTCCCGGTCATGATAGACATGATCGATCAGGCCCCAGTCGCGCGCCTGCTCGGGCGTCATGAAATTGTCCCGTTCCAGCGCTGCCTCCACTTCTTCATAGCTGCGCCCGCAATGCTTGGCATATAGCCCGTGCATGCGGCGCTTGAGCCGCTCGCTCTCGGCGGCATGCAGCATGATGTCGGTGACCTTGCCCTGATAGCCGCCGCTCGGCTGGTGCAGCATGATCGAGGCATTGGGCAGGCAGATGCGGCTACCCGGCGCTCCGGCCATCAGCAGGAACGAGCCTGCCGACATCGCCATGCCCATGCACAGCGTGCCCACCGGCGCCTTGATGAACTGCATGGTGTCGTACATGGCCAAAGCCGCCGTCACCACGCCGCCCGGCGAATTGATATAGAGCGAGATTTCCTTGCCCGGATTTTCCGATTCCAGGAACAGCAGCTGCGCACAGACGAGCGCCGCCATAGTGTCCTCGATCTCGCCATTGACGAAGATGATCCGCTCGCGCAGCAGCCGCGAATAGATATCGAAACTCCGCTCGCCCCGGCTCGACTGTTCCACCACCATAGGGACGAGTTGCATCATGTCGCGCATCGGCGAACCTCCGTTCAGCATTGAAGTGATTCAGGTTTTAGGCGGCCATCAAGGTCGCGTTGGCTATATTGCTATTGGCCGCCACCGGCACCGCCATCGGAGCGTGGGTCAGTTTGAACCAGGTGCCCCCTTCGGCGGTAGGGGTGAGTTCAAAGGTGACCACGCTGTCTTCGGTGTCACCCGTTGTGCCCTGCCCGGCTTCGCGCCAGTGGTAGGTCAGGCTCCGGTTCTCCTGCGCGGCCATGACTGCGAGCTCGACGTCGTCGCCGGGCCTGAGCCAGCGCTCCAGATAGGCGGGGATGCTCAGCGCCCGCCACACCTTTTCCGGTGGTGCATCGAGGCTGCACTCGAACACCACTGCGCTGTCATCCTGGGTCATTGATCCATCTCCCTGAGCAGGTCCTTGAGGCTGTCGATGCGGCCGGGCCAGAAGGCCTTGTAGCGCGCCAGCCAGGTGTGCAGCGGCGCCAGTCCTTCCGGCGCCACGCGGTAATGGGCAAAGCGGCCTTCGCGGCGCTCCTCGATCAGTCCCGCCTCGCGCAGCACCGCCAGGTGCTGGCTCATCGCCGGCTGGCTGATGGCAAAGCCCGCACGCAGGTCGGTGGCCGTCAGCTCGGCCACCGCCAGCCGCTCCAGCACGGCGCGGCGGGTCGGGTCGGCCAGCACTTTGAAGATATCGGTGTCGCTCATGCCGACACATAAGCACAGACTTATCTGAGTCCGCAAGGCCTATTGCGGTGGCGCACGGGCAGCAAGATTACCGTGTCGAACTTATCCCCGGGCCGAAAACCGCGCGCATACTTGCTCCATTCCCGCCATTCACGCGGCCCCGACGCAGGGTCGGGCGGGGAGGATCGGATGGAGAGGGCGCTCTCCTGCGTGGGTAGAAGCTTGGCAGCTTCGCCGCTGGTCCGGCGTAGCCGGACAAATCTCTCCGGTGGAGAGATTTGAAGCAAGAAGGCCACGAGAGCTACGCTCGAATGGCCTGCAACATTGGTACCGCCTGATACCAGACCCCCTAAGCAAGCCGATACCGTGATGGGCGGCCCCTGGCTCCCCGAGTTTGTACACTGGCTCGAGTCAGAGGCCGCCCATTACCCGTGACAACCGCAGACAGGCGGCGCTTTTGCACGTCCCCATCAAGCGCGTTGATGCCTGCCATTCATGCAAGCCTATTGCTCCGGATCGGCGAGTCCCGTCTGATGGCTTGACCTGCCTGTCCCATTCCGAGCCCCACATCCATGACCACCGGCCGCACCTATCTCGCCATTCCCGGCCCCTCGGTTTCGCCCGAGCGCGTGCTCAACGCCATGCATCGCAGCGCCCCCAATATCTATGAGGGCGAGATCGTCGACATGACGCGGGCGCTGATTCCCGATCTCAGGCGCGTCGCCCAGACCAGCCAGCACGTCGCCATCTATATCGCCAATGGTCATGGCGCCTGGGAGGCGGCCAATTGCAACATGTTCGCGCGTGGTGATCGCGCCCTGCTGGTCGCCACCGGCCGCTTCGGCCATGGCTGGGCGGAGGGGCTGGCGCGACAGGGCGTCAGCGTCGAGATCATCGACTTCGGCAAGGCCAGTCCCGCCGATCCGCAGCGTATCGCCGACGCCCTGCGCGCCGATACCACCCACCAGATCAAGGCCGTTCTGGTCACCCATGTCGATACGGCCTCGAGCGCCCGCAATGACCTGCCCGCCATCCGCGCCGCCATCGACAGCACGGGCCACCCGGCGCTGCTGGCCGTCGACGCCATCGCCTCGCTGGCCTGCGACGAGTTGCGCATGGACGATTGGGGCATCGATGTCGTGGTCGGCGCCAGCCAGAAGGGGCTGATGCTGCCGCCGGGCCTGGGCTTTGTCTGGTTTTCCGACAAGGCGCTGGAGCTTTCCCGCCGCGCCGACCTCGTCACCCCCTATTGGGACTGGAAGCCACGCGGCACCGGCACCGAGTTCTGGCAATATTTCGGCGGCACCGCCCCGACCCACCACCTCTATGGCCTGCGGGAGGCGCTGACCATGATCCTCGACGAGGAAGGGCTCGAAGCCGTCTGGGCCCGCCACCAGCGCCTGGCCAGCGCCGTCTGGGCCGCCTTCGACGCCTGGGGCGCCGGCAGCGCCATCGCGCTCAACATGGCCAACCCGACCGACCGCGGCCACTCCGTCACCGCCGCGACCATTCCCCATGGTGGCGCCGGCGCCCTGCGGCGCTGGCTGGAAGCCGAGGCCGGCGTAACCCTGGGCATTGGCCTGGGCATGGCTGCGCCCAGCGAGCCGGCCTATCAGGACTTTCTGCGCGTCGGCCATATGGGCCATGTGAATGCCCATATGACGCTGGGCGTCCTGGCCAGTATGGAAGCCGGCCTGCAGGCCCTGGGCATTACCCACGGGCCGGGCGCGGTCGAGGCGGCGGCAAGGGCGATTGCATCCCCCACCTGACCTCCCCCTGAGCAACCGTGTTTGCGGTCAAGCTGTGTTGGTGTGCCAGGGGGTGTTGTTGGTGTGCCAGGGGGTGTTGTTGGCAAGGACGGCATTGGCTGTCGTGATGAGTTTGCGCATGGCGGCGACGATGGCGAGCTTTCCCGGTTTGCCCTGGGCGCGCAGCCTTTTGTAGAAGTCGCGGATGGGCGGGTTAGCACGGATGGCCGACAGGGTGGCCATATAGAGAGCGCAGCGCACCGAGAGGCGTCCGCCGGCGATATGGGCCTGGCCGCGCATCTCACCACTATCGCGGTTGAAGGGGGCGACTCCGGCCAAGGCGGCCGCCTGCTTGTTGCCGATGCCGCCCAGCTCGGGCATTTCGGCCAGCAGCACGGCGGCCGTAGTCTGGCCGATGCCGGGGATGGTGGTGAGTAGTTCGGCCCGGCGCCGTAGCGTCGCATCGCTATCGATCTGGCGGGTAATGGCCCGATCCATCTCGCCGATCTGGCTGCTCAAGAAGCCTATATGAGCATCGATGCTGGCTTGCGCCAGCGCAGCTTCAGGGTGCTCGCGACGCTGCTTTTCCATGGCCAGCATATCCACCATCTGGCGGCGCCGGCGCACCAGATCGGCCATTTCCACGGCATTTGGATCGTAGAGGGGGTCGGGATCTGGGTGCATCAGGTGAGCGAAGCGCAGGATCGCCGCGGCGTCAATCGCATCGGTCTTGGCCAGCAGCCCGTCGGCCCGAGCCAGATCGCGCACCCGGCGCGGGTTAATCGTGCTCAGCGCGATGCCATGCTGGCTGAGCGAGCGGGCCATCAGCCGCGTATAGCTGCCGGTGGCCTCACAGACCAGATGGGGCCGGGTCAGGCTGGAGATCTTTTGCACCAACCGAGCCATGCCAGCCGGATTATTGGACACGCGCAACCTGCTCGAGCCGGTGATGGCCAGATCCAGGTGCTTCTTGGAGACGTCGACACCAACATAGTCTGGGGAAAAAATCATGATCGCTCTGCCTTGTATGCGGGCATGTCGCCCAACCAACCGTTCGAGACAGTCAAGATGGGCCGGACGCGTCTGCTCAGGGGCGAGCTTGCTGGCTCTTGGGGGACACACGCTATCCAGCCCGGGAGCCCGGTAAACCCAAAGCTCCCAGGCCGATCATCGCCAATCACGGCCTCCAAGCAAACATACAAGGGGGAGGGACAGATCGAGTTTGAAGCGCAATCACACCAATCCACTGTGCGGTCCCTCCCCCTCAGGGGGAGGCTAGGTGGGGGTCGAGTCTCAGAACGTAAACACGGTCCGCCGCAATTCATCCCAGCTGTCCTTGTCCACCGCCAGCAGCAGGCCGCCATCGACATGGTGCGGCAGATAGGGCTGGCCATCGAGCCGGGCGGCAAAGGCGCCGGCCTCCTGGCTGATCAGCGTGCCGCCCAGGTGGTCCCAGGGCATCAGCTTGTTGTAGCAGGCGAACTGCCCATGGCCGGAGGCGAAGGTGCGGTATTCGTGCCCGGCGCAGCGAAAGTTGGCGACCATGCGCAGCTTGTCGAAATTGGCCAGCACCGCCGACCGCGACCCGGCCGGCATGAAGGCAACCGACGACGTGCCCACCATTTCAGCCAGCGGCAGCGGCGCCGCCACCTGCAGGCGCACGGCCTCGCCATTGGGCCGGCGCAGCCACGCGCCACCGCCCTTTTCGGCCATCACCCAGTCATCGCCCATCGGGTCATAGATGATGCCGGCAATGGTCTCGCCCTTGGACACCACCGCAGCCATGGTGGCAAACAGCGGCAGGCCGGCGGCGTAATTGGCGGTGCCATCGATCGGATCGACCACCACGGCCAAGTCGGCCTCGGCCAAAGCCAGCAGCAAAGCCGGATCAGCGGCCACCGATTCCTCGCCCACGAACAGCGCCTCGGGCATCCATTGCGCGATGGCGGCCTTGATCACCTCTTCAGTGGCCACGTCGGCTTCGGTGACTAGGTCAATGGCCTCGGTCTTGGTGCTGACCATAGAGGCATCGAGCCGGCGGAAGCGCGGCAGGGCCTCGGCCCGGGCCGCATCGCGCAGGATCGCGGCCAGTTCCATCACGTCAAAATTCACGGTTGCGTCCTTTTGTCGAACAGCGCGGAAAAATCGAACAGCTTGGTATCCAGCATATGGCTGGCATTGATGTTGCCTAGCGCACGGATCATGACATCCTTGCGACCGGGCATGCGCTTTTCGATATCGCTGAGCATGGCCTTCATGGCATTGCGCTCGAGCCCGTCCTGGCTACCGCACAGGTCACAGGGGATGATGGGAAAGCCCATGGCATCCGAGAAGCGCTGCAGGTCTTCCTCGCCGCAATAGATCAGCGGCCGCAGCACCTCGATATCGCCCTCGTCATTGAGCAGGCGCGGCGGCATGGCGGCCAGCTTGCCGCCATGGAACAGGTTCATGAAAAAGGTTTCGAGGCTGTCGTCGCGGTGATGGCCCAGCACCAGCGCGGTGCAGCCCTCCTCGCGCGCAATGCGATAGAGATTGCCGCGCCGCAGCCGGCTGCATAGCGAGCAATAGGTCGCTCCCGCCGGCATCTTGCTGGTGACGATCGAATAGGTGTCCTTGTATTCGATGCGATGCGGCACCCCGATGCCGGTGAGGAATTCAGGCAGGATATGCTTGGGGAAATTGGGCTGCCCCTGGTCGAGATTGCAGACCAGAAGCTCGACCGGCAGCAGGCCGCGCCATTTGAGGTCGAGCAGCAGCGCCAGCATGGAATAGCTGTCCTTGCCGCCACTCAGCGCCACCAGCCATTTCTCGCCCGGCCGCACCATCTCGAACTTGTCCAGCGCCTCGCGCGTGTGCCGGATCAGCCTCTTGCGCAGCTTGTTGAACTCGCCGCTGCCCGGCGCCTGGGCATAGATGGGGTGGAAGCCGCTTTCGGCGCCGTCGGTATCAGCCAGTGCTGGCTCCATGACCTCGCTCATGCCGAAACTCTCTTTCTGTGGGTTGCGTAGCTGATAACGCCCCCCGCCCCCGAGGGAAAGCAAAACCGACAGGTGCCAACCTTACCAAAGCTTAACTTCTGCGGCTTGCTTAAGTCCAAATGTGACGGCTAGATGACCCGTCGTCACGACACCCAGGAGTCTCGCGGTGTTTCGCTCGTTCTTTCCCAATCCCCGTCTGTTCTTCACTGCCGCCCTCTGTTGGATCGCGGTGGCCATGGCTGCCTGGTACACGGTCGGCGGCCAGCTGCAATCCTTGCTCAGCCTGGGCCCCTGGCTGGGGATCGCCCCCACCGAGGCAAATCCAGAGCCGTTCTTTTCATCCGACAAGGTGTGGCTCTACCAATATGTGGTGCTGGCCGGCTATCTGTTCTGCATTCCCTGGTACTGGATCGGCGGCAATCGCCGCTGGTACTGGTGGAGCGTGGTGGGCAGCGTCACCATCATCGAGATCGTCTATTTCAACGTCCAGATCAGCGCCTGGCTGAACGACTGGTATGGCGCGTTCTACAATCTGATCCAGTCGGCGCTCACCACGCCCGGCAGCGTGACGCTCGACCAGTTCCTCGGCGAAATCTGGACCGTCGCCTATGTGCTGATTCCCAATATCACCGTGCTGGTCATCAACGCCTTCTTCATCGCCCATTTCCTGTTCCGCTGGCGCCGGGCCATGACCTTCTTCTACCAGAGCCACTGGCAGCACCTGCGTCATATCGAAGGCGCGTCCCAGCGTATCCAGGAAGATACCCAGCGTTTTGCCAGCATCGTCGAGGGCCTGGCCGTCTCGCTGGTGGCTTCGGTGATGACCCTGGTGGTGTTCCTGCCCCTGCTCTGGGACCTGTCCAACAATATTACTGAATTGCCCTTTTTCGGGGCGGTCAATGGCAGCCTGGTCTGGGTGGCGCTGGTATCATCGGCCTTCGGCACCGTGCTGCTGGCCGCGGTGGGCTGGAAGCTGCCGGGGCTGGAATTCGAGAACCAGCGCGTCGAGGCGGCATTCCGCAAGGAGCTGGTCTATGGCGAAGATCATGGCGACCGCGCCGAGCCGGTGACCGTGCGGCAGCTGTTCATCAACATGCAGCACAATTACTTCCGGCTCTACCGCCACTATCTCTACTTCAACATCGCCCGCTATGCCTATCTCCAGGGGTCCAACTTCGTGCCGCTGATCGCCATGGGCCCCTCCATTGTGGCCGGCAGCATGACGCTTGGCTTGTTCCAGCAGGTCAACAACGCCTTCGGCCAGGTGGAGGATTCATTCAAGTTCCTCGCCACATCATGGACCACCATCATCTCGCTGATTTCGGTGTTCAAGCGCCTGCGGGCTTTCGAGGCCAACATCCCCGACACGGCCATAGCGGCAAACGACTATGACGACCCCATCTTCTTGCGCGAAATGGCCGCGCCACCCACCAGCGATGCCGTGCCGCAGCAGCCGGCGCAGTTCTGACGTCGAATGATAAGGGCCGCTCCTCGGCGCGGCCCTGCTTTATCTGGTCACACCGCGAAGGTGACGTGGCCTTCTGCATCGATCGGCCAGGACGGGTTCCAGGCAATCTCCCAGGCGTGGTCATCGGGATCGGCGACATAGCCGCGATAGCCACCATGTTCGGGCGCATCGGCCGCCCGCAGCAGGGTGCCGCCCGCGGCCAGCAATTGCGCCATCACCGGCTCCACCTGGTCCCTGCCCGCCACATTATGCGCCAGCGCATAGGCGCCCGGCCCCGCTGGTGAGGGGCGGTTCATATCGGCCTCCAGCGCTGGGCGGAGGAAGGTGCCCAGCACGAAGCCATTCATCTGATAGAAGATGATTTCCGGATTGTCGAAGACCGGCACCCAGCCGAAGCCTTCGGCATAGAAGCGGCGCGAGCGGGCCAGATCGGCGACGGCCAGGGTGATGACAGACATCGATTGTTGCATTTTCCAAGACCTTTCTATCGCCCGGCGACATGCACAGGCGTTCAAGGCCATGGGACTCAATTGCCGGAGCGAAGGCCAGGACTGCGGGACCGTCACGGTTGCCGCAGGGTCGGGCTAACCGCACCGACCTCTCCTTTTCTGACCGGCCCAGTCTAGCAAACCAGACCAATTCGGCAAACAAAAAGGGCCGCTCCGAAGAGCGGCCCTTTTCAATTCTGAATTTCGACTGCGACTAGCGCGAGTAGAATTCGACGACCAGGTTCGGTTCCATCTGGACCGGATAAGGCACATCCGACAGCGCGGGAACGCGCACATAGGTTGCCGTCATCTTGTTGTGGTCGACTTCGACATAGTCAGGCACATCGCGCTCGGCCAGCTGGACGGCTTCGAGCAGCACGGTCAGCTGCTTGGAGCGATCACGCACCTCGATCTTGTCGCCAACCTGAACCTGGTAGGACGGGATGTTGACGCGCTTGCCATTGATCATGATGTGACCATGGCTGACGAACTGGCGGGCCGCAAACACGGTCGCCACGAACTTCGCACGATAGACGATGGCGTCGAGACGGCTCTCGAGCAGGCCGATCAGGTTCTCGCCGGTGTCGCCCTTGACGCGGGCAGCTTCGGTGTAGAGGCGCTTGAACGCCTTTTCCGTGACCGAACCGTAATAGCCCTTGAGCTTCTGCTTGGCGCGGAGCTGCAGACCATAGTCGCTCAGCTTGCCCTTGCGGCGCTGACCATGCTGGCCGGGGCCATAAGCACGGGCGTTGAGCGGGGACTTTGGACGGCCCCAGATGTTTTCACCGAGACGGCGATCGATTTTATACTTGGCTGAATGACGCTTCGACATCGCGTATCCTTCTTAACGTTGAATGGATCGCGCCCTCCTCTGCCATCCTTGCGGATGACCGACAGACCCCAATATTCAGGAGATCCCGGGTGCGCCTATGGACCCGAAGGTCCCAATAGGTGGGCGCGTCTTAGGCAATTGCGACGCTTTCGTCAAGCAGCCTCGGGGTCGCTCGACCCATCGGCTACCATCTTCTTGTCGAGATTGCGCTGCCGGCGCAGGTCGGGGAAGATCACCGCCCAGATAATGGCCACAGCGATGGCCCCAACCCCGCCCACGGCCACCGCCGCCACCGGGCCGATGAAGTGTGCCACCGTGCCGGCGCGGAATTCGCCGAGCTCATTGGAGGCCCCGATGAAGACAGAATTCACGGCATTGACGCGGCCGCGCACCTCTTCTGGGGTCCACAGCTGCATGATGGTCTCGCGAATCGTCACGCTCACCATGTCCGAGGCGCCCACCAGCGCCAGCGCCGGAATGGAGACCCAGACGGTGGTCGAGAGCCCGAAGATCAGCGTGAACAGCCCGAAACAGGCGACAAAGACAAAAAGCAGCTTGCCGGCATGGTCGCGAATGGGAAAGCGCGTCAGCACCAGCGCCATGACAATGGCGCCAATGCCCGGCGCGGCGCGCAGCAGGCCCAGTTCCTGCGGCCCGGCATGCAGGATATCCTTGGTATAGACCGGCAGCAGCGCCACTGCGCCGCCCATCAGCACGGCAAACATGTCGAGCGAAATGGCACCCAGCACCACTTTGTTGGAAAAGATATAGCGGAAGCCGCCAAAGATGGTTTCCAGACTCGTGGCCTGCCCGGCGCTTTTCTGCTCGGGCTTGGGGATCAGCAGCACGCAGACCATGGCGACCAGCAGCAGCGCCGCACCCGTGCCAAAGGCGATTGTGGGCGCCAGGCCATAGAGCAGGCCGCCGGCGGCCGGCCCCATGATCGAGGCAAACTGCCAGGCCGAGGCGTTGACGGTAATGGCATTGCTCAGCGCATTGGGCGGCACCAGATTGGGCGCCAGCGACTGCGCTGCCGGCCCCCAGAAGGCCCGCGCCGTGCCCAGCACGACCAGAATCCCGAAGATTGGCCAGACCTCATGCGCCTGCGCATTGACGAAAGCCAGAAAGCCCAGCGCACAGGCCAGCTCGACCCCCAGGCAGATCGCCATGATGCCGCGCCGGTTGAACCGGTCGGCCGTGAGGCCGGTGATCAACATCAGCAGCAAAGCGGGCAGGAACAGGCTCAGCCCCACCAGCCCGAGCAGGAACACATTGCCGGTCACGTCATAGATCTGCCAGGCGATCGACACCGACATGATCTGCACGGCAAAGCTGACCAAAAGCGTGGTCAGCCAGAAATAGCGAAAGCCGATATAGCTGAAGGCGAGGCGGGACTTGTCGGTGGGTTGGGGCGTGCTCATGAACTGGCCATGCCATGCCAATATGTCGCGGTCAAAGGCGGAATGTCGGCAAACCGTTCAGCGGCGCGCTTTCTTGGCGGCACCGGACCAAAGTGATGCCGATTCCCCTACTCGTCCGTCTTGGGCGCCGGCTTCTGCCGGTTGGGATTGGGGCGCTGGTGGCGGCGGTCGATCGAGGAGATCACGCCACGCAGGGTGCGGATTTCCTGGCTGGAGAACTGGCCGCGCGTCAGCGCCGTGCGCAGATTGTCGATCATGCCGGGCCGCTTTTCCGGCGAGGTGAAGAAGCCGCTTTCGTCCAGCGTACCTTCAAGCTGCTCGAACATGCCCACCAACTCGCTGCGCGGCGCCACCTCGTGCAAGAGACTCCCAAAGGGCAGGCTGGCCGCCTGGCCCGACTGTCGCCGCCACTCATAGGCCAGGATCAGCACGGCCTGGGCGATGTTGAGCGAGGCAAAGGCCGGCTCCACCGGCAGGGTGACGATCATGTCGGCCAGCGCCACCTCCTCGTTGAGCAGGCCCCACTTTTCCCGGCCGAACAGCAGTCCGGCCTTCTGCCCGCCGCCGATATGGGCCACCAGCCGCGTGGCCGCTTCGTCGGGGCCAATGACGTCCTTCTGCATGCCGCGCAGCCGCGCCGTGGTGGCATAGACCAGCGTCAAGTCGGCAATGGCTTCCTCGAGCGTTTCGAATACCCGCACCTGCTCGATGACATGGTCGGCGCGCGAGGCGGTGGCGATGGCCTTTTCATTGGGCCAGCCATCGCGCGGCCGCACCAGGCGCAGGTCCCACAGCCCGAAATTGGCCATGGCGCGCGCTGCGGTGCCGATGTTCTCCCCCAATTGGGGTTCACACAGGATCACCGCTGGCGTTGGCAGCAGCTCGATTGCGATGGAAGAATCCGTTCCGGCCATGGTGCCCCACCCTCAGATGGGGCGCACATAGCGTGTTTTGCCGTTCAGAGGCAAATCAGGCGACGCGATGGCGCGGCGGCAGTTCCCGCACCTTGCTCGACTGCTGCCACTCCCGGTCGAGAATGGCAAAATGCAGCTCTTCGTCCCACTCGCCCTGGAACAGGGCATGCTCGCGATAATGGGCTTCCAGACGCATGCCCAGGCCCTGCATCAGCTTGATCGAGTGATGGTTGCGCCCGTCCGACCGCACCATCAGGCGATGAATGTGGAAGTGCCCGAAGGCCAGGTCGAACAGCGCCGACAGCGCTTCGCGGGCAAAGCCGAAGCCGGCATGCACCGGATTGATGATGAAGCGCACCTCGCCCTGGCTTGCGGTGGAATCGGTCCAGTGCAGCGAGACATGGCCGAGCAGCTGCTGGTCGCTCTTGCGGATCATCGCCAGGGTCAGCGTATCGCCGGCGCGCTGCAGGCTGACATGACCGGCCATCACCTTGAGCGCTTCGGCCACCTGGTCGCGATCGCGCGTCCGGGTAAAGGCATAGCGCTGCACCGCGGGCAGCACGTGATAATCGCTGAGCGCCTCGAGATCGCGCCGCTCAAAGCAGCGCAGGACCAGGCGGTCGGTTTCGATGGGCAATGAACGAGACGATTTTGACATGGCGCTGCGCTCCCCGCACGACGGGCGCAATACCCGCCCTATGAGCCCAATAACGTCGGCGCCATTCGCCCGGTTCCTTGTTCGGCACGAATAACTTGCCCAATCGCGACCCCGGCCCGGCAGCCCCCTAGGCCGCGCCATTGCCCTGCCGCAGGGCGTGCCACTCCTGCCACAGCATGGCGTAGATGAACTCCTCGTCCCACTCGCTCTTGAACAAGGCGTGCTCGCGAAAATGCGCCTCCCGCCGCATGCCCAGCCGCGCCATCAGCCGCCACGACGCCGCATTGCGCACATCACAGCGCGCCGACACCCGATGCATGTCGCCAGGCCCGAAGCCGAGGTCGAGCAGCGCATTGGCAGCCTCGGTGGCATAGCCATGGCCGTGATAGGCCGGATCAAAGATCCAGCCGACTTCCCCCTGCCGGGCATCCATGCTGCGCCAGATCAGCGACACCTCGCCGATCAGCGTGCTGCTGTCGGCCAGTTCGACACCGAGCACGATCTTGTCGCCCTCGGCCTGCAGCGCCACCTCGCCGATGCGCTGCTGGATAGCCTCGGCGCAGTCGTCCCGGCTGAGTGGCACGTCGAACAGATAGCGCGCCACATCCTCGCGTCGCCGATAGGCGAATACCCCGTCCACGTCGCCCCGGGTGAAGGGACGCAGCCGCAGCCGCTCGGTGACGATGGGTAGATTGGGAAAAAGCGCCATGCCGTCCTCTTCTGGGCGCCCGCACTCTTGCCACTGTGGCCGCCAAAGGCAAGAACCCTTGCGCTTGCCCGGCGCGGCGCCCCGTGGCAGCTTCCATGCATGAGCACCCCACGCCCCAGCATCGATGTGACCGCCGCCTGCGCCTGTGGCGCCGTCGGCATGGCCGTGCAGGGCCCGGTGGTGTCGATGCTGCTATGCGCGTGCCTCGACTGCCAGCGCGCCACCGGCTCCGGCCATGCCAGCGTCGCCCTGGTGCCGGCAACAGCCCTCACGCTGACCGGAACGGCAAAATCCTTTGCCCGCCCAGCCGATTCGGGGGCGATCTTCACCCGCAACTTCTGCCCGGACTGTGGCACGCCGCTCTTTGGTCAGTCCTCGCGCGCGCCCGATATCCGCATGATCCCGGTCGGCTTCTTTGCCGGCCAGAATGCCTGGTTTGCGCCCGGTCAGCTGATCTTTGCCCGCAGCCAGCAGGCATGGGATCTGGTGGCTGACCACCTGCCCCGGCACGCCACCTATCGCGAGGCTGTCCGCCCATGAGCATGGCGTCTCAGGAACTGGCCGACCGCATTCGCCTGCTGCTGGCCCACGACCCCCATATCAGCGAGCGCCGCATGTTCGGCGGCACTGCCTTCATGTGGCATGGCAATATGCTGGTGGGGCCGATGAAGGATGGCGGCCTGCTGGTGCGCTGCGGCAAGCAGGCTTATGCCGCAACGCTGGCTTTGCCCGGCGCCGAGCCGATGGATTTCACCGGCCGCACCATGTCGGGCTTCGTTTTGGTCGCGGGCGACGCCATTGAGGACGATGATCGTCTGGCTCAATGGGTCGAGATCGCCCGCGCCTTTGTCAAAACCCTGCCGCCCAAATAGGGCGAGCGGGTCAGATCCGGCCGAACACCAGCGCCGCATTGACGCCGCCGAAACCGAACGAGTTCGACAGTGCATAGTCGACGCGCTTTTCCTTGGCCACATTGGGCACCAGGTCGAACTTGTCGGCCAGTTCTTCTGGATCATTGAGGTTGATGGTGGGCGGCAGCACGCCTTCGCGCAGCGCCATGACCGATACCACGGCCTCGAACGCCCCTGCAGCGCCCAGCATGTGC
The DNA here is from genome assembly GCF_014926585.1 of Devosia beringensis. NCBI lineage: Bacteria > Pseudomonadati > Pseudomonadota > Alphaproteobacteria > Hyphomicrobiales > Devosiaceae > Devosia > Devosia beringensis. The sequence continues at coordinate 3,194,187 of NZ_CP045422.1, read as the reverse complement.
CCCGTGGCCGACTTGGTCGATGACACGGCCAGATCCTTGCCGCGGCCGGTAAAGACGGCCGACAGGCCGGCGATTTCGGCCGCATCGCCAACGGCGGTCGAGGTGGCGTGGGCGTTGACATAGCCAATCTGCGACTGGTCGATGCCGGCCATTTCAAGCGCATTGCGCATCGCCACCTGGGCGCCGGCGCCATCGGGCGAGCCCGAGGTCAGGTGATAGGCATCGGCCGAGGTGCCGTAGCCGGCCAGGATCGCCAGTGGCGTCGCGCCGCGTGCCTTGGCATGGCTGAGCTTTTCGATCACCAGCACGGCAGCGCCTTCGGCCAAAACAAACCCATCATGACCTTTGTCGAAGGGGCGCGAGGCCTCCTGCGGCCGGTCGTTGAACGAGGTGGCCAGCGCCCGCGAGGCGGCAAAGCCACCCACTGAGATCGGATCGACCGAGCCTTCGGCCCCGCCGACCACGGCGACTTCGGCTTCGCCAGTCATGATCAGCCGCATGCCGTCGCCAATGGCCTGGGCCGAGGCGGCGCAGGCCGTGACGGGCGTGCCGATGGGACCGCGGAAACTGTGCAGGATGGACAGCCAGCCGGCCGCCAGATTGGCCAGGAACGAGGGGATGGTGAAGGGCGACAGACGCCGCGCGCCCTTGGTCTGAATGGTCTCCACCGCCCGGCCCATGACCGGCGAACCGCCCACGCCCGAGCCGATAATGGTGGCTGTGGCCATCTGGTCGGCCAGTTCGGTCGGGTGCCAGTTGGCCTGGTTCAGCGCCTCGGCCGCCGCGGCAATGCCATACTGGATGAACAGGTCCATCTTCTTGATGTCCTTGCCATCGATGAAATCGACCGGATCAAAACCCTCGGGGTCATTGGCCTTGGCCGGCACCAGCCCGGCAATGCTGGCGCCAAAGCCCTCAGTGTCGAAGCGATCGTTCTGCACCACGCCGCTGCGGCCCGCGATCAGCCGGCCCCACATGACCGGCACGCCCACGCCCAGGGGGCTGACAACGCCCATGCCGGTGACAACGATGGGATCGCTTGGATCTGGCTTCAGCATGCACTTGCTCCTGTTCAATTCAAATCTGTGTCCCGGCAGGCCGGGATCGTCTCAAAGCCGTGCCAACTGCCGCAGGGAGGCAATCACGGTCGTAAATTCCGGGTCGTCGAGCGCGCCCCGTAGCGTGGCCTGCTGGGCCCGCCATTGCGGAATAGCCGCCGCCAGCACCTTGTTCCCCGCCGCGCTCAGCGCGCTCACCCGGCCATTGCCGCGTTCTGCAGGCGCTGTCGTCACCAGGCCCCGCCGCTCCAGCAGCGTCAGGTTGCGCGACAGCGTACTGCGGTCCATGGCGATGGCGCTGGCCAATTGGGTGACCGAGCGCCCCGGGTGATCGAGCAGCGAGGTCAGGATACTGAACTGCGCCGCGGTGATCCCATAGGGCCGCAGATTGCGGTCCGCCAGTCGCGTGACGGCCCGCGCCGCCATACGCGCATTGAGCACGACACACAAATCAAACTCGCTATTCATGCCCGACAGGTAGGCGTGCATATGCACGGTGTCAACTGGCATGGCCCCTTGCCCATGCCACCTTTGCGCCGTGCCAAACCCAATGCTATAGGGGCGGGGAACACGGCCCGCGGGTCAAGGTACGGATTTCAGGGAGATATTTCCGATGAGCAAAATCAAAGTCGCCAACCCGGTCGTCGATCTCGACGGCGATGAGATGACCCGGATCATCTGGCAGGCGATCAAGGACAAACTCATCCATCCCTATCTCGATCTGCCCATTGAATATTACGATCTCAGCGTCGAAAGCCGCGACGCCACCAACGATCAGATCACCATAGACGCTGCCCATGCCATCCAGAAGCATGGCGTGGGCATCAAGTGCGCCACCATTACCCCCGATGAGCAGCGCGTCGAAGAGTTCAAGCTCAAGAAGATGTGGAAGTCGCCCAATGGCACCATCCGCAACATCCTGGGCGGCGTGATCTTCCGCGAGCCCATCATCTGCAAGAACGTGCCGCGCCTGGTGCCCGGCTGGACCCAGCCCATCATCGTCGGCCGCCATGCCTTTGGTGACCAGTACAAGGCCACCGACTTCCTGTTCCCCGGCAAGGGCACCCTGACCATCAAGTTCACCGGCGAAGATGGCAAGGTCATCGAGCACGAGGTCTATCAGGCCCCCGGCGCCGGCGTCGCCATGGCCATGTACAACCTCGACGATTCGATTCGCGACTTTGCCTATGCCAGCCTGAACTACGCGCTCGACCGCGGCGTCCCCTGCTACCTCTCGACCAAGAACACCATCCTCAAGGCCTATGACGGCCGCTTCAAGGATATCTTCCAGGAGATCTACGAGGCCGAGTTCAAGGAAAAGTACGAAGCCAAGAAGATCTGGTACGAGCACCGCCTGATCGACGACATGGTCGCCTCCGCCCTCAAGTGGAGCGGTGGCTATGTCTGGGCCTGCAAGAACTATGATGGCGACGTGCAGTCCGACATCGTCGCCCAGGGTTTTGGCTCGCTCGGCCTGATGACCTCGGTCCTGGCCACCCCCGATGGCCGCACGGTGGAAGCCGAAGCCGCCCATGGCACGGTGACCCGTCACTACCGCCAGCATCAGGCCGGCAAGGAAACCTCGACCAACTCCACCGCCTCGATCTTTGCCTGGACGCGTGGCCTCGCCCACCGCGCCAAGCTCGACGACAACGAGGCGCTGGCCAAGTTCGCTTTGACGCTGGAAAAGGTCACCGTCGACACCATCGAAGAAGGCAAGATGACCAAGGATCTGAGCCTGCTCGTCGGTCCCGACCAGCCTTGGCTTTCGACCCTGGGCTTCCTCGACGCCATCGACCAGAATCTGCAGAAGGCCATGTCGGCCTAAGCTGTCGCGCCGAACCGAATTGAAAGCCGGGTCCCTTGGGGCCCGGCTTTTTTGTGCCCCCTGGTACGGGCCTGTACCGATCAAGCCCAATGATCCAAAATTTTACGCCGTTTCGGCCTTTCCGGCACGGTGCCGCCCGCCCATATCCCGGACGTCGGGACAATCTGACAGCGGGGACACACATGCGTAAACTGACGGCAGCGACCATTTTGGCAACCACGGCGGGTCTGCTGATGAGCACGACAAGCTTCGCGCAAAGCCGCGATTTCGACCTTGCCGGTTTCGATCGTCTCGACATCGCCACCGGCCTCGACGCCAGGGTGATGCTGGGCGAAGCCTTCAAGGTCACCGCGCAATCGCGTAGCCAGGATGCGCTCGATAATCTTGACCTCAAGGTCGTCGACGGCGTGCTGCAGGCGCGCATCGATCAGAGCTTTATCGACTTCATCATCAGCGGTGGCCTGGTCGGCATGCTGCTCAGCAGCGGCAATGCCGTGACCGTGGACATCACCCTGCCCGCTTTGGCTGGCGTCTCGGCCAGCTCGGGCGCTGATGTCGACCTCATGGCCATCCGCGCCGACCGGCTGGCCCTGGACGCTTCCAGTGGCGCCGATATCCGGGCCGAGAACGCCGCCTTGGGCAGCGTGACGATCAAGGCTTCCAGTGGCGCCGATGTCGAGATTGCCGGCACCACAGAGACCCTGACGGCGGACGCCTCCAGCGGCGCCGATATCGATGCCGACGACCTCAGGGCCAGCACGGTCACCGCTGCCGCCTCGAGCGGCGCGGGAATTTCGGTCCATGCTACAGCCAGCATTCGGGCCAGGGCCTCCAGTGGCGGCGATATCGATGTCTCGGGCCATCCGGGCACGCGCGATATCGACGAATCGAGCGGCGGCAGCATCGACCTCGACGACTGAACCCTCCGCCCTCACAGCCCTGCGTCAGCAGAACTGGCGGCCCTCACCGGGCCGCCAAGTGGCCACATTGTGACATTGTTGTGACAAACCACCGCCCGGCGACCCTCAGAACGGGCATCGTGTGTTGACGGCGCCAGCCTGAGCCTCCCTAATTGACGTAATGGTCAACTTGCCCACGGGAAGGAGGAGTGATTGCCGCAAAGGTCAATCGTCCTGCGGGCAAGACCGGGCTGGCGCGTCGCGTCCGCGCCGCACTGACCGCATCGGTGACTGAGGAGGAACCACATGAATACCAAGCGACGTCTGATCGCCGCCGTGGCCGGATTGGCCGCAACCCTGCCGCTGGTGGCCGGGGCCCATGCCGGCGGGCTTGAGGCCAATGGCTATGACTGGGATCAGCTGTTTGATCCGGCGCCCTATTCGGCCAAGGCCAGCGCCACCTATGTCCATATCGACAAGAACGTGACGCGTCCCGGCTTCGCCGGCACGGTGTCCACGACGCCCGGCCGCGTCCACTACAACACCGGCTTCAAGGCCGACATCTTCGACATGGCCTCTTGCCTCGTGACCGTGCAGAACCCCTTCGGCTCGGACACATCGCGCACCAATGCCTATGCCGCTTCGACCACCCAGGCGGTCAGCGAATCCATCCGCTCCACCGATACCGGCCTCACCTGCGCCGTCGGCGCCCAGGTCGGTCCCGGCGTCATCAGCGTCATCGCTGGCGTTTCGGCACAGAATCTCGACTACCAGGCCGCAGCGCCGCTGACCCTGACCACGAGCACGCCCATTTCGATCAATGGCTGGTCCACCGGCTGGCGCGCCGGCCTGGCCTATGAAATCCCCGAATACGCCCTGCGGGTCAGCGCCATCTATAATGCACCGGTGCACTATACCCTCAACGGCACCGCCTATGGCGGCGCGGCCTCGGCCGACGTCACCACGCCGCAGTCCTTTGAAGTCCGCGGCCAGACCGGCATAGCCCCCGGCTGGCTGGCATTGGGTTCGGTGAAATGGATGGACTGGTCCACCTTGCAGCGCCTCACCGTCAATACCATTGGCGGGCCGCTGGTCTCGGCCTTCGACTATCGCGACGGCTGGACCGTCACTGCGGGCGTGGGCCACGCCGTCAACGAGCAGCTCAGCGTCGTCGGCACCCTGAGCTGGGATCGCGGCACCTCGACACCCGGCACCAACGACGTACTGACCGCCGGCACGCAGACAGATCGCTATGGCGTCGCCCTGGGCGGCAGCTACAACCTCTCCCCCAATGTCCAGCTCACCGGCGGCGTCTCGGCCAGCCTGCTGGGCGCCGGCTCCAATGCCCGCGGCGAACGCTGGGATACCGGCTATGTCTATGCCGTCAGCGGCGGAATCAAGGCCTCGTTCTAGCCTCAGCCCATTCTGGCACTCACAGGGGCCGTCCGGCATGCCACCGGGCGGCCCCTCGTCATTTCAGTCGCAGCCTGCCAGGCGTACCGATCCCCACGTTTCGGCCTTGCTGGCATCGCCGCCGCCCGCTAGCGTGCCGCTATTGCCACTCCCTTTTATGTTCGGATCCTGCCATGCCGGTCGGCGTGATTTATGCGGTCGTCGCCTATTCGGTCTATTCCTGCGGCGACGCGATCATCAAGGGCTTCGGACAGAACCTGTCGGTCTTCGAGATCGGCTTCTTCATCGCCGTCTTCAGCCTGATCCCGGCCGCCTTCGCCAAGCCACGCAGCGAGCGCTGGCGCGACAGCTTCAAGCTCAGGGATGCGCGCCTGGTGCATCTGCGCTCGTTCAGCGGCCTCGCCTCCTCGACCCTGGTCACCTATGCCTTCGTCACCATTCCCTTCGCCGAGACCTATTCTCTGGTCTTCCTGATGCCGCTCTTCATCACCGTCATGTCGGTGCTGATCCTCAAGGAACGCGTCGACAGGCTGCGCTGGGCCATGCTGACACTGGGCTTTCTCGGCGTCATGATGGTGGTGCAACCCGGCTTCCGCGAGCTGAAGCTGGGCCACCTGGCCGCCGTATGCTGCGCCTTTTTCGGTGCCACCACCACCACGGTGCTGCGCGTCATCGCCCCCACCGAACAGCGCGTGAGCCTGATCGCCCTGCCCGCGCTCCATCTCATCGTGGCCAATGCCGTGCTGATGCTGCCCGGCTTTGTCTGGCCGACCGCCCAGCAGTTCGGCCTCCTGGCCGCCAGCGGCAGCCTGGTGGGCATGGGCCATATCCTGCTCATCGCCGCCACCCGCAATGCCCCCGCCAGCCAGGTGGCGCCGATCCAATATGTGCAGATCGTCTGGGCCATTGGTCTGGGCGCCTTCTTCTTTGCCGAATACCCAGATCTGCTGGCTTATATCGGCCTGGGCGTGGTGGTGCTGTCGGGCCTGGTCAACGTCTTCCTCGACGGCGCCCGCACCCGCATTGCTGGCCGCTTTGCCGAATATCGCGCCACTCGCCCGGGCCCACCCTCCAACATCACCGAGGTGCAGGGGCCTGAAATTTAGGCAGTGGCCCTCGACGCCTGCCGTGCCTGCTTGTATGGTACTTTCATTGCGCGACTCCCCCTCTTTCCCGGACTGATCAATGCCGACCGGCGTCATCCTGGCCTTTCTCGGCTATGCCAGCTTTTCCACGGCTGATGCCCTGATCAAGCATATCGGGCCGGGCATGTCGGTCTTCGAGATCGCCTTCTTCACCACCAGCTTTTCCATCCTGCCGCTGCTGCTGACCAATCGCAACGAGCGCTGGCGCGACCTCTACCGCCTGCGCCACCCCTTTCTAGTGCACCTGCGCTGCACCACGGCCATCGCCGGCACCGCCTGCGTCATGTATGCCTTCACCCACATTGCCTTTGCCGACGTCTATGCCATCGGCTTTGCCACGCCGATCTTCGTGACGCTGCTCTCGGTACTGCTGCTCAAGGAAAACGTCACGCCACAGCGCTGGCTGCTGCTGTTGCTGTGCTTTGTCGGCGTAGTCATCGTCATCCGCCCGGGCCTGCGCGCGCTGGAGACCGGCCATTTCGTCATCATGGTCGGCGCCTGCCTGGGCGCCATCACCACTGTGATCCTGCGCCATGTCGCGCCCACCGAGCGGCGCGTCAGCCTGGTCGGCCTGCAGGTGCTCTATTCGGCCCTAGTCAACGGCCTGCTGATGCTGCCCGGCTTCGTCATGCCCAATCTGCTGCAACTGGCCATTTTCCTGGGCATCGGCCTGCTGGGCGGCCTTGGCGGCCTACTGCTGATCGCGGCCACCAAGACCACCCCGGCCAACCTCGTCGCCCCCGTGCAGTATAGCCAGCTGATCTGGGCCATCCTGTTCGGCGCGCTGTTCTTTGGCGAATATCCCGACTGGATCGCCATTGTCGGCATGCTGATCGTCGTCACCAGCGGCCTGCTCAACGTGCTGAGCGACCGCCGGCCGATGCGCTGGAAGCCGCGCCTGTTCTTCTTCCGCACCGGCCTATAGGCGGCTGGACCCCACTAATACATCGAGGTCTTGTAGTCGGCCTCGAGATCCTCATCCAGTTTGCGCATTGCCGCCGCGTCGTCGGGCGCACCGGTCGTCTGGTCGAGCAGGATCTGCATCAGCGATGCCATCTCTGCGCGGTCCTGGAAGTGGCTCGGGTCCCACAGATGCGCGCGCCGGAAGGCCTTGGCGCAATGGAGAAACGCCTCCTCGACCCTGACCACGATAGCGACCCGGGGCAACCGGTCATTGACCCGCATGCTCTCGAGCAGAACCGGATCGGTCACCACGCTGGCTTGGCCGTTCACCCGCAGCGTGTCGTCAAAGCCCGGAATGAGAAAAAGCAGGCCAACGCTGGGATTGGCGATGATGTTGACGAGGCTGTCGAGCCGATTATTGCCCGGCCGGTCCGGTATCGCCAGCGTGTGTGCGTCGAGGATGCGAACAAATCCCACCGGGTCGCCGCGCGGGCTGACATCGGCTCGGCCCGTTGCACTTTGCGTCCCCAGGCAGAGGAACGGCGAGCGCCGGATAAAGGCCTGGGCATGCGCATCCAGAAACGGCTGGCTCTTCAGCGCCGCCAGCGTGTGGGTTTCCGGAAACAGCGCCCGCAACGCTGCTTCGTCGCCAATGACATGTTCCGGCCGTGCCGCAAAATCGCCCATACCCGCCTCCCCCGGCTTGGTCCTGACCTGATCTCCCGTTCAGGTCAATTTCTGAGGTACGTACCTCATATCGGCAATTTAAGCAGATTTGACGGGACCAGCAAGAGGGTATTGCCTTCTGCCGCCCACCGCCCTCGGCGCGCACCCAAAAGCAAAAGGCCCCCGCCATGGCGGGAGCCTTTCTATCTATGGGGTCAATTCGACTAGAGCAGCGCGCGGATCGCGGCCAGGGCTTCCTCGGCCTTGCTGCCATCGGGGCCGCCGGCCTGGGCCATGTCCGGCCGTCCGCCACCACCCTGCCCGCCCAGCACGGCCGAGCCGGCCCGCACCAGGTCGACGGCCGAGGCCTTGTCCAGCAAGTCTTCCGTCACGCCAACGGCCAGGCCCGCCTTGCCGTCCTCGGTCACCCCGACAATGGCAATCACCGCCGAGCCGACCTGCTTCTTGGTCTGGTCGACGAGGCCGCGCAGATCCTTGGGCTGCAGCCCCTCGACGACGCGGCCAACAAAGGCCACGCCATTGATGATCTCCGGGCCGGCGACCTGTTCAGTGCCGCCGCCCATGGCCAGCTTCTGCTTGGCGTCGCTCAGGGCCTTTTCGCTGCGCTTGAGCTGCTCCTGCAGCGCCGCGATGCGATCGAGCACTTCATGGCTGCCGGCGCGCAGCAGACCGGCTGCCGCATCGACAATGGCCACATTGGTATTGCCGCGATGCCGCGCCGCCGTGCCGGTCAGCGCCTCGATGCGGCGCACCCCGGCGCCCACGGCGCTTTCCGCCACGATCGAGACCAGGCCGATATCACCGGTGCGCCGCACATGCGTGCCGCCGCACAGTTCCACTGACCAGCCCAGGCTATTGCCGGTCGGCTCGCCCATGGCCACGACGCGGACCTCATCGCCATATTTCTCGCCGAACAGGGCGCGGGCGCCCGATTCCTTGGCCTCGTCCACGCCCATCAGCCGCGTCTCGACCGGGGTATTCTGCAGCACGATGGCATTGGCAATGTCTTCGACCTCCGCCATTTCCTGCGGGGTCACCGGCTTGGTATGCACGAAATCGAAGCGCAGCCGGTCGGGCGAGACCATCGAGCCCTTTTGCGCGACGTGGTCGCCCAGCACCAGGCGCAGCGCCTCATGCAGCAGATGGGTCGCCGAATGGTTCGAGCGGATCGCCGAGCGGCGGGCATGATCGACCACCAGGGTGATCGGCTGGCCGACCTTGAGCGCACCCTCGCTCACAGTGACCTGGTGGGCAAAGACGCCGTGGAATTTCTGCGTATCGGTGACGATCGCGACCAGTCCCTCGCCGGTGAGCACGCCGTGATCGCCAACCTGGCCGCCGCTCTCGCCATAAAACGGCGTCTGGTTGACCACGACAAAGCCGGTCTCGCCGACGCCCAAGGTTGACACCTCGGCGCCGTCGCGGATCAGCGCCTTGACCTCGGCCTCGGCGCTTTCGGTCTCATAGCCCAAAAATTCGGTCGGCCCGTGCTGGTCGGCCAGGCTGAACCAGATCGTGTCGGTGGCGGCGCCACCAGCGCCCGACCAGCTCTTGCGCGCTTCGGCCTTTTGCGCCGCCATGGCGGCGTCAAAGCCGGGCTGGTCGACGCTGATGCCGCGCAGGCGCAACGCGTCCTGCGTCAGGTCGAGCGGGAAGCCATAGGTGTCGTAGAGCTTGAAGGCCGAGGCGCCATTGAGCACGGCCCCCTCGCCCATCTCCTTGGTCTCGTCGGCCAGGATCTGCAGCCCGCGGCCCAGCGTCTTGAGGAAGCGCCCTTCCTCGAGTTTGACCGTCTCGGCAATCATGGCCTCCCCGCTCTGCAGCTCGGGATAGGCCTGGCCCATCTCGCGCACCAGGGTGGGCACCAGCTTGTAGATCACCGGCTCTTCGGCGCCCAGCAGCGTGGCGTGGCGCATGGCGCGGCGCATGATGCGGCGCAGCACATAGCCGCGGCCTTCATTGGATGGCAGCACGCCCTCGGCAATCAGAAAGCTCATCGAGCGCAGGTGATCGGCGATGACGCGCAGGCTGCGATTGCCCTCGCCCTGCACGTCGACGCCAGTCGCCGCAGCGGCCGCGCCGATCAGCGCCTTGAACAGGTCGATATCGTAATTGTCATGCACGCCCTGCATCACCGCAGCGACGCGCTCGATACCCATGCCGGTATCGATCGAGGGGCGCGGCAGGCTGGAGCGGTCACCATTGGCCTGCTGCTCATACTGCATGAACACCAGGTTCCAGATCTCGATCCAGCGATCGCCATCTTCCTCGGCCGAGCCCGGCGGGCCGCCCCAGACCTTGTCGCCATGGTCGTAGAAGATTTCCGAGCAGGGACCGCACGGGCCGGTATCGCCCATCTGCCAGAAGTTGGACTTGGCGCCGAGCCGCACGATGCGGTCTTCGCTGAGGCCGGCAATCTTCTTCCACAGCGCCATGGCCTCGTCATCATCCTGATAGATGGTGACCATCAGCTTGTCGCGCGGCAGTTCCCACTCCTTGGTGAGCAGGTTCCAGGCCAGCTCGATCGCCTCTGCCTTGAAATAGTCGCCGAACGAGAAATTGCCCAGCATCTCGAAAAAGGTGTGGTGGCGGGCGGTAAAGCCCACATTGTCGAGATCGTTGTGCTTGCCGCCGGCGCGCACGCATTTCTGCGCCGAGACCGCGCGCGAATAAGGGCGCTTTTCCACCCCGGTAAAGGTGTTCTTGAACTGCACCATGCCCGCATTGGTGAACATCAGCGTCGGATCGTTGCGCGGCACCAGCGGGCTCGACGCCACGGCCTCGTGGCCATTGCGCACAAAATACTGGGAAAAACTCGAACGCAGGTCGTTAACGCTGGTCATGGACGGACTTTCATTCGGGAGAATGGCACGGACGCGCCGCAGAGGTCGGCTGGCTTTCTATCGCGTGGCCTGCCGAAATGTCCAGCATTGCGGCAGCAATGCGGTACCCCCTGCCCGCCGCGCGCATCCCAGGCGGCCGGCCAGACCGGATCACCACCGCACCCCGCGGACAAAAAAGGGGCATCGCTTGTGCGATGCCCCTCAAAATACCCTGCATGGGAAGAATGACCTGGGACGAAACCTATTCGTCGCTGCCCACGGCGTCGTCGCCACCGGCCACCAGCAGCACTTCGCCCAGCAAGCCCGAGCTTTCGCGCACGCTCTGCTCGATTGTCCGGGCGGCATCCGGATTGTCCTTGAGATATTGCCGCGCATTCTCGCGCCCCTGGCCCAGCCGCTGGCTGTCCCAGGAGAACCAGGCGCCGGCCTTTTCGATGATGCCGGCCTTGACGCCCAGATCGAGCAGCTCGCCGGTCTTGGAAATGCCTTCGCCATACATGATGTCGAATTCGACCTGGCGGAACGGCGGCGCCAGCTTGTTCTTGACCACCTTGACTCGCGTCTGGTTGCCCACGATCTCTTCGCGATCCTTGAGCGCGCCAATGCGGCGAATGTCGAGGCGCACCGAAGCGTAGAATTTCAGCGCATTGCCGCCCGTCGTCGTCTCGGGCGAGCCATACATCACACCGATCTTCATACGGATCTGGTTGATGAAGATGACCAGGCACTTGGACTTGGAGATCGAGCCGGTCAGCTTGCGCATGGCCTGGCTCATCAGGCGGGCCTGCAGGCCCGGCAGTGAATCGCCCATTTCGCCTTCGAGCTCGGCCCGCGGCGTCAGCGCCGCCACCGAATCGATCACCAGCACGTCGATGGCGCCTGAGCGGACCAGCGTATCGGTGATTTCCAGCGCCTGCTCGCCGGCATCGGGCTGCGAGATCAGCAGGTCATCGACATTGACGCCCAGCTTGCGGGCATAGATCGGGTCGAGCGCATGCTCGGCATCGACAAAGGCGCAGATGCCGCCGGCCTTCTGGGCCTCGGCAATCACATGCAGCGCCAATGTGGTCTTGCCCGAGCTTTCCGGCCCGAAAATCTCCACGATACGGCCCTTTGGCAGGCCGCCAATGCCCAGCGCAATGTCGAGGCCGAGCGAGCCGGTCGAGATCGACTCGACTTCGATCGCTGCCGCCTCGCCCAGGCGCATGATCGACCCCTTGCCGAAATTGCGCTCGATCTGGCTGAGCGCCGCGGCAAGTGCCTTGTCCTTATCCATCGATCCACCTTCAACAACACGAAGCGACGCGTTAGCCATCAATTCTCTCCTTATTCCACGCTCCGGAGGGCGGCGCAACGCGCGGATGCCTGAGCTGGGGGTGCATACAATGTGCTTTATTTGTTCTCATATTGTTCCCGTCTCGTCAATGGACAAAATGAGAACATCGGTTAGTTCTTGGCCATAGACTCTGAAGAATCGCTCGCTCGGCCCAGCTGCGCATCATAAGTATGATTTTTGCACTTGCGTCGCGGGGCCATGTTGCGTTTTATGCCCGCAATCGTGCCCCAGGGGCCTTGTTGCGCAGGAGCCGCGCCGTGAATCTCATCCAGTTCTTCGATCTCAATGGCCATCGCGCCGTGGCTGCCGTGCAGGACGGGGTAGCCCGGACGGTCAATGACACCGCCAGTGTCTATGAGCTGACCATTGCCGCGCTCTCCAGCCATGGCGGCCTCGCCGCCCTGATCGCATCCCGCGGCCTGGGCGACACCGTCGATCGCGCCGCCATCCTGGCCGAGGGGCGCATGCTTTCCCCCATCGACCATCCCGATCCGGCTCATCTCTACGTCACCGGCACCGGCCTCACCCATCTCGGCTCGGCCGCCACCCGCGACGCCATGCATAAGGCCAGCGGCAGCAAGCCGGCCGGCGAGCTCACCGATTCGATGAAGATGTTCCAGATGGGCCTTGAACACGGCAAGCCCACCGATGGCGGCCATGGCGTGCAGCCGGAATGGTTCTACAAGGGCAATGGCTATACCGTGGCCCGCCCCGGCCATCCCATCCCCTCCCCCGGCTTTGCCCTGGACGCCGGCGAAGAGCCCGAAATCGCCGGCATCTATGTCATCGACCAGAACGGTCAGCCGCGTCGCCTGGGCTTTGTCCTGGCCAATGAATTCTCCGATCACGTCACCGAGCGGATGAATTATCTCTACCTGGCCCATTCCAAGCTGCGCGCCTGTTCCTTCGGCCCCGAACTGCGCCTGGGCGACCTGCCCGCCCATGTCGAGGGCACCTCGCGCATCTGGCGCGACGGCAAGGTGCTGTGGGAAAAGCCCTTCGTCTCGGGCGAGGACAATATGAGCCACACCATCGCCAATCTTGAATATCACCACTTCAAATATGAGCTGTTCCGCAATCCCGGCGATGTGCATGTCCATTGCTTCGGCACCGCCACGCTGAGCTTTGCCGATGGCATTGCCACGCAGCCGAATGACATTTTCGAGCTTGAGGCCGCCCCCTTCGGCGCCGCCCTGCGCAACCCGCTGCGCCAGCAGGATGAGCATCCCCTGATCATCGGCAATGTCTACTAGCCCGCTACCCGCTTGCCGCCCCGACACTAACATGTCAGTTTCCCTCCGCCTTGCGAGGCGGGGGGAAATACCATGGCACGAACTTTTGAAAAGCGCCGGATCGGCCGGACCGATCTGCAGATCACCACGCTGGGCCTCGGCGGCGCCAGCCTTGCCGGCATCTTCTCCGCCGTGCCGGCCGACCAGGCCCGCGCCACGGTCAGCCATGCGCTCGACCAGGGTCTCACCTATCTCGACACCGCCCCGCAATATGGCCTGGGCCGCTCGGAACACCTGGTGGGCGACGTGCTGCGCTCTCGGCGGTCCGAGGCAGTGCTCTCCACCAAGGTCGGCCGCCTGCTCAAACCGGTCGATCCCGCCATGCAGGACAAGGGCAACTGGGTCGATCCCCTGCCCTTCGACCAGCTCTACGATTACACCTATGACGGCGTGATGCGCTCCTTCGAGGACAGCCTGCAGCGCCTCGGCCTCAACCGCGTCAATATTCTCTATGTCCACGACATCGGCACCGCCACCCATGGCACGGCCAACGCGGCCTATTGGGCGCAGCTGGCCGGCGGCGGCTACCGCGCCCTGCGCGAACTGCGCGACAGCGGCCTCGTCAGCGCCATTGGCCTTGGCGTCAATGAATGGGAAGTGCTGATGGACGCCTTCGCCTTGGGCGATTGGGACGTCTTCCTCCTGGCCGGGCGCTATACCCTGCTCGAACAGACCGCGCTCGCCCCGTTCATGACCACCTGCGCCCAGCGCGGCGCCTCGGTCGTAGTCGGTGGCCCGTTCAATTCGGGCATTCTGGTGGGCGGCGATAAATTCAACTATGCCAAGGCGCCTGACGCCGTGGTCGCCCGCGTCAGGGCAATCGAGGAAGTGTGTCAGGGCTTTGGGGTGCCGCTGCCGGCTGCCGCCCTGCAGTTCCCGCTGACCCATCCGGTGGTCTGCAACGTCCTGCCCGGGCCGCGTTCCCCGGCCGAGCTTAACGGCATTCTCGATTGGTGGGACATCACCATCCCGCACGAACTCTGGACCAGCCTGGCCGCCAAGGGCCTCTTGGCCCCCGGCACGCCCATTCCCGGCGGCCTGGCCTGAGCGTCGTCGGTCAGTTCAGGTCGAGCGCGTAGGCCCGAAGGATCGCCATCGGCACCAGGCCCAGCACTTCCTTGTTGGTGGCGCGCAGATAGACGCGCGGCGCCGTGCCGGCAACATGCGCCTGCATCCAGCGACCGGCCACCAGGCACCAGCGGTTGCCCGCCACCAGCCCGGCAAAGCCGAATTGCGGCATCGGCGTGCTCAGGTCGTTCCCCACCGCCTTGGAATAGGTCAGAAAGGCGTCGCTGGCCTCGATGCACACCAGGTGCACCGCCGCATGGTCGGGCCCCGCCGCGCAATAGCCGGTGCGGTAGAACCCGGTCAGCGGATCGTGCGAACAGGGCTGCAGCGCCTCACCAAGCACATTGAGTTCAGTCGGCCCGGCAAACCGCCCCTGCTCGGTCAATGCACCTCGTCCTTGCCGAGCTTCTGCAGTACCTGCTTGACCTTGGAATTGATCTGGTCGAGCGAATAGGGCTTGGGCAGGAATTCCACGCTCTGGTCGTCCTCGATATCGCGACGCACGCTTTCCTCGGCATAGCCGGACACGAAGATCACCTTGAGATGCGGCATGGTCTTGCGCACTTCCTTGAGCAGGCTCGGACCGTCCATTTCCGGCATCACCACGTCCGAGATCATCAGGTCGATCTTGAAGTCGATATCGGCCAGCACTTCCATGGCCTCTTCGCCGCCATCGGCCTCGAACACCTCATAGCCGGTGGCACGCAGCGCCTGGGCCGAGAAGGCGCGCACGCTTTCCTCGTCCTCGACCAGCAGGATCCGCTCATGCCCGGTCAGGTCGCGCACCGGCGCCGCCGCGGCTGCCACCTTGGCCGCCACTTCGTTCTCGTCCGGTACATGCCGCGGCAGGAAGATCTTGAACGTCGTGCCCACACCCACCACCGAGACGGGATAGATGAAACCCTCGGTCTGCTTGACGATGCCATAGACCGTCGACAGGCCCAGGCCCGTGCCCTTCCCCAGTTCCTTGGTGGTGAAGAACGGTTCGAAGATCTTGGCGATCACTTCGGGCGTCATGCCGGTGCCGGTATCCTGCACCTCGATCAGCACATAATCGGCCGGCACCATGCCCTCGAAATTGAGCGTCGCCGCTTCCGAGCGATCGACATTGGCGGTGCGCAGCGTGATCGAGCCGCCCTTGTCCATGGCGTCGCGCGCATTGACCACCAGGTTGATGATCACCTGTTCGAGTTGCACCACATCGGCGCGCACCGGCCAGATATTGCGGCCATGCTGCACGGTCAGCGTGTTCTTCTCGCCGATCATGCGCTTGAGCAGCACCGTCAGATCGTCGACGATCAGCGGCAGTTCGAGCACCTGCGGCCGCAGCGTCTGCCGGCGCGAAAAGGCCAGCAGCTGCCGGGTCAGGCCCGCGGCGCGATTGGCGTTCTGCTTGATCTGCATCAGCTCGCTGAACGAGGGGTCGCCCGGCTTGTGCTTGAGCAGCAGCAGGTCGGAAAAGCCGATAATGGCGGTGAGCAGGTTGTTGAAATCGTGTGCGACCCCACCGGCCAGCTGGCCCACGGCTTGCATCTTCTGGCTCTGGGCAAACTGGGCCTCCAGCTTGCGCTGGTCGGTCATGTCCAGCGCATAGACATTGATCTGCTCGGGCGAGCCGGCGCTCATTTCTGAGGCCGACAGATAAAGCCGCACGGCATGATCGCCCTCGACGCTGAGCAGCGCGTCCACCGGTTCGATCTCGCTGCGATGCGCCAGCGCCTCGCCGACGGCCTTGCCGAAGCGCTCGCGGCTGCCCTCACCGATGAGCGCGCTGAGCGGCTCCATCTCGATGCTCTTTTCCTCGCCCGCCCAGTGGAAAATCCGCCCGAACGGCGCATTGGTGCGGATGATCCGCCCATCGGCGTCGAGCGTGGCAATGGCAAAGGGCGTGTCGTTGAAAAAGCGCGAGAACCGCACCTCGGCCGCGCGCAGTTCCTCTTCATTGTCCGGCGCATTGGATTTGTCGAGCACCAGGGTACGCGTCTCGCCCAGCTCGCCATCGGCCAGCCGCGCTGCACGATGCAGCAGCCGCACCGGCAGGCTGGTGCCATTGCGGCGCACCAGGTCGATATCGATGATCTCGGTACGGATCTCGCCATCGCCACGGCCGCGCATCAGCAGCGTTGCGCCGTCGCCGCGCACGATGTCGGACATGCCCAGTTGGCCCGAATTGAATTCGGCCAGGTCATAGCCCAGCCAGTCGGTCAGCGTCGAGTTCAGGTACTGGATGCGGCCATGCGCATCGGCCGAGAAGAAGCCGGCCGGCGAATGGTCGAGATAGTCGATCGCCCGCTGCAGGTCGCGGAAGGCGCTCTCATTGCTGTCGCGGTCGCGGGTGATGTCCTCCACCGACCAGATCACTATGGGCTTGCTGGCCTCGTCCGATTCCGGCAGTGGCCGCACCATGACGCGATACCAGAAGGCCTTGTTGGCATTGGCCTGCGAACCGCCCAGCCCGCCGATGATACGGATATCCTCGATGGCGGCGCGTCCGTCCTTGGCGGCCCGCGACAGCCGGTAGATGGCCTCGCTGGCGTCGGACTGACCGGCAAACAGCCGCGGCACGCCCACCGGCAGCCCATTGGTCAGGGCCCCGGCAAAGCTGCCGTAATGGGCATTCACATAGGCAATCTTGCCATCGCGATCGGCCACCACGGCGCCGAAGGGCAGGCTGTCGACCACCGCATTGGAAATCGTCCGCCGTTCTTCGCCATTGGCAAAGCGGAACAGCCCGGCGGCCAGCGCGAACAGGCAGAACACGCCCACCACCGCCAGCACGCCGACAAAAGTCATGATCAGGTCGGGCGAGACCTGGTCGCCGAACAGCGCAAAGCCCACGGCAATGCCCACCAGCACCACGCCCAGCAGCACCACCCGCCACAGGCCGGCGCCATTGCGGCCATTGGCAATGAGCGGATCGGGATAGGAGTCCTCGCCGAGGGGCGTCAATGCCATGGTTCAATCTGCTCCGTAGCCAGTCAGTCGGGCCGAATCAGGCGCTGTACAAGGTCTAGCAAATGCCCTCCCCCTGCGGGAGGCCGCGCGGCGTTTTCAACACCGCGCGCTCGCGGCCCCAGTCTATGGGGCAAACGACCATCGCGCCACCGGCCCGGCTTCCCTCGGGTGGCATTTCTGCCGCAAGCCCCTGCCCGTCGGCGCGTCGCCAACGGCACAGACCTTGCCTTTTCCGCCCCAGCTACGATATCTGGAGCCGCGAGGACGACCTCGCCCCCTTCTGGCATTTGCATTCGGGACGTCCCGATCGTTTCGGGACACTTCTCATGCGCACCAATCGCGACCGCATTCGCCACGCCATCTGGTTTGAAATCCTTGGCCTGGCCTTGGTCACGCCGCTCGGCGCCCTTGCCTTTGCCATGCCCCTGCACGACATCGGCATTATCGGCGCCCTCAGCGCCACCGTGGCCATGGCATGGAACTACATCTACAACTACGGCTTCGACCGTCTGATGCTGCGCTGGCGCGGCCACACGGAAAAGACCCTGCTGCTGCGCGTATTGCACGCCGTGCTCTTCGAGCTGGGCCTGCTCATCGCGCTGATGCCGCTGATCGCCTGGTATCTGGGCATCAGCCTGTGGCAGGCGCTGCTGATGGATGTGGCCTTCGCCCTGTTCTACATGGTCTATGCCTTCGTCTTCAACCTGGCCTATGACCGGATCTTCCCCATCCCTGCCCCCACGGCGGCCTGAGCGGATCGCCGGCTGGAGGTCGGCTTAGCGCGACTTCCAGCCCGCCCCCTTCTTGAGGCGCATGACGAAGCCGATCACCTCGGCCACCGCCTTGAAGTGCTCATTGGGAATGGTGTCGTCGATCTCCATGCTGGCATAGAGCGCCCGCGCCAGCGGCGGGTTTTCCACGATCGGCACATCGTGCTGCTTGGCCACTTCGCGGATGCGGAACGCCACCGCATCGGCGCCCTTGGCCACGCATTTGGGGGCGCCCATGGCCTTGTCATATTGCAGTGCCACGGCAAAGTGGGTCGGGTTGGTGATCACCACGGTGGCGTCGGGCACGGCCTGCATCATGCGCCGGCGCGATTTTTCCTGCCGCAGCTGGCGCAGCTTGCCCTTGATATGCGGGTCGCCCTCCATCTGCTTGTACTCGTCCTTGGTCTCCTGCAGCGTCATCATCTGCTTCTTCCACCATTTCTGGCGGACATAGAGGTAGTCGGCAAAGGCGATCAGCGTGACGATCATCAGGGTCGCGAGGAAGATCTTGGTACCCATCTCGACAAAGTCGGCCAGGATGATCAGCGGATCGGAAGTCACCATGGTCTCGAGCCGGTCGCGCTCGGGCCAGACCGTGGCCACCACCACCGTGCCCACCACGCCGATCTTGAGCAGCCCTTTGACGAAGTTGACCAGCGACTCGCTGGAAAACAGCCGCTTGGCGCCGGCCAGCGGCGAAATCTTGGATAATTTCGGCTTCAGCGACTCCCCCGAAAACAGGAACCGGTGCTGCATCAGATTGGCGGCAATGGCGCAGCATGACAGCACCACCAGCGGGATCATCACCGGAAACAGCAGCGCCAGCGCCAGGTTGTTGAGAAAGGCGCCAAAGCCATCCCCCTCGAGGGAAATGCGGTCGGCATTCATCATCACCAGCTCGAGCGAGGCCATCAGTTCCTTGGCCGCCCCCGGCGCCATCATGGAAAAGATCGCCGCCGAGCCCAGCAACATGAACCAGGTAACCACCTCCTGGCTCTTGGCGACGTCGCCCTTGGCATGGGCGTCCTCGAGCTTTTTTTGCGAGGGGTCTTCGGTTTTGGAGGATTGTTCGGGAGCTTCGTCTGACATCTAGCCCCTCCACATCGCGAGATGGTTCTCGAACCCGGTCAGGTACCAGCCCATCATCATGGTCAGCAGCAGCGCGAACAGGATCAGCCCGACCATGATATTGGCCGGCATCAGCACGAAATAGACCTGCATGGCTGGCATCAGCCGCGCCAGGATGCCGGCGCCCAGGTTGAACACCAGGCCGAAGACAATGAACGGCGCCGACATCTGGATGCCGATGGTAAAGGCACTGGCCACGGTGCGCAGCGCCAGCTGCGCCGCATCCTCGAACATGATCGGCGCATCGAGCGGAAACGCGATGTAGCTGTCAAAGGTCGCGGCCAGCGCCATGTGGTGCAGGTCGGTGGCAAAGATCAGCACCATGCCCAGAAAGCCGAGAAAGCTGCCGAACACGGCGCCCTGCACCCCCGCCTGGGTGGGGTCGGCGGCCATGGCGCTCGACAACCCGGTCTGGAAGGCGATGACGGCGCCAGCCAGGCTGGTCGCCATTACGGTGATCCGCGCAATCGCCCCCAGCATGATGCCGATGGCCAGTTCATGAAAGATCAGCGCCGTGATCCCCATCAGGGCATCGGGCATGGCCGGCATGTCGGGCGCCAGCAGCGGATAGACCACCAGCGTGAAGGCCAGCGCAAAGCTCAGCCGCATGCGCATGGGGATCATGTCCTCGCCCAGCGCCGGCATCAGCATCAGGATCGCCCCGATGCGCATGAACAGCAGCAGGTAGACAAAGGCGGTATTGGGCAGCCAGTCGAGCCCGATCGTCATGGCTCAACCGCCCACGATGATCATGTCGATCACGCGGTTCATGTAGCCGCTCATGGTCGCGCCCAGAAAGGGCAGCGTCAGCAGCATGGTCAGGAAAATGGCGATGATCTTGGGCACAAAGACCAGGGTCTGTTCCTGGATCTGCGTCAGCGCCTGGAACAGCGCGATGATCACGCCCACCACCAGGCCCACGATCATCATCGGTGCCGATACGATAATCAGCACCCAGATACCGTCACTGGAAATGTCGAGGACTTCGGCGCCGGTCATGATCGTCTCGCTGCGCACGAATCGCGCTGGGTTAAGATAGTCCTAACGCAGCGCTTCGGCGATGGTGGAACGCGGCGTTCAGGGCGCCGCTCAGTCCAGGCAGGGATACCTGCAGGGCGGCGCCGACGGCAGGGCTAGATCGGCATCCGCATGATTTCTTCATAGGCCGAGATCACACGGTCCCGAACGGTGACCATGCTTTCGATGGCCATTTCGCTTTCGCTCAGCGCCGTCACCATGTCGACCACATTGGCCTTGCCATTGACCATGTCCATGGCCATGGCATCGCTGGTGCGGCCGGTATCGACCACGCCCTGCACCTGGCTGGCCAGCATGTCGGCAAAGTTCTGCCCGCCCGCTGTGGGCGCCAAGGCGGTCAGGTCGGCAGCCGGCTTGGCTGCCTGCTGGATCAGTCGGCTGGCACTGCCATAGGCGGCGGCAGCGGCGTTGAACGGTGTGGTGATGGCCATGCTGGTTTCCTAGCCGATTAGCCGCGCAGGATGTCGAGCGTGCGCCCGAGCATCTGCCGCGTAACGGTGACGACGTTGAGATTGGCCTCGTAGGTGCGCTGGGCCTCGCGCATGTCCATCGTCTCGATGAGCGTATTGACGTTGGGATACTGCACATAGCCGGCGGCGTCCGCGGCCGGGTGGCCGGGCTCGTAGCGGCTGGAAAAGTCGCTCATGTCATAGGCAAGCTTGCCCACTTCGACGATCTTGCCGCCCACTTCGGCGTCAAAGCTCGTCTCGAAGGTCGGAATGCGACGGCGATAGGGCTCATCGCCCGGCGCCTTGCCGGCGGAGTCCGCATTGGCCAGGTTTTCGGCGATCACGCGCATGCGCGCGGTCTGCGCATGCAGGCCTGTAGCGGCAATCCGAAGGGAAGAAGAGAAGTCCATGGTCGCAAACTTTCTGGCGGTCTTACGACCTGCCCATGGCGGTGCGCAGGATCTTGATCGATTTCTGGTAGAGGCCCGTGGCCGCCTGGTAATCCATCATATTGGTGGTGACCTTCATCATCTCGTCTTCGAGCGAGACACCATTGCCTTCCGGCGTGATCTCGAAATTGGCCATCTGCTGCGCGCCAAAGGCGCTGTCGCCCTGCCCGCCGACCGCAAAATGCATCGGCTGGGTTGCCGTCGTCGTCACCGAGGCCACCGAAAACGCCCCGGACGTCTCGGCAAAGTTGAACTGCTTGAGATCACGCCCGCGAAATCCGGGCGTCTCCGCATTGGCGACATTTTCTGCCAGTAAGCCTTGACGGGTCTGGTGCCAGCGCATCTTGTCCGTCAGCGCCGTAAAGACCGGCATGTTCATCAGGCCCATTGGCCGTTCCCCGCGAGTCTGCTCGTCCGATGGGCAATTCTTGCCGCCCTATGGTTAATCAAGTGTTAACCGAAGCGGTTTTGCGCGGCAGAAGCCTCGCAATCTGCACATTTACCCGCCTAACTAGGCAAGATATGCCGCCCGGATTCGCGGCGACAGCGATTTGGAGCCGACATGGACATCATCACCACCCCCTTTGGTGGAATCGTCAACGCCATCTTTGCCCTTGCCGTGGTCATTGTCGGCATCGTCCTGGTGCTCTGGCTGCTCAAATTGCTGCAGGGTGCCACCGGCAGGGCGACGCGCGGCCGCAACCGGCGCCTTGCCGTGGTGGAAAGCCTGGCCCTCGATCCCAAGCGGCAATTGCTGATCATCCGCCGCGACAATGTCGACCATCTCATTCTCACCGGCGGTCCGCAGGACCTGGTGATCGAAACCGGCATTGCCGTGGATGCCAAGGCGCCGGTGCCGCCGACGCGCCGGCCCGTGCCCATGGTGCCGCCGCGCCAGCCCGCGCCTGCCGCGCCACAGCCCCCCACCCCCGTCGCGGTCGCGCCGGCGCCGGTGCCCGCCCCCGTTGCCGTCGAACCGGCCGGCGCGCCCGGCACCGTGCTGGCGGAATTGCAGAAACAGGGTCGTTCCACCGGCAAGCGTGCCCATCTCTCGCTGCGCCATACCGGGCTCCTGCGCCCGGTCAGTGACACGGATTTGCCGGTTTCCCCTGAATTCGCCTCCCCCACCGCTCAGCCGGGCCCCGACTCAGCTAAAGAGGACGTCGGACAGGCAGAGATCGAGGGCACGCACCTTGGCGACGGCAGCAGCGAGACCCAGCGGAACTGACGTCGCCCCGCGGCGGCAGCGCCCCCTTGCCCGCTATGTCGGCCCGGCCGTACTGCTGGTTCTGGCCCTGACCCCAAGCCTGGCCCTTGGCCAGGATCTGTCGATCGATTTCGGCGACGACACCACCATTACCGAACGCGCCGTCCAGATCATCGGGCTGATCACCCTGCTGTCGCTGGCGCCCTCCATCCTGGTGATGGTGACCAGCTTCACCCGTATCGTCGTGGTCCTGTCGCTGCTGCGCACCGCCATCGGCCTGCAGACCGCGCCGCCCAATTCGGTGATGGTGTCGCTTGCCCTCTTCCTGACGCTGTTCGTCATGCAGCCCACGCTGCAGGCCACCTATGACCAGGGCATTGCCCCGCTGCTCGCTGGCGACATCGAGATCACCCAGGCCTTCGAGCAGGGCAGCGCGCCGCTGCATGAATTCATGCGCGCCAATGTGCGCGAGCAGGATTTGTCGCTGTTCTTCGCCCTGTCGGAGGCCGAGCCACCCAACGAGCCCGAAGCCATCCCGCTGCAGCTGCTGATCCCGGCCTTCATGATTTCCGAACTGCGGCGTGCCTTCGAGATCGGTTTCCTGCTGTTCCTGCCCTTCGTAGTCATCGACATGGTCGTGGCCTCGGTGCTGATGAGCATGGGCATGATGATGCTGCCCCCGGTGGTGATCTCGCTGCCGTTCAAGCTAATTTTCTTCGTGCTGGTCGACGGCTGGTACCTGGTGGCCGGCTCGCTGGTGCGCAGCTTCGTCAGCACCTGAGGCGCAATCAGACGTTCCCGCTACCCGTCGTGGCGTCTGACGCCACCATGGGCGCCAGCGCACCATCGGGCCCATAAGTATCGCGATAGGAGGCGAGGAAGGCATTGATGCCTTCAACGCCCGACACCTGGGCCGCGACCGTCTTGAATTCGAGGCTCGTCACCTCGACATTGCCCGTCACCAGGTCGAACATCGGCCATTCCGGTGATGTCACCATGGCTTCGCCGAACTTGGAACGCAGCCGTGCCAGGCCCATCCGGTCATTGGCCAGCACATAGCCCACCGCCGCCCGGATCACGCCCATCCGCGCCGGCTGGCTCAGCGCGGCATCGGTCGTCGGACCGGCATAGAGCGCCTCGATCATCTCGGCCGCCTGGCTGTAGCGCTTCGCCTTCCAATGCGCGTCGATGCGCATCAGCGTCACGTCCAGCCCATCCAGGTCGCGAATCAGGTCGAGGCCGAGCTGATCGCGCCCGCCATCGATCATCGCCCGCGCCTCCAGAACGCGCCGCTGCCGCGCCAGCGATTCCGGCATGCCTTCCATGCGGGTCGCATTGAGCACCCTGATGGCATCCTGCGGCTTGCGGTCCGCCAGGTAGATCACCGCCAGGTCGGCCGCGATCTGCGTCTTGGCAATGCCGCGCAGCCGGTTGTTGAGCTGATAATCGAGCAGTTCGGCCGCTTGCGCCAGCAGATCCACCCGCACCAGCCGGCGCGCCAGGTTGCGGATCATCTCGTCGCCGCGCGCGCCCGGCGGGGTCAGCTGGCGGAAGTCGTAATAGAGGCCAAGGGCATCCACCGGCCCCAGTGAATCGGCCACGCCATTGAGGAACAGCTCGCCGAACATGCTCTGGGCCTCGTCGCGCAGCGCATTGATCGGCGGGCTCTCGGGATAGTTGGCCACCGCCTGCTTGACGGTTTCAAAGCCCAGGCGGTAGTCGCCATTGCGGAAATACAGTTCCGCCAGCAGCTTCTGCATATCCGCCTCGAGCGGATTGCCGCGCCACAGCAGCGATTCCGCCGAGAGTGTCTCGGTAGCCTTGGCCAGGTTGAGCTTGCCGGCTTCATCGAGCAGATGCAGCGTCCGGTAGATGGCCTCGGCCCGCGTCGGCCTGAAATCGGCGGCAATCACCTGGCCATAGGTGTCGATGGCCTCGGCGACCCGCCCATTGGCCTCGTCGATCCGCCCCGACAGCAGATGGAACAGGCTGCTGTCCTCGGCATCAAGGCTCGGAAAGTCGATCTGCCCCAGGACGCGCTCGGCCATGTCGGGATCACCGGCCTCGATGGCCGAGCGGATCGCCGAGAAGTAGAACCGGTTGCGCACCCAGATGGGATAGTTGTCGACGACGGACAGCCCCTCCAGCGCATCGCTCTTCGCGCCCTTGTAGTCATAGCTTTCGGTGCGCGCGATGGTGCGCCAGACCAGCGCATCCACTTCCTTGCCCATCGAGGCGGTATTGAGGATCTTGAGGGCATCCAGCGGCCGGCTGGCCATGGTGTCGGCAATCGCCCGCGACAGCCGCATCTTGCCGGTCAGGTCCGTCGATTTGAGGTCCTGCTCGAGCACCTCGAGCACGCCGATGGCTTCCTGCGGGAACTGGTTGGCAATGTAATACTGGGCCAGATCGAGGCGGGCAGGATCGCGCGCTTCCCCCTCGGCATTGGCGGCCTTGGACTGCATTTCATGCTGCTGCTCGGCGAACAGGCCGAAATCGGGCTGCTCCAGCCGCGCCAGATCGACAAAGCCCCCGCGCATCGCTTCGGTAATGCCATTGCCCACCGACCGGGGACCGTCGATGGTCGATACCGTCAGCCCGCCCTGGACGCTCAGCACGGCCAGATCGTTCTCGACGCTGACCAACAAGTCTTCGCTCTCGGGCTTGATGACCAGACCATGCACACTGCGCAGGGCTGAAAAATCCACATAGTCGAGCGAACGCGACAGGCCGCGCGCCGGTGGATAGGAGGTGACGACCTTGAGCACATCCCCGACATTGGGGTCGCGGAAATCATGCACCCGTGCCGGCCGGTCCATCTGGGCCACAACTTCGAAATTGCCTTCGACGTCGCGCCGGCGGCTGAGCTCGATCGGCTCGGTCGGCGTCAGCATGATGTCGCCCAGCGACAGCACCCAGGCCATGCCTTCCGATCCCAGCGTCGCCAGCCTTTCCTCCGACAGCTCGACCCGCACCACCTGCGTGTCGCCCGAGGCGACCACCGCAAATTCGCTGGCCAGGGCATCGAGCTCATCGGACTGCGTGGGCGGCGCAATTCCCGACACGGTGTCGAACAGCATCCACACCGTATTGCCGCGCCGGAACACCGCTGCCGGCGTGTCCTGCTCGAACGGAAATACCACCCGCACTGTGGAGCCCAGCACGCTGACAAAGGGCGTGACCGTCTTGCCGGCCGATTCGGGGAACAGCATGCCCACCAGCGGATCGGTGGATGGCGGCTCCCCTGCCGCGGCATCCTGCTTGGCCACGCCATCGGCGAGGGTCGCTGCATCAAAGCTGGGCGGACCGTCCCCGGCGATATCGATGTCGAGAATATATTGCCGCGGCGAATTCTCGTAAAACCGCGGCTTGACCCCCTCGGCCAGCTGCAGCGTCACGGTGGCGCCATCCGGGTTGACCGCACTTTCCACCGTCAGCAGCTCGGGCGGCAGGTCGATGGCCAGGTCGCGCAGGTCGATGCCGACCGGCCATTCAAAGCCGATCATGCCCATATCGCCGTCCTGGACAAAGGCGCCGGTGGTGGGCACGTTCCAGTCGAACTGCACGCGCAGGAAGGTGGGATTGCGCCCGATGCGCACGCTTGCCTGCGGGTTGAGCTCGATCACCCCCGCCGCCTTGCGCTCCTGCTCGGCCTTGATCGCCGCCAGCCTGGCGCGCTCGGCCAGCTCGGCAATCACGTCTTGCGGCAGCGGCGGCGGCTGCCCCTGCCAGTCCAGCGGCAGCAAGTCGATATAGAGCTTCTCGCCGGCCTCGATGCGGTTGAAGCTGAAGGCGGACCGCAGGCCGATGCGCAGGCCGCGACCGTCCGGATCGACCCGGGCCACCGACAGATAGTCCGGCATCACGGTGCCCACATCGGGCAGGATTACCGCGATCGGCTCGTCGAATTCCAGCGACAGCACGCCATTTTCGATCCGCATCGTATAGGTGGGTAGGGAATCGCGCCCCGGAAAGCTCAGGATCAGCCGGCCATAGCCGTCTTCCTCGGTACCCAGCAGCTGACCCTGCTCGGCGCTGGCGACCGGCCCGGCAAGCCCCAGCACCGTCAGCGCGGCCAGAAGCGCCAAGACCTTTCGGACCCGCACCAGACCTGCAAGGAAAGCGCTCTTCACCGGCTTCTGCCCGCCCCGACGCAAGGCGCGTGTCCCGTACCCTGTTCTGGGCCGGCAAGACGCGCAGGATGACACGATATTCGTGCTGCGCACCCTAGCGGCCCGGGCTTAACGGCGCCTTACTCCTGAGGGCAAAGCCTTACTGACCCACGATCTGTGGCAAGGCGGCCAGATCTTCGGGCGCCATCTCCGATACCGGACGGTCCGCCAGGGCCGCCATCTTGACCGTCAGCTCCTGTGCGCGGGCCGTATCCATCTCCGCCAGGATCGGCGCCATCTTGCGCGGGCTCATGGTTTTGGCCACTTGCAGCAGCACTTCCATGTCCAGATTGTTGAAGATCAGCGCAGCATCCTTGGCCTTCATGGTTTCGTACATCGCCACGATCCCGGCGAACTGGCCGCTCTCCATCTCCGTGCGCTGATCCACCAGCGTCGATATCTGCGCCTCGAGTGCCGTCAGCGTCGCGGTACGCTCTTCGATGCGCTTTTCGGCCGCATCGACGATGGAAGACCGCAGGGTCAGGTCGTCTTCGTATTTCTTGAGCTCGTCGCGCCGTGCCGACAGCCGCTGCAGCAGCAATTGCTCGGTATCGGTGGCCGTGTCGGTCGACAGCAGCGGCTCCGAACCGCCCTGCCCGTCGATCAGCAGCGGTACGGCGTCGCCGGTCGGCAGGCAGTCTGCCATGGAGGCGGCAAAGGCCGGCATCGGGTCGCCGCTGCGCGGGGGCACGGCCGGTTCTTCCGCGCCATGCGCCGCGCCCTCGACGGCCTTGGCCGGATTGAGCTGCACATTGCCCTCGGCATCGATGGCGGCATCGGAATCCAGGCAATAGGTGCCGCTGACCACTGCCGGAACCGCGTCGGTCGCCGGGACGGCGCCATCGACTGCCGCGGGATCGGTCTCCGCGTGGTCTCCCGCCGCCGCTTCGGGTGTACTGTGGTCACCCGCAGCAGGCGCCGCAGCGCCATGGTCAGCCGCGGCACTTTGCGGTTTCATGGTTGGCGCCTGATCGCCCAGCGTCGGGCTGGTGTCTTCCATTGTATGCTCTTGCGGCAAGGCCAGCGCGTCTTCGCCTTCAGCGCCAGCCGCGGGCGCCGCGGCGCCCGATGCCTGTGCCTGCCGCGCGCCGGTCAGCACATAGCTGCCATTGGTGACCAGCCCCATGGTCTTGAACACCAGCAGGGCACCAATGGCCAGCACGACGACCGGCAGCAGGCGGATAGTTGTCACGCTGCCGCTCCCCGTGTCCGCACCCGGGACTGCAGCTGTTCGAGCGCGGACTGCACCTTGTTGGGCACCGGCTGCTCGATTGGCTCGATGGCCTGGCTGTGGCGCGCCACGCTGGTGATGCGCGCGATGCGCTCCATCAGCACCGTGCCGGCATTGACGTGATTGGCCAGCTCGATGCCGAACCGCTCAGCCTCTTCCAGCCGCGAATTCAGTGACAGATCGGCTTCAACCGCCGTCTGCTTGAGCTCCTTGATCGCCTGGTTGGCCAGATTGGTGGCCCCCACCAGGTCGGCCACCATCTGCCGCAACACGTCCTTGTCGGCATGCAGCATCTTCAGCCGGTGATTGAGCACGATGCAGTAACCGATTGTCAGCGCCAGCAGAACGGCCACTGCACTTTCCACGAACAGTCCAAGGGGCAAGCCGAACATCATCGTCCTTCCGATTTTTCGTCTATTGCTTCAAAGGCTTCCATGGTCACCTTGGGCGGATTGAGCGGGCGGGTAACCCGCACCGAGACCAGATTGCCGATATGGCCCATGATGGCCTCGGTCAGTTCGACCCCGCCGCAGCGCAGCCGGACCGGATCATTGGGCGAACGCTCGAACATCAAGGTGTCGCCGGGCTGGATCGCCATCATCTTCGACAGCGGCACATCCTGCTCGTGCAGGATGGCGTCGACCGTCACGTCCGCCGAATAGATCTCGGTGGCCAGATGGCCTTCCCAGGTGGCATCGCGGCCGAATTTTTCACCCATGAACATCTGCAGCAGCTGTTCGCGGATGGGTTCGATGGTGGCATAGGGCAGCAGGATTTCGATCTTGCCGCCGCGGTCGTCCATCTCGATGCGCAGCTCGATCAGGATGGCCGCATTGCCCGGCCGCGAGATCGCAGCAAAGCGCGGATTAGTTTCCATGCGCTCGAGCTTGAAATTGACATTGGTCACCGGCTCGAAGGCGCGATGCGTGTCGTCGAGGATCACCTCGATCATCCGCCGCGCGAGCGCCAGCTCGATGGTCGTATAGGGCCGGCCTTCGATGCGGATATTGCCGCCGATACGGCGACCGCCCAGCAGCACGTCGATCATCGAGTAGATCAGGCTGGAATCGACGGTGAGCAGGCCGTAATTTTCCCATTCCTCGGCCCGGATCACCGACAGGATGGCCGGCAGCGGGATCGAGTTGAGATAATCGCCGAACCGCACCGACGAAATGGAATCGAGCGTCACTTCCACATTGTCGGAGGTGAAATTGCGCAGACTCGTCGTCGCCAGCCGCACCAGGCGGTCAAAGACGATTTCGAGCATCGGCAGGCGTTCATAGCTCACCAGCGCCGAATTGATCAGCGCCTGTACGCCCGTCAGCTCGATATTGCTGCCGATGCTGGAGTCAAAGCCGAGCAGGCTGTCGATTTCGTCCTGGTTGAGCACGCGGTCGGGACCGCCCTCGCCGTCCCCGGTATCGCCTTCGAGCATGGCTGCCCATTCGGCAGTGGCTTCGGCGGCCTTTTCCTCGTCGGACTGCTCGACCTCGACGTCGAGCGGGATGACCGTGTCATCCAGCCCCCAATCGTCGCTGAGTTTGTCCTGTTCGCTGGGGTCTGCCATTACTGCACCAGGATTTCCTTGAACAGCACGGACTCGACCCGCGACGGATAGATGGCCACGTTGACGCGACGCAGCAGCTCTTCCTTGAGCCGGTACACCCCGGCCGAACCGTCGAGGTCAGACTTGCGCAGCTCGCGCAGATAGACCTGGAACGCGTCGATCACCTTGGCCATGCGCGGCTGGATTTCCAGCATCATCTCTTCATTGGCCACTTCAAGCGCCACGGTCAGCTTCATGAAGGCCTCGCCATCGGCCTCGTTGTTGAGGTTGATGATCATCGGCGGCAGGTTGAAGATGAAGGTATGCGCAGCCTCGATGACCCCGCCATGCGCATCGGTGGTTTCAGCGCCATGCTCGGCTTCCGCCGTGCCCGAGGACAGGAAGAAGAACGCCGCCGCGCCGCCCAGCAGGACCACCACGGCAACCGCACCAATGATGATGAAGAGCTTGGGGATCCCCTTTTTGGGCTCTGCGCCGTCTTCGATTTCCGCTTCAGCGGCCATTGGGCACCTGCCAACTCAAGGTTTTCCGGGCGATTCCGGTTGTTCGACCAGCTAAGCGCCCCATGGTTAACGAATGGTTACAAATTACCCCTGTGCGGCAGATATTGCCGGGTAAGTTTTGCCGACCTTGCCCAGCATGACCCAGCAAGACGCATCCATCGATACGTCTATCTGTATGATTTTATTAAAATTTTCGGAATGGCACGGTTCCTGCAAGGTAATCGGCGAGACCATCCGCTTGGGGAAGTGGCCGGTCTCGGAGATGTTAACACCGGGGATCAGCAATGATCGAAAATGCGCAACTGATAGGCCTGAGCCGGCAAATCGCGCTGCAGCGGCAGATGGATGTCGTGGCCAACAATATGGCCAACATCAACACGGCCGGCTTCAAGGCCGAAGACCTGCTGTTTGAAGAATTCGTCATGCCGGTGGCCCGCGACCAGGATTTCCAGTCCGGCGATCAGCCGCTGAGCTATGTGCAGGATTGGGCCACCATTCATGATCTCTCGGGCGGCGCCATGGTGCAGACCGGCAGCGAGCTGGATGTGGCGCTCAATGGCGAAGGTTTCTTTGCCGTGCAGACGCCGGCCGGCGAGCGCTGGACCAAATCCGGCGCCTTCCAGCTCGATGCCGGTGGCACGCTGGTCGACGCCAATGGCAATCCCGTGCTCGGCCAGGGCGGCCCCATCCAGTTCGGCCCGGAAGAAACCGGTATCCTGATCGGCAAGGACGGCTCGGTCAGCTCCAGCGCCGGCGCCAAGGGCAGCCTGCGCCTTGTCGAGTTCGACAATCCCCAGGCCCTGACCCGCGACGGCAGCAATCTGTGGGCCGGCGGCACCCCGGTGACCGCCACCGAGACCGGCGTCATGCAGGGCTTCATCGAGAAATCCAACGTCTCCGGCGTCACCCAGATGGCCGATATGATCCGCGTGCAGCGCGCCTATGAATCGGCCGCCTCGCTGGCCACCAAGCAGGACGAACTGCGCCGTTCTGCCATCCAGCGTCTTGGCGACGCCAACGCCTAACCCTGAGGACCGGCCATGAAAGCTCTCTATATCGCGTCGACCGGCATGAGCGCCCAGGAACGCAACGTTGAAGTCATCTCCAACAATATCGCCAACATGCGCACCACGGGCTACAAGCGCGCCCGTGCCGAATTCGAGGATCTGCTGTACCAGCAGATCAACCGCGCCGGCTCGCAGAGCTCGGCAACGGGCTCGGTCATTCCAGCCGGCGTCGAGATCGGCTCGGGTGTGCGCACCGTCTCCACCCCGCGCATCATGAGCCAGGGCAGTGTCAACATGACCGAGGGCGAGCTCGACGTCGCCATTCGCGGCGAAGGCTTCTTCGGCGTGCAGATGCCCGACGGCCGCACCGCCTATACCCGCGACGGTTCCTTCGAGCGCTCGCCCGACGGCGAACTGGTCACCTCCAACGGCTACCCCATCGATCCGGGCATCACCATTCCCGGCGACGCCACCTCGGTCGCCATTTCCCAGGACGGCATCATCTCGGCCTATGTGGGCACCGACAGCACGCCCGTCCAGCTTGGCCAGCTCCAGCTCGCCCGCTTCGTCAACAAGTCGGGCCTGGAATCGCTGGGCGACAACCTCTTCATGGACACCCCCGCCAGCGGCCCCGCCCAGATCGGCGTGCCCAATGCCGACGGCACCGGCAATCTGATGCAGGGCTACCTGGAAATGTCCAACGTCAACTCGGTCACCGAAATCGCCGACCTCATCGCCGCCCAGCGTGCCTACGAGATGAACGCCCGCGTCATCTCCGGCGCTGACGAGATGATGCAAGCCACCAGCCAGCTGCGTTAAGGGAGCTATCCAGATGATCATCCGCTCCGCTTTCGCCACGCTCGCCTTGCTGCTGCTCAGCGCCACCGCCTTGGCCGCCCCTGCGCTCAAGGGCGACATCACCGTAACCGCCGGCGTCATCACCGTCGGCGACATGTTCGATGAGCCCGGCCTTGCCGCCGAAGACGCCCTGTTCCGGGCGCCCAAGCCGGGCACGACCGGCAATGTCACCCTGCGCGACATCAAGGCCGCCGCCGCCCGTATCGGCATCGAGGCCTTTGAAAGCCGCGGTCTCGACAGCATCCGCGTCAGCCGCGCCGCCACCATGATCGGCCAGACCGACCTGGCCGAACTGATCCGTGCCGACCTCGCCAATCGCGGCATTCTCACCGCCGGCATGAGCGCCAATACCCAGTTCGCCACGGCCTTCACCGCGTTCAACGCCGCAGCTGTCGACACCCCCGCAAGCCTGACCAGTCTGCGCTATGCGCCAGCCAACGGCACCTTCACCGCGCGCTTTGCCATTGCCGGCTTCGACCAGCCGCTCGATCTCTCGGGCTCGATCGAGCTGATGATCGACGCGCCGCACCTGGCCACCAACACCACCGCCGGCACCATCCTCACCCCCGACAACATCGTCATGCGGCCGGTGCCGCTGCGCTTTGCCGAAGCCAGCGGCGTCGCCCGGCTGGAAGATATTGTCGGCAAGGCGCTCAGCCGCCAGAGCCGCGAAGGCATGATGCTCAAGCCTGCCGATCTCAGCACGCCCCTGACCATCGCCAAGAACGACGCCGTCACCATCTACTTCCGCCGCGGCCCCATGACGCTGACCGTCAAGGGCCAGGCCGTCACCGGCGCGGCGCTCGGAGCCCCGCTCCAGGTGCTCAACCTCATGTCCCGGCGCGTCATCAGCGCCACTGCCATCGCCGCCGGTGCCGTTGAAGTGAGCGCCGAACCGCTCGCTCTGGCCGGCCTCTAAAAGCTCTCAGGAGAACCCAAAATGACCATTCGCAAGCTCGCAACCCTCCTGACGCTGACCCTGGCTCTGGCCGGCTGCGGCACCATGGATCGCCTGGCCAATGTCGGCAACGCCCCGGCCCTGAGCCCGATCACCGATCCCACCACCACCGCCGGCTACCAGCCGATCAACATGCCCATGCCGCAGGCCATTGCCGATACCTACCAGGCCAATTCGCTCTATCGCACCTCGGCAAAGGGCTTCTTCAAGGACGAGCGCGCCCACCGCATCGGCGACATCGTCACGGTCATCGTC
The DNA here is from genome assembly GCF_014926585.1 of Devosia beringensis. Classification (NCBI taxonomy): domain Bacteria; kingdom Pseudomonadati; phylum Pseudomonadota; class Alphaproteobacteria; order Hyphomicrobiales; family Devosiaceae; genus Devosia; species Devosia beringensis. The sequence continues at coordinate 3,161,168 of NZ_CP045422.1, read as the reverse complement.
ACCGTCAATGACAGCGCCAAGATCGCCAACACCACCCAGTCGAGCCGCAACTCCACCAATTCGGCCGGCATGGGCGGCATACTGGGCGGCATCGTCGACACCGCCTCGGCCGGTACCATCGACACCACCGATGCTGTCGACTTCAATTCCGGCATGGCCAATACCGGCAAGGGCTCGGTCAACCGCTCGGAAAGCCTGCAGACCTCGGTTGCCGCCATCGTCACCCAGGTCCTGCCCAACGGCAACCTGGTCATCGAGGGCCATCAGGAAGTGCGGGTGAACTTCGAAGTGCGTGATCTGGTCGTGGCCGGCATTGTCCGCCCCTCCGATATCCAGGCCAACAATACCATTCCCTCCTCCAAGATCGCCGAAGCCCGCATCGCTTACGGCGGCCGCGGCCAGATCACCGACGTGCAGCAGCCCCGCTATGGCCAGCAGGTGATGGACGCCATCCTGCCCTTCTAGGCAGGCTCCCCCTCCCCTTCCTGGCCGCACATTCCCCCAATGGTGCAGCCAGGCTCCCGGTCGCGCGGAAGCCGCGACCCGGCCACTTCCAGAACAGAAACGGCCCTCCCCAGAGGCGCAGCCCCCCGGCTGCGCCTCTTCCCTCTCAAGCAAGAAACCCGGCGCAGCCCCCCCGGGCTGCGCCTCTTCCTTTGTCCGCCTGCTACCTCGCAAAAAGCAGCGCAGGAACAGCGCCGTAAAGATGTAATCCCCGGCAGCGCCGATGCGATTATACTCATGCCATCACCCCACGCGGCGGCCTGCAGGCGAACAGTGGTGGGGTGGGCCGGGTGGAGGTTTTGCCTCTTCCACAGGTTCCGAGACGGCCGTGCGAGGACGAGCGATCCCGTGCCGCCGAACAGTTCCAAAAACCGGCGCCCCGAGGCGGTTTCCGTCTCATTTTTTAAATTTACCAGGGGCGAAACCCGCCTCGGGGCTCGCTGCCATGTGACAACCGCATCTTCAGGCGGCGCCTTGGCACGCTTGCTCCTCGGCCGTGCCTGTGGAACATCTCGGCGGTCCACTTTCCGGAGTCTGCCCGTGTCCTTCCAAAAACTCGACGACCTTGGCCGCAAGCTTGAATCCCTCGAGCACGCGCTGTCCATTCTGGGGGCCGACGAGGCCACCCATATGGCCGTCGGCGGCGGCGAGAAGCGCGCCGAGGCCATGGCCAACCTGGCCGGCATGTATCACGCCCAGGCCACCGCCCCCCAAATCGCCGACTGGATCGAGGCCGCCCGCCCCGAAAGCGAGGACCAGCGTCTGGCAATCGCCGAATTCAAGCGCCAATATGTCAGCGCCACCTGCCTGCCCACCGAATTCGTCGAGCGCAAGACGGCGGCCACCATGCGCTCCGAACAGCTCTGGCGCGAACTGCGCGCCAAGGGCGACTGGGACAGCTTCCTGCCCGCGCTCGAAGGCGTCATCGCCCTGGTGCGCGAGGAGTCCCAACTGCGCGCCGATGCGACGGGCCTGGCACCCTATGACGCGCTGATGGACCAGTACGATCCGGGCAACCGCACCGCCGAGCTCGATCCGCTGTTCGCCGATCTCAAGAACTTCCTCAAGGGCTTCGTGCCCGAGGCCCTGGCCGCCCAGGAAGCGCGCCTCGCCCGCCGCCCGCGCAAGAGCCTCAACGCCCCCTATCCGATCGAAAGGCAGCGCGAGCTGGGCCTTGCCGCCATGCGCGCCGTGGGCTTCGACTTCACCCATGGCTCGCTCGCCGTCTCGCACCACCCCTTCTGTGGCGGCGTGCCCACCGATGTGCGCATGACCACGCGCTACCGCACTGATGAATTCCTCTCTTCGCTGATGGGCGTGCTGCACGAGACGGGTCACGCGCTCTATGAGCAGGGCCTGCCCAAGGAGTGGTCGCACTGGCCGCTCGGCAAGGCGCGCGGCATGGGCATCCATGAGAGCCAGAGTCTCTTCGTCGAGATGCAGCTCGCCCGCAGCCCCGAATTCTGGCAGTTCGCTCTGCCTTTGGTGCATCAGCATCTGGGGCCCGATGCCATTCCCGGCTGGGAGGTCGCCGACGTGCTCAACGAGGTCAACTTCGTCGAGCGCGGCTATATCCGCGTCGATGCCGACGAGGTCACCTACCCGCTGCACGTCATCCTGCGCTACGAACTGGAGCAGGACCTGGTGACCGGCAAGCTCGAAGCCAGCCAGATCCCCCAGGCCTGGGACGCCAAGATGACCGAATATCTTGGCATCTCGACCATCAACGACCCCAAGGATGGCCCGATGCAGGACGTGCACTGGCCCGGCGGCGCCTTCGGCTATTTCCCCTCCTATACGCTGGGCGCCATGATCGCGGCACAGCAATGGGCGACCCTCGAACAGGCCCAGCCCAGCCTGCGCGCCGACGTCGCCCAGGGCGATTTCACCGGCGTCAACCAGTGGCGCAGCGAGCATATCTGGAGCCAGGGCTCGCGCTGTTCGACCCCCGAACTGATCACCAAAGCGACCGGTCAGCCGCTCAACGCGGACATCTTCAAGGCCCATCTCAGGGCCAGGTACCTGGCCTAGATCCAGCCCAACCCGCCACCCCACCCTCGGTCCCTCCCCATCGAGGGGAGGGAGGCGCTAGATCCGATGCCATTGTTCATCGTCTCCCTCCCCCTCGTGGGGAGGGATTAAGGGTGGGGGGCGTTTGGGCAAGCCCCCCCAACCTTGACATCTCCGCCACCTCCCCTATCTTTCCGCCACCCGCAGCACTGACCGGACGGTACCCAATGGATTGCACGATGACCGACTGCCTCACCCGCATCGCTCATCTGGAATCCGTCCATGCCCGCCTCCGTTTCCCTGCACCAGCTCTCCTGGTCCACGCCCGATAACCAGCCGCTTTTCACCGATCTCGAGCTCTCCTTCGGTCCGCACCGCACCGGCCTGATCGGCCGCAATGGCACGGGCAAATCCACCCTGCTTCGCCTCATTGCCGGACTTGTCCCCCCTGCCGCCGGATCGGTTACCCTTGCCGGAACGCTCGGCATGCTGGAGCAATCGGTACAAGTGGAACACGATGCTGCCGTCGCCGACCATCTCGGTGTTTCCCAGGCCATGGCTTTGCTCGACCGGCTCGAACAGGGCCTGGGCACTATCGAGGATGCCGGCGCGGCGGACTGGTCCCTGCCCGGCCGCATCGAGGCGGCTTTGCAGCAGGTCGGCCTGCCCCAACTCGCCCCCGAGCGACGCCTCGATACGCTCAGCGGCGGCCAGCGCACCCGCCTGGCGCTGGCCCGGCTGATCCTTGCCCAGCCCGACATCATCCTGCTCGACGAGCCCACCAACAATCTCGACGCCGATGGCCGCCAGGCGGTGGCCGACCTGCTCCGTTCATGGCGGGGCGCCGCCATCGTCGTCAGCCATGATCGCGCTCTGCTGCGCGAAATGGACGCCATCGTCGAGCTGACCAGCCTGGGCGCCCGCACCTATGGCGGCAATTGGGATCTCTACGCCGAACGAAAGGCACTGGAGCTGGCCGCGGCCGAGCACGACCTGGCCACCTCGGAGCGCAAGGTTGCCGAGATCGACCGCAAGCTGCAGGCCGTGGCCGAGAAGAAGGCGCGCAAGGACGGCGCCGGCAAGCGCCAGGCCGCGCGTGGCGGCACGCCCAAAATCCTGCTCGGCGGCAGAAAGGAGAATGCCGAAAACACCAGTGGCGAAAGCGCGCGACTGGCCAACCGGCTGCGCGGCGATGCCGCCGAGGCCGCCGGCGCCGCCCGCGCCGGGGTGGAAGTGCTCACGCCCCTTACGGTTTCCCTCATGCCCACCAACTTGCCCCAGGGCCGCAGCGTGCTGCAGGCCGATACGCTCAGCGGCGGCCCCGACAGTACCGATCCGGTCATCCGCGACTTTTCCCTGCAGCTTACGGGTCCCGAGCGCCTCGCCATCATCGGCCCCAATGGCTCGGGCAAGACCAGCCTGCTGCGCCTGCTCACCGGTGACCTGCCGCCCGTATCCGGCGCCGCCCGCATCCACGTCGCCTTCGCCCTGCTCGACCAGACTGTCAGCCTGCTCGACCCTGCCCTCAGCATCCGAGACAATTTCCGCGCTCTTAACCCGGCTGCCGACGAAAATACCTGCCGCGCGGCTCTGGCCCGCTTCATGTTCCGCGCCGATGCGGCACTGCAAGCCGTTGGCACGCTCAGCGGCGGCGAAACCCTGCGGGCGGGCCTCGCCTGCACCATTGGTGACAATGCCCCGCCGCAATTGCTGATCCTGGACGAACCGACCAATCACCTCGATATCGACGCCATCGCCCAGGTCGAAGCCGGTTTGCGCGGTTACGACGGCGCCCTGCTGGTGGTCAGCCATGACGCGGCCTTTCTCGACGCCATCGGCATCACCCGCACCGTCACGCTGGGCGCCGCGCCAATGCTGAACCCAGTCTGAATTGCAGGTTCAGGCTCGGTTCGGCGGCAGGGGACTATCTCTGGGGCATCGGCAAGAAGCGCTTCGCCGGGAGCGCAGCCATCCAGGAGAGCCACCATGAAGCGCACCATCATTACCACCGCGATCGCCGCCCTCATCGCCGTCAGCGCCGTCCCCACCATGGCCAATGATGTCTTCATCAATCAGTACGGCTTCAGCCAGAGCGCCGGCGGCAGCCAGACCGGCTGGTACAACCGCCTCGGCGTGCAGCAGCGCGGCAACTGGAACACCGCCACCGGCCGCCAGACCGGCGATCGCAATATCGGCGCCATCGGCCAGGAGGGCAATTACAACCGCGCCGAAACCATCCAGCGCGGCAACCGCAACGCTGCCGGCATCGGCCAGTTCGGCGACAACCACACCAGCGTCATCACCCAGGACGGCAATGGCAATATTGCTGCCGGCGTGCAGGTCGGCAATGGCTGCAACGCCAATGTCGTCCAGGGCGGCTCGGGCAATGTCACCGCCTTTGTCCAGGTCTGCGACTAATCCCCGCCCAGCGGAAACGGCATTACCCTTCGCCAGCTACGAACCATCGCCACCACAAGGAGTGACCCCCATGAGCCAGCTTACCCGCGCCCTGCCCCTGCTTGTCGGCCTGGGCCTGGCTGCAGCCGCCGCAACGGCCGGCCTGGCCGGCCCCGATGGCAGCACTGTTCAGTGCGAAATTGTCGAGCATAGCCAGAACGGCATGCGCACCATCGAGGCCATGGTCACCAGCCCCAAACCGGCCAGCGGCGACTATCGCCTGGTCCTTGAAAGTCGGGGTGGCGGCAATTCCTCAAACATCAGCCAGGGTGGCAGCTTCACCGTCCCAGCCAATCAGACCATTGCCGTCGGCCAGATGATGATCGGGGACGATGCACGCTACAGCGTTGATTTCTCGATCACCCTGGACGGACAGAGCATCGACTGCACACAGCCAGGCGCCCTCTTCACGTGAGGACCGCGGCCCGACCGGCGGCTGAACCGCAAATGAACGCCCCGCTCCAGACCGGTTCAGCCGCCAGCTCCTAAACTTCAGTCATCAGCCACACATGATCACCCGGAGACCTGCCATGACCACCAAGTTCATCAAAACCCTTGCTGTCGCCGCGGCAGCCCTGGTCATCAGTGCCGCGAGCCTGTCGACCCCTGCCATGGCTGATGGTCAGTTCAGCTTCAGCTTCGCCCCGCAGGGCGCGCAGGAGCAGCAGGTGCTCGGCCTCGGGCTCTTGGCGCTTGCTTTGGTCAATGGTGTATCCGAACCCGGCGCCACGGTACGGCAGAACGGCAATTTCAACAGCGCCGGCTTCAATCAGCAGGGCCGCAACAATACCGGCCTGATCGTCCAGGACGGCAATGGTCATCGGGGCACCATCGACCAGCGCGGCAATAACAACAATTGCGCCCTGTTCCAGTTCGGCAATAACAGCCAGGGCCAGTGCGGCCAGTTTGGCGACAACCAGTCGGGCGTGACCACGGTATTCGGCTTCTGAGCCGCACGGCACCGATCTGGCGGGGCCGACCGGCCTCGCCACCTGGCGCCTCTTTACAACAGTCCATTATATCGATAAATCCCGATATATGGAAACCAGCCACGCCATCGATGTCTTCACCGCGCTCTCGCAGGCTACCCGCCTCGACGCGTTCCGGCTCATCATGGCCCAGGAGCCGGACGGCCTGCCGGCCGGCGAGATCGCGCGCCAGCTCGATATTCCGCAAAATACCATGTCGACCCACCTGGCCATCCTGACGCGGGCCGGCCTGATCGAGGCCGACCGCCAGGGCCGTTCGATCGTCTATCGCGCCGTGCTTGAGCGGGTGCGCGAGATCGCCAATTTCCTGGTGCAGGACTGCTGTGGCGGCCGCCCCGAGCTCTGCAATCCCCTCATCGCCGATATCACCCCCTGCTGCACCCCCAAGGAGGCGCATCATGTCTGAGCGTGTCTATAACGTCCTGTTCCTCTGCACCGGCAACTCGGCCCGTTCCATCATCGGCGAAGCGGTGATGAACCATCTCGATGATAAGCGCTTTCGCGCCTTTTCGGCCGGCTCGCACCCTAAAGGTGCAGTGAACCCGATGGCCCTCGAAATGCTCGACAAAGCCGGCATCTCCACCGCCGGCCTGCGCTCGAAATCCTGGGAAGAATTCGCCGCTCCCGATGCGCCGACCATGGATTTCATCTTCACCGTCTGCGACGACGCCGCCGGCGAAACCTGCCCGATCTGGCCCGGCCACCCCATGACCGCCCATTGGGGCATCAGCGACCCGGCCTCCGTACCGCCCCCTGAATTCAAGCAGCGCGCCGCCTTCGAGGACGCCCTGCGCTTCATGCGCAACCGCATAACCGCCTTTGCCAGCCTGCCCCACGCCTCGATCGACCGGCTGGCACTCAAGGCCAGCCTCAAGACCATCGGCGCCATGGAAGGCTCCACCAGCAAACCTGCCAGCGTGGCCTGATCCATGTCCATCTTTGAACGCTATCTCTCGGTCTGGGTCCTCCTGGCCATCATTGCCGGCATCGGCCTCGGCCAGATCGTGCCGGGTGTCTTTGCCGGTCTGGCCGCCCTGGAGATCGCCCAGGTCAACCTCCCCGTGGCCATCCTGATCTGGGCCATGGTCTATCCCATGATGATTGCCGTGGATTTTGGCAGCCTGCATCGCATTGCCGAGGAGCCCCGGGGCCTGGTCGTCACGCTGGTGGTCAACTGGCTGATCAAGCCCTTCACCATGGCGCTACTGGGCGTGCTGTTCTTCAAGGGCATCTTCGCCGGCTGGATCCCCCCGGCCGATGCCGATGGCTATATTGCCGGACTGATCCTGCTGGGGGCCGCCCCCTGCACGGCCATGGTCTTTGTCTGGTCGCAGATGATCCGCGGCGACGCCAACTATACCCTGGTCCAGGTCAGCCTCAACGACGTGGTCATGGTCTTTGCCTATGCGCCCATCGTCGCCCTGCTGCTCGGCGTCACCGACATCGCCGTGCCGTGGGAAACCCTGATCCTCTCGGTGCTGCTCTATATTGTCGTGCCGCTTGCCGCCGGCATCCTCACCCGCCGCCTGCTACTGGGCGCCGACGGCTCCTCGACGCGCCTTGATGGCTTTATCGCCCGGCTCAAGCCCGCCTCCATGGCAGGCCTGATCGCCACGGTGGTGCTGCTGTTCGGTTTCCAGGGCAATGTCATCCTCGCCCAGCCGCTGATCATCGCCCTCATCGCCGTGCCCCTGCTGATCCAGTCCTACGGCATTTTTGCCATCGCCTATGGCGCGGCCTGGGCACTGCGCATCCCGCATCGCATTGCCGCCCCCTGCGCCATGATCGGCACCTCCAACTTCTTCGAGCTGGCCGTGGCCGTCGCCATCAGCCTTTATGGCCTGTCCTCGGCCGCCGCCCTGGCCACCGTGGTCGGCGTGCTGGTGGAGGTGCCGGTCATGCTTTCGCTGGTGGCGCTGGCCAACCGCACCCGCACGGCCTTTGACGACAATGCCGCCCGCAACCCCAAGGAAAAGCCGGCCCAATGACCGTCACCATCTATCACAATCCAGAATGCGGCACCTCGCGCAACACCCTGGCCATGATCCGCCAGTCCGGCGTCGCGCCGATCATCATCGACTATCGCACCAACCCGCCCAGCCGTACCCGCCTGCAGCAGCTGATCGCCGATGCCGGGCTCACCGTCCGCCAGGCCATAAGGCAGAAGGATACGCCCTATGCCGAGCTTGGCCTCGGCGATGCGGCGCTGGCCGATGATGCCCTGCTGGACGCCATGCTGGCACACCCCATCCTGATCAACCGGCCCTTCGTCGAGACCCCGCGCGGCGTGCGCCTGTGCCGCCCGTCCGAACTGGTCCTCGATATTCTGGAAAACCCGGAGATCGGCCCCTTCACCAAGGAAGACGGGGAAGTCATCATCGACGCCCAGGGCCGGCGCCTTGTCTGATCTGCCCAATATCCGTGACGCCGCCTTCGCCATCCCCGATCTGACCCAGCTCGCTGACCGCCCCACCGGTCACAAGCCGCGTATCCTGATGCTCTATGGCTCGCTGCGCGAGCGCTCTTATAGCCGCTTCCTGACCTTTGAAGCGCAGCGCCTGCTCGAGGCCTTTGGCGCCGAGGTAAAGGTCTTTCACGCCAATGGCCTGCCGCTGCCCAATGACGCGCCAGACACCCATCCCAAGGTCGTGGAACTGCGCGAACTGATGCTGTGGTCGGAAGGCCAGGTCTGGACCAGCCCGGAGCGGCACGGCGCCATGAGCGCAGTGCTCAAGGCCCAGATCGACTGGATCCCCCTGCCCGGCGGCTCGATCCGCCCCACCCAGGGGCGAACTCTCGCCGTCATGCAGGTGTCGGGCGGCTCGCAATCCTTCAATGCCCTCAACCAGATGCGCATTCTGGGCCGCTGGATGCGCATGGTCACCATTCCCAACCAGTCCTCGGTCGCCAAGGCATTTCAGGAATTTGACGAAGCCGGGCGGATGAAGCCCTCGTCCTATTATGATCGGGTGGTCGATGTGATGGAGGAACTGGTAAAGTTCACCCTCGTCAATCGCGGCATCGCCCCCTATCTCACCTCGCGCTATAGCGAGCGCAAGCAGGACGCCGAAAAGCAGGCAGCAGCAATCGATCCGGCCAAGGCATAGCCGGGATCAGGGCGGCTGTTCTGCAAACACAAAAGGGCCCGCATCGCTGCGGGCCCTTGAGAAATTTCGTCGCTCTCTATTCGTCGCGATAGACCTTTTCGCGGCGCTCGTGCATTTCCTGGGCTTCCAGGCTCAGCGTGGCAATCGGTCGAGCATCCAGCCGCGCCAGGCCGATCGGGTCGCCGGTTTCCTCGCAATAGCCGTAGCTGCCGTCTTCGATGCGCTTGAGCGCAGCATCGATCTTGGAAATCAGCTTGCGCTGGCGATCGCGTGTCCGCAGTTCAAGCGACCGGTCGCTTTCCGAACTGGCGCGGTCGGCCATGTCCGGATGATTCTGGTTCTCTTCCTGCAGGCTGTCCAGAGTCTCCCGGCTTTCGCGCAGGATATCTTCCTTCCACGCATTCAGCTTGCCGCGAAAATATTCGCGCTGGCGCGGGTTCATGAACGGCTCGTCGTCACTGGGCCGGTATTCAACTACTTCTGCAATCGAAGTCATCGGCAGACTCAACTCCAATGTGCCCCTGAACGCGCGTTATATGCGCGCTTGGCCACCCTCGCAAGCGCCGAAATTTGCTGTGATTAATATGCAAAATGCCTGCGCTGCAGGCGCATAGCCCACCATCAGCAACACTTTGATGACTGACTCTCAGGGGGCCGGATAGCGCCCGAGCTTGGCCAGTTCCACCCGGACCCGCAGGTCGATGTCGTCGAGCACGGAATCAAGCGCCGGCTCGGAGCGTTCGCGCACCTGGGCCAACATGGCGCTCAGGGCATCAAGACGCTCCGCGCTCACCTGCCCGACCAGCAGATCGGCCTTGATCTCATCAAGAGTATCGAGCAGCGTCCGGCCCCGCCGCAGCGCCTTCTTCTTGCCCTCGAGCGGTCCATCCACGGCCTGCAGCGCCAGGATGGCATCAATGCCGGTGGTGCCGGCTACTGGCGCCGATCCGGCCACGCGCGCCGGTCCGTCCGTCCCTGCAGGCACAAAGTCCGCACGGGTGCCCGAGCGGCCGGCTGAGCCGCTCTTGCCGACGCCGGTGGTGCGATTATTGGTGTCGATGCGCAAAAGCTGGACTCAAATCATCTTGATGATGTGCCGGCAAAATCTGCCGCAAACCCTTAACAAGGCTTTAACATACCCGGCAAGAATTGCTTGGTCACCGTCTGGCAACGGGCAGCGGCATCTAAACTCAGCGATAACAACGTTTAATATCAAATAGATAGACCATCCATAGCGAACTGGCACAGTTTTCGCAATGCAATGCCCGAATGCCACGCCATGGGGATGGTGCGGCCCAGATCGGGGACCAGCATGACCAGAACATTGATGCCAAGATTGATCCTGGCGGCGCTCTATACGGCCATGGCGCTGATCCCGAACGTCCCGGCCCAGGCCGCCGCCGCCCGTATCAAGGACATTGTCAGCTTCGAAGGCGTGCGCGATAACCAGTTGGTCGGCTACGGTCTCGTCGTCGGTCTTAACGGCACCGGCGACAGTCTCAACAATGCGCCCTTCACCAAGCAATCCCTGCAATCCATGCTGGAGCGCCTCGGCGTCAACACCGCCGGCGAGAATGTCCGCACCGCCAATGTCGCCGCCGTCATGGTCACCGCCAACCTGCCGGCCTTCGGCACACAGGGCACCCGCCTTGATGTGTCTGTGGCCGCTTTGGGCGACAGCGACAGCCTGCAGGGCGGCACCCTGCTGGTCACCCCCCTGCTGGCGGCCGACGGCGAGGTTTACGCCATTGCCCAGGGGCCGGTGCTGATCAACGGCTTCAGCGCCGGCGGCGATGCCGCCAGCATCGTCTCTGGTGTCCCCACCACCGGCCGCATCGCCTCAGGCGCCCTGATCGAGCGCGAGATCGACTTTCACCTGGGCGCCCAGACCTCGCTGCGCCTGGCTTTGCGCAACCCGGACCTGACCACGGCGCGCCGCATTGCTATGGCCGTCAACGACTTCATCGGCGCCCCCACCGCCACGCCGGAGGATCCGGCCACCGTGCGCGTGACCATTCCGCCTGGCTTCAACGGCAACATTGTCGACCTGCTGACCGATATCGAGCAGTTGATGGTGGAAACCGATCAGACAGCCAAGATCGTCATCGACGAGAATTCCGGCATCATCGTCATGGGCAAGGATGTGCGTGTTTCGAGCGTCGCCGTCGCCCAGTCCAACCTGACCGTCACCATTGCGGAAAACCCGACAGTGGTGCAGCCGAACCCGTTGACCAATGGCCAGACCGCCGTTGAGCCCAATACCCAGATCAATGCCAACCTCTCGGAAACGGCGCTCGCCGTCGTCGATGAGTCCGTCACGCTGCAGCAGCTAGTGGATGGCCTCAACGCCCTGGGCATTTCGCCGCGTGACCTGATCGCCATCCTGCAGGCCATCAAGGCTACCGGCGCCTTGCAGGCCGAAATCGAGGTGATCTGATGGATATCCTCAACGCCAACCGCCCCGACTCCAGCCTCACCCCGCGGCAGATCGCCAAGGTCCGCCAGCAGGCCGAGGAATTCGAGGGCGTCTTCCTCAATACCCTCACCAAGCAGCTCTTCTCCTCCATCAAGACCGATGAGTCCGTCATGGGCGGCGGCTTTGGCGAGGATACCTGGCGCTCGATGCAGGCCGAACAGATCGCCGACACCATGGCGCAGAATGGCGGCCTGGGCATTGCCGAACAATTGCTGCCCGACCTGCTCGCCATGCAGGAAGCGGCCAATAACCAGAACAATATCATGCCGACGACCGGAGCCTATAAATGACCGCTGCAGCCCGCCTCGCCGCCCTCGACAATCTGCCAGCCAACGAGCTGTGCCAGATGGCCGAATCCGCCCTGGCCGCCCTGGTCAATGTCATGAACCAGGAAACTACCCTGCTGCGCGCCGGTCACCTGCGCCAAGCCAGTGTACTCACGCCCGACAAGGCGCGGTTGGCGCAGGACTATGTCAGCTTCGCCCGCTCCGTGCAGCGCCAGACCGAACGGCTCAAGCGCGAAGCCCCCCAGGCCATCGATCGCCTGCGGCACGGACACGAGGCCCTAGCCACGCAGATGGCCGAGAACCTGCGCGTCCTTGCCACCGCCCGCACCGTCACCGAGGACATCCTGACCGATGTGGCGCGCATGGTCGGCCAGCAGGACAAGGCAAAGGCTTATGGTCGCGCCGGCACGATAACAGCAGACCCAGCCAATTCTGCGCGGGGAATTGCAGTCAACCGCGCCCTTTGACTCGCATCATTTTGACTCAACTTTAAGCAAACCAAGTAATCGATTCTAAAATCCTTTGTCGCAACGCTATTCGATGGCATTTTGTTGATGCGAGGATAGCGTCATGATCAGTCCAGTAATGCCCCACGTGGCTCTATCGGGGTCCATCGCCGTTCAGGAAGTTCGCCAGCGGCCAGCCGCCGGCGAACGGCCGATTCTGGCCGACAGCACGCCGACAGTCGCCAAGAGCTCGACCGCCAGCAATGGCGGCCAGTTTCCCAAGTCAGAAGCGCAGCCGAGCGAGGACTTCAAGCCAAGCCCGCCCGATCGCGATCGCACCTCGACCTTTGCCGCGGCCGTCATCGCTGGCGCCCTGTCGCCAACCCCTCAGACCATGGAGCAACTGATCATCCGCATCGGTGCTAGCATCATTCCCGAGGAGTCACAGGCGCGCCTCAAGGACCTGATCGCCTGAACCAGCTGCGGCGGCATGGCCAGGAATGCATCCCTTGCCCACTTCCTTAATAGATCGTGACCAACCGTCCGCTGCACCTTGTCTCAAAGCCCCGGCCACCGGGGCTTTTTGCATTTCGGCGCGATAACAACCTCATTGGAATTTGCCCAAAATTTCATCGCCCATTTAACGTTTCTTTAGAGGCTGCCGGATGATTGTGGGGATGCCTCAGAAAGAGGCGTTTGTTTTGAGTACTCCTAGAAAAGGACCAGTACTATGGCTGATATCTCCCTCTCGAAAGCCGTTCGCGCCAACCTTAACTCGCTGACATCGACTGCCTCGATGATGGCTGAGACGCAGAACCGCCTCTCCACCGGCAACAAGGTCAACTCGGCTCTCGACAATCCGAGCAACTGGTTCACTGCCAAGGGCCTCAACAACCGCGCTGGCGATCTGAACCAGCTCCTCGACGGCATGGCTAACGGCATCCAGACCCTCAAGGCTGCGGACAATGGCCTCTCGGCCATGACCAAGACCCTTGAATCGATGCAGTCGACCCTGCGTCAGGCCCGCCAGGACAAGTCGTTCCAGACCACCTCGCTGAGCATCGATGCAGCCGCTTCGGGCAACCTGACCATTTCGGGCGGTTCGGTCGGCGAGGCAGCCGTTTCAACCCAGGTTCAGAAGGCAGTTGCCGTTGGCAATGGCGGCTTTGCAGCTGCCGGTGGCAAGACCCAGGCAGCCGGCACGCTGAGCTTCACCCAGACCGGCGTGAACAACGGCAACGCCAACAGCATCGCCTTTGCTAAGGGTGACACTGCCACTGACGTCGCCAAGAAGATCAATGACAAGATGGCACTGACCCTCGGCGGTTCCGTGGTGAAGGCTGAAGTTGAAAATGGCCAGCTGAAGCTGACCAATTCCAGCAACACGACCTTTGGCACGCTCACGGGCGGCGAACTCATCGGCCTTTCCGCTCAGACGGCTGCCAATGCGACGGCAGAAACACGTGTCGGCGCCAACGCTGTTGCCGCTGCAGCAGCGTTTACCGGCGGCGACATCGTCATCGGCGGCAAGACCGTTACTCTGACCGCTGGTACTGCTTCCGATACCGCCGCAACGAACTCTGCCCGCGCTGCTCAGGAAATCAATGAAGGCCTGCAGGCCCAGGGCGAAACCGGCTTCTATGCATCGGTGGCCACCAATATCGTGACCATCACCCGTGCCGACGGTCAGGCCTTCACCGTTACCGGTGCCGGCGCCGCTGCCACCAGCGGTCTCGACATTCCAACCGCCGCTACACAGGCCGGCGTCTTGGCGAAGTCGGCCGTAACCGCTCCTGTTACCAAGAATGTCTCCAAGACAGCTGACGAACTGGTCGCAAGCATCAACAGCAATGCATCGCTGGCCGGCAAGGTTCTTGCCTCCAACGACAATGGCAAGCTGCGCATCGAAAACCAGTCGACCCAGAAGCTGAACATTAGCGGCGCTTCCGGCGGCAACGTGACGGGCGCCACCAGCGCCAAGAGCGAAGTTGCTGGCAACTCCGTGCGTGCCGGCCTGGCCGACCAGTTCAACGAACTGCGCGATCAGCTCGACAAGCTGTCGGACGATGCCTCCTTCAACGGTATCAACCTGCTGCGCGGCGACAAGCTGGCCATCACGTTCAACGAAACCGGGACGTCCTCGATCGACATCCAGGCCAAGGAAGGCAAGACTGTCAACTCCGCCAACCTCGGTGTCTCCACGACCATCGAAGCCAAGGATCTTGACAGCGATGCCAACATCGATGCCCAGCTGGGCAAGCTGAAGACCGCCCTCAACGACGTGCGGTCGCAGGCTTCGAGCTTTGGTTCGAATCTCTCGATCGTGCAGGGCCGTCAGGACTTCACCAACTCGATGATCAGCACCCTCCAGGATGGCGCTGGCAACCTGACCCTGGCTGACATGAACTCGGAAGCCGCCAATCTGCTGGCGCTTCAGACCCGTCAGTCGCTGGCCTCCAACTCGCTCTCGCTGGCTAGCCAGCAGGACCAGTCGGTTCTCCAGCTGATCCGTTAAGCCTCAGAAATAACTGAGCTTTATTAAGAAGGGGCGGGCCGCAAGGTCCGCCCCTTCCCTATTGCGCCCGGCCCGGCATCACCCCAATTCGGCATCATCTATTAAGGGAGATTGATGCGAACTTAATTTGCTTTCCCTGACAATGGCGACCGCGGTTAACACCCCATTAATAAAATTCCTGTTAACCATATTGCAACGGGGCCGCGACGGGCCCAGGGCAAGGATCGCATAGATGTCAGATATCTCACTCTCAAAGGCCGTCCGGTCGAACCTTCTTGCGCTGCAGGGCACGGCCGACATGATGGCGACCGCCCAGAATCGCCTCTCCACCGGCAACAAGGTCAACTCGGCTCTTGATAATCCGAGCAACTGGTTCACCGCCAAGGGGCTGACCAACCGGTCGAGTGATCTCAATGCGCTCATGGATTCCATGGCCAATGGCATCCAGACCCTCAAGGCCGCGGACAATGGCCTCAGCGCCATGACCAAGACACTGGAATCGATGCAATCCACGCTGCGCCAGGCGCGCCAGGACAAATCGTTCCAGACCACCTCGCTCGGTATTGATGCGGCCGCCACCGGCAACTTGACGATTGCAGGCGGCTCGGTCGGCAGCACAGCCATCTCCACCAATGTGCAAAAAGCAGTGGTTACCGGCAATGGAGGCTTTGCAGCTGCCGGGGGCAGGACTCAGGCCGCAGGCGCATTCAGCTTTACCCAAGTCGGCGTGAACAATGGCAATGCCAATACCGTAAACTTCGCCAAGGGTGACACCGCCGCAGACGTTGCCAAGAAGATCAATGAGAAGATGGCACTGACCCTTGGCGGCTCAGTGGTAAAGGCCGAAGTAGAAAACGGCCAATTGAAGCTGACCAATTCGAGCAACACGACCTTCGGCGTCTTCACCGGTGGCGAACTTGTGGGCCTCTCCGCTCAGACTGCTGCCACTGCCACGGCTGAAACCCGCGTCGGCACGGCCACCGTAGGGTCTGGCATAACCTTTACCGGTGGCGACATCGTCATCGGCGGCAAGACCGTGACCCTGACAGCCGGTAGCGCTGCTGACACGGCAACCACCAACTCCACGCGGGCCGCCCAGGAAATCAATGATGGCCTGCAGTCTCAGGGTGAGACCGGCTTCTATGCCTCGGTTGCGGGCAATACCGTGACGATCACCCGTGCGGACGGCGAAGCATTCACGGTTTCAGGCGCCGGTGCAGCCACCACCAGCGGCTTGAGCATTCCCACTGCCGCCACCCAGGCCGGCGTAGCCCCAAAAGCACTGGTCGCTGCCCCACCCACCAAGAATATGTCCAAGACCGCCGACGAACTGGTCGAAAGCATTAACGCCAACACCGCGCTAGTCGGCCGTGTCCGTGCGTCCAACGACAATGGCAAGCTCCGCCTTGAGAACCAGTCGACCCAGAAGCTGGACATCATTGGCGCATCTGCGGGCAACATTAACGGTTCGACCGTTGCCCGCACTGAAGTTGCAGGCAATTCCGTGCGTGCCGGCCTGGCCAGCCAGTTCAATGAGCTGCGCGATCAGCTCGACAAGCTGGCGGATGACGCGTCCTTCAACGGCATCAACCTGATGCGCGGCGATAATCTGACCATCACCTTCAACGAGACCGGCACCTCGTCGATCGACATCCGCACCAAGAACGGTCAGACCATCAACGCCTCCAATCTGGGCGTGCCGACCCAGCTTGAGGAAAAGCAGCTCGACAGCGACGCTAACATCGACTCCCTGCTCATGGACATGAAGTCAGCCCTCGACGATGTCCGCTCGCAGGCATCGACCTTCGGCTCCAATCTGTCGATCGTGCAGAACCGCCAGGATTTTACCAAGGCGATGATCAGTACTCTTGAGACCGGCGCCGGCAACCTGACCCTGGCCGACATGAACGAAGAAGCCGCCAACCTGCTGGCCCTGCAGACCCGCCAGCAGCTGTCGTCCAACTCGCTCTCGCTGGCCAGCCAGGCCGACCAGTCCATCCTGCAGCTGCTCCGTTAAGCACCAGGCAAGGCAGTTACGTGACCAAGGCGGGCTTAGGCCCGCCTTTGTTGTTTTCGCCGGTATTGCAGGCTAGAGGTCAGTGACTGAACCCGAATCTGGGAGACTGCTACCATGGCGCTCAAGGTTGAACTCAAGCCCGGCGAGAGGCTGCTGGTGGGCAATTGCATCATCACCAATTCCGACCAGCGCACGCGGCTGTTTATCGACGGCAAATCGCCCATCTTGCGCGAGAAGGATATCCTGACCCCGGCCAAGGCGAACTCCCCCGCCAAGCGCATCTATCTGGCCGTGCAGCTGATGTATATCGACGACGATATCGGCACGACGCAGGAAACCTATTTCGGGCTGATCAACGAGTTTCTGGCCGCGGTCCCGTCAGCCGCTGAAATAGTCAATGAAATCAATAACGAGATATTAACCGGGGCCCTCTACAAAGCTCTGAAGGCCGCGCATCGGCTGATTGAGTATGAACAGGATCTCTTGAAACATGCACCAGCAGGGCGCCCACGCTTACCAGCAGACGACCAAGGCAGTTGAGAACCCCCGCGAGCGTGAATCCGCCCTGTTGATGAAGGCTGCGGCCGGCATCCAGCGCGTCAAGGACGAGTGGGCGACAGGGTCGCGCGAGGAACTCAAGATCGCCCTGACCTTCAATCGCAAGCTGTGGACCATCTTCATGTCTTCCGTGACCAAGGAAGACAGCCTCCTGCCCCAGGAAATTCGCCAGAACATCGCCAATCTGGGCCTGTTCATTCTCAACGAGACCCGTGAAATCCTGCTTGAAGCGGCACCCGAGCCGCAGCGCCTCGACATTCTGGTGCGGCTGAACCGCCAGATCGCCACCGGCCTGCGCGGCGCCTGATAACAGACCTGCCAAATTCAAAACCCCCGCATCGCTGCGGGGGTTTTTGTTTGTCTGTCCGGTCTGCCGTCACAGGCGCTACATATATTTGGAGAGGCTCAACTGGCTGACCATGGATGTGACCTGGTAGCTGGCCTGCAGCCGGGTCTGCAGCGCCAGGATTTCCATCGCCACATCTTCCTTGCTGACCGTTTCGACATCGCTGAGCAGATTGTCCAGTTGGGCCTTGTAGTCGGTGTGCCGGGTCGTGGCGCTTTTCAGCGAATTGCGGGCAATCGCCATTTCCATGGTGAGGATTTCGATCGAGCCGCGCTCGGAATTGTGGCTCTCCGACAACTGCAGCTGCTGCCGCCGGGCCATGGCGTCATAGCGTGCCTTGGAATCGGCTTCGGTGCCGGCATCGGTGTCGAGAAAGTTCTCCACCGCCATCGACGCCTGACTGCGCACCAGGCGCAGCAGGCCCGATTCATTGGCTTCAATGCCATAGGCCACCCGGGTCGAGTCATCGATCTGGGAGGTGACGGTGGCGCGCGGATTGCCTTCTGCCGTCATCGCAGCCTCGGAGGCGACAATGTCGAGGGCCTTGGCGAAATTGGCAGCCGTCTCATTGGCATTGGTGCCAATGGAGAACTGCCCTGCCCCGGCCTTGCCGCTCACAGCCGTCAACGTCAGCGTGCGCGTGCCCCCGCCAGGCTCGGAAAGCGTCACCTTGACGGCTTCATTGGCAGCCAGGGCAGGGTCGAACTTGAAACTGGTCGAGGCTCCGGACGTCGCGGTCGCGGCGGTAAAGGTCGTATCAATATGGGCCGTGTCTGCCGACACCGCCGTAATCTGGAAGCCGTATTTGTCCGTTACCGGCAATTTGCCGGACAGCGTCACCGTATCGGTGACCGTGCCGATACCCATGCGCCCCAGCCCCTCGGCCGCGACAGCGGGTGACTGGCCCTGGTACCACATGATGGTATCGCTCTCGTCGGCGACACGCAGCGCCGTCGCTGTAGCAGGATTGCCACCCGCGACACGCAGGACGGGCTCACCTGGGCCATTGAAGAAACTCTCGGACGCCACGAAATTGGAGGCTGCCGAGAGCTCCTTGGAGCCGACATCGACCAGCTTGGCGTCCAGCGTCGCCTTGAAGTTGACGGCTGTCGTATCGGCATCGACGCCGATGACGAACTCGTCCAGCGCTGGCGGTACCGCCGCCGTCGTGACGGCCCGCAGGGTAACCTGGGTTTCCGTTCCGTCGGGCAGAGCGAAGCCCATGGTGATGGTATTGCCCGCCACGATCAGATCGGGCACATCTGCGAAGGTTACGTCCAGGCTCTTGGCCGTGGCGGGGACCGTCGTCACCGGCGCCGTATAGGTCAGGGCGGTGTTCGGTGCCGTCGTCGAGATGTTGGACAGCTTCATCCCGAAGGGATGCAGGCCATCTTCAGCCAACGACACCGTCGCCGTGCCAACCGTGTGCGCACTCGCCAGACGCCCATTGCCCAGCGTGCCGGCATCGGCCGCCCGGCGCTCGCTCAGCACCGCCTTGAACCCGGCCTTGCCGCCCTGCCCTTCGAGCAGCGTGGTGGTGTCAGGCACCGGCGCGGTGTCGGTATTGGAGCCGCCGAACAGGTAGCGCCCGTTGACGTCGGAGTTCAGCAGCGTCACCAGCTCGTCCAGCCGCGCCTTGGAGAGGCTTGGCAGCGTGGCCATGTTGATATTGTTGGTGCCGTACTGGCCCTGCACCGCCGAGTTGCGCGCCTCGCTCTCCATTGTATCGAGGCGGGACAAGGTCTTGTCGAGAAAGCTCATGCGCAGATCGACCGTGGCGATATTGGCCGAAAAGCCCTCGATCTTGGCGAGGCGCGAGCGCACCGACAGCGAAAGCGGCAGGTCCCGCCCCATATCGGCCAGCGTTGATGCCTTCATCCCCGTACCAAGCTGCATCTGCAGATCGGCGAAGCGGTCCTGCATCTTGGTGATGACGCCAAAACCGGTCTGCAGCGGGAACATTGATTTGTTGACGATCATCTTACGCTACTCCGTCAAACTGAGGCCAGCAGGGCATCGAGCAGTTCCTTGACCACCGAGATAACCCGGGCATTGGCCGAATAGGCATTCTGCAGTTCCATCAGCCGGGCCATTTCCTCGTCGAGGTTGACGCCATACTCGGTCTGCATCTGGTCGGAGATGGTGTCGAGCGTCAGCTGCCGGTCATCGGCCTTGGTCAAAGCCGCGTTGATGCTGGCACCCTGGAAACCGATGACCTGACCGATCACTTCGCTGAGCTTGCCGGTCAGCTGGAACTTGTCGGCATTGGCGGCTGGATTGCCCCCTGAGGTAAAGCTCATGCTGGCGAGTTGGTCGATGATGTAATTGGCCCGGTCGGCATCGCCCAGCGTGCCGCCAACCTCGTGCTGAACCATCAGCTTGTTATTGGCAACAATGGCACTATTGACCGAGATACGGGCGGCGAAGCCCTGCTTCTGCGGTGGGTCGCCATCCAGGTCATTGGTATAAACCGCATTGCCCTGGTCCACGAACAGGTTGAATGCCAGCCCGGCGCCCTGCAGCCCGGTCGAGGTCGAGCGCGCCACGGCGCTCTTGACGTCGGTATTGCCCGTCGCGCCATCATCAAGGATGCGCAGATTGCCCGCCCCCGTGCTGGTAATGGCCAGACCCGGCAACTTGGCGCTCAACGCCGCCGCGGCCGCGGTAGAATTGCCCGACAGGTCGATGCCGATCACCCGCTGGCCCGAGGCATCCTTGTAATCAACCGGGTCAATCGAATTGACCACACGAACCTGCTTGCTGACGCCACCCTCGGTATAGGTGAACAGCACGTCATTGCCGGGCTTGAGCACGGACAGATCGATGTCGAAGCCGGTCGCTGGTGGAACGACGCCGTCGCTCGCCGCAACACCTGGATTCTTGACGGTCGAAAAGGCCAGCGCCAGGCCGGAGGCGATTTCGTCGAGCTGTTCTTGCGCCTCCACAAGGGTCTTGTCACGCAGGGCAACCAGGCCGCCCAACTGCCCGCCCTGCAGCACGCCCTGGGTCACCAGGTCGATCGTCAGCCCCGACGGTGTGGTAAGTGTCAGCTTGCCAACCTTGGTCTCGGCAGAGTTCGGATCAAACACCGAATTGGCCGACAGGCTGCCGGCGCTTTCAAAGCTGAAGGTCGATACGCCATTGTCCAGCAGGCCCACGCCCGAACGGGTCATCAGCGCCACGGTGCCGTCGCCACGATAGTCAGCCCTGACATCGATGAGTTCTGCCACCGAACCCACCAGCCGATCGCGCTGATCCAGCAGCGCAGAACGGGCACTGTCGGTCATGCCCAAGTCAAGCATGCGCTTGTTGACCTCCGAAAGGGAGTTCAGCATGCCGTTCATGTTGTGGACGTCGGAGGCGATCTGACCTTCGGTCTCCTGACGCATGCCCTGGATGGTGCTGGACAGCCGGTTCAGCGTCTCGGCCATGGTCTGGGCCGACGCCACGGCATTGGAGCGCGACGTGTAGTCATCGGGGCTGGTGGCAATGGCCTGCAGTGAGTTCTGCAGGTCACTGAAGATCGTGTCCAACGATCCGGTTGAACCGGGCTTGCCCAGAAATCCCTGGACGCGGTTGAGATAGTTGGCCTGCACGGTGGAATTGGCCGTGTCGGACACCTGCCGGTTGTAATAGGTCTGCAGGCTCGTATTGAATGCCCGGTTGGCCCCCACGCTGCGCGCATAGCTGCTCGATTGGGAATTATAGTCGACGACATTGAGTGACTGCTTGTGGTAGCCCGGCGTCCCCGAATTGGAGATGTTGCGGCTGACCAGCGCCAGCGAGTCCTGATTGACCTTCAGACCAGACACAGCATTGGTAAGGGATGTCGTCAGACCCATATCACGGGCTCCTCAAAGAGGGACTGGGTCCGGAGCACAGAGCCCCGAACCGCACTGGCAGGTTAATCTCAGCGGATCATGTTCAGTGCTTCTTGCAGCATCTTGTCAGCCGCGGTGACGATGCGGGTGCCGGCGGCATAGGCCTGCTGGGTCACGATGAGCTTGGTGAACTCGTCGGAAATATCCGTGTTTGACGCTTCCAGCGCGCCGCCCAGGATACCCTCGCCGGACAGATCGAGAATGGCTTCACCGGATTCCGAGGTCGACGAGAATACGCCGCCATCGAGCCGCTTGAGCTGGTTGATGGCGCTGAACTGCGCTGTCACCACCTGTGCCATATCGATACGCTCGCCATTCGAATAGGTGGCGACCACACGACCGCTGTCATTGATAGCCACGGAAACGAACTCGCCGGCGCCATAGCCATTCTGGTTGAGCGTGGACACGTTCACGGTGCCGTTGACGTCAGCGAACTGGGAAACGCCATTGGTCTCGTGCTTGAGCTCGACATCGCCAATGACCACGCCATTGATGGTCAGGTTGCTCAGCGTGCTGCTCGTCACTCCCGGCGCCTCAAGGGAGCCGTCGGAGCCAAAGGTGTAGACTTCGCCGGTGCTGGTCCACATCGGGGACGCCCCGGTGGCCTTGCTGTCGGACATGTAGAACAGGTTCCAGGTATCCTTGCCGCCCGCCGCGGCGCTGTCGACCTTGGCCCAGCGCATCTGCACGTTTGCCGGCGCGCCGTTCGCCGCATAGACGGTGATGGCGCCGCCGGCGACCGAATTGGATTTGAACAGCGCGTCGTTGCTGGCGGCAATCGTGGTGATGGCTGGCCGCGTTGGCGCAATCGACGTGCTGGGATCAGTGAACCCCAGAGCAGTCAGGGCCGCGGGCGTGCCGTCGGTCACCTTGAACTGGGCGTGGTAGTCATTTCCCAGATTGATGCTGAGAGCACCAGGCGAGCCAGTGAGCACCACATTGGCGCTCGCCGCTGCCGGGCCGCCGGAGGAGCGCAGCGCTGCCTGCATTTCCGCCCGGACCGTGCCGATGTTAGCGGCACCGGAAATATCGATGGCCTGGCGACCGGTCGCAACGGTGCCGTCGGTGGTGAACTCGAAGGTAACCGAGGTGCCATTGACCTCAAGGGTCATGAACTGTCCATCCGCCAGCAGCGGGGTGGCGGTGGTGGCATCGGTCAGCGTGTTGACCGTGCCATTCATCACCGAGGTGACCGAACCACCGGCATAGCCGGCATAGCTGTTTGGCTCGAGCAATTCGCTGTTATAGACGGTGGCGTTGTAATTGGTCGTCTTGGGCAACTGTGGCAGGTTGGCCTGATAGGCAATGCGCTGCGTGTTCTGTGCTGGCAGGAAAGCGTTGGACAAACGGATAACTTCAGGCACCGAACCAGAAATATTGCCCGTCGTCGTGTCGATCGGCAGACCCTTGAGGTAATAGCCGGCGCCGTTGACGAGCATACCGTCCTTGTCGATTTCGAAGTCGCCGCGGCGGGTATAGAAATTGGTGCCGGCAAACACCGAATTGCCGTCGGACTGGCCGACCTTGGGCTCAACCACAAAGAAGCCGCTCGAATTCAGTGCGATGAAGGTTTCGTTCGACACCGTCTTGATATCGCCCTGGATATCATTGGTACCGCGCGACTGCGCCAGCACGGCGCCGGGCACCTGTCGCTTGATCGGCGCATCGGGGATCAGGTCGATGAAATCGGTTTCGATGCGCTTGTAACCCGTTGTCTGCGAGTTCGCGATGTTGCCCGAGATGTTTTCCAGCGCATGCGCCTGGGCCCGCAGACCCGTCACCGCACTGGAAAGCGCGCCATAGATACCCATCAATCACTCCCGAAAACTTTTTGCGCCTGGTTGCGCCTGGTCCACCGTATAACTGCAAGTACAGTGCCAACCGCGTTGCCCCTTGATTGTGTTGGATAATCTGACGCCGAACCGACGGCGCGCCCACTGCAACAGGCAAAAGAGTCCGACATGGCGGCAGAAATTGCCGCCCGCTTGTGAACACGGGGCCGTTGCCTTATTGGGAAAGGCCTGACGCCAGGGGCTTTTTATGCTGTTTCAATCCGCCGACGAGTTCATCAAGTCACCCCGCCGCGCCGTGACGGTGTTTGGCATGGCGGGCGTCGGCAAGACGCGCCTGTCGGCCATGCTGCGGGCCTCGAACTGGTTTCACTATTCGGCCGATTACCGCATCGGCACGCGCTATATGGGTGAAGCCATCGTCGACAACTTCAAGCGCGAAGCCATGAAGGTGCCGTTCCTGGCCGAACTGCTGCGCTCGGACTCGATCTATATCTCGTCGAACCTGACCTTCGAGAACCTCGATCCGCTGTCGAGCTATCTCGGCACGCCCGGCGACCCGGACAAGCACGGCCTGCCGCTGGTCGAGTATCAGCGCCGCCAGGAGCAGCATCGCATCGCCGAAATTGCGGCCCTGCAGGATGTGTCGCACTTCATCGAACGTGCCAAACAGCTCTATGGCTATGACAATTTCATCGCCGATACCGGCGGCTCGCTGATTGAGGTGGTCGACCCGGCCAATCCGGACGATCCGGTGATCAGCACGCTCGCGGCCTCAACCGCCATGCTCTATATCCGCGGCACCGGCAAGGATGCGGCCGAACTGATCCGCCGCTACAAGAAAAGCCCCAAGCCCATGTACTATCCGCCCCGGTTTCTCATCGAGAAATGGGCCGAGTACAAATTGATCCACGGCATTCACGACGACAACGATGTCGATCCGGCGGGCTTCGGCGCCTGGGGCTTTGAGGCCCTGCTGCATGACCGGCTGCCGCGCTACCAGGCGCTGGCCGACAATTTCGGCTATGTCGTGGAAGCGTCGGATCTGGCCCTGGTCCGCGACGGCGACGAATTCATCGACCTGATGGCGGCAGCGATCGAGCAGCGAATGCGCTAGCGCGTCCCCTGGGGGAGACGCGCACTGCTTGAATAGCTTCGTCATTATCGCCATCCAAGAGGCTGCCATGCCTATCCGAATTCCCGACAACCTGCCTGCCCGCAAAACCCTCGAGGACGAGGGCGTCAATGTGATGGATTCCACGCGCGCCGCGCGCCAGGACATCCGCCCGCTCGAAATCGGCCTGCTCAACCTGATGCCCAACAAGGAGCGGACCGAAACCCAGTTCGCCCGGCTGATCGGCGCCACCCCGCTGCAGGTTGATCTGACGCTGGTGCGGGTAACCGATCACCAGTCCAAGAACACCTCCGAGGACTACCTCAACTCCTTCTATAGCACCTGGGAAGAGGTGCGCAGCCGCAAGTTCGACGGCTTCATCGTCACCGGCGCGCCGATCGCCCATATCCCGTTCGAGGAAATCAAATACTGGCCCGAAATGGTCGAGATCATGAACTGGACGCAGACTCATGTGCACCACACCATGTTCATCTGCTGGGGCGCCCAGGCGGCCTTGCACCATTTCCACGGCGCCCGGCGTTATCGCATGCCGCAAAAGGCCTTTGGCGTGTTCCGGCATCAGCTGACGGGCGACCGCTCGCCTTTTCTGCGCGGCTTCTCCGACAGCCCGATGATCCCGGTATCGCGCATCAACGATATCGACCGCACCTCGCTTGGGCCGGATCTGGAAATCCTCATCGACAATACCGATTTCGGCATCTGCATGGTGGACGATCCCAAACACCGCGCCATCCACATGCTCAACCATCTCGAATATGACAATCGTTCGCTCGTCGATGAATATGAGCGCGACGTCAAGGCGGGCCTTGATACCGCGACACCCGCCAATCTGTTTCCCGATGGAGATACGACCGCCACGCCGGAAAACCGCTGGCGCAGCCATGCCCATCTGCTGTTCCAGAACTGGATCAACCAGATCTACCAGACCACGCCCTATGACATGGCCGAGATCGGCACCAAGGCAGAATAGTGGACACCGGGCCCCGCCAGAGCGCGGGGCCCATTGAACCTTCTGCACAAATCCCTATCTTGCGGGTTCTCCGGGAGAGCCCTGCGTGCCGCAACCGCCAACCACCATCGCCGATGAACTGGGCATTGCCCTCTCCAATCTGGCCGATGCCGCAACCGGCGCCTTTACGCCCACTTTGCGCCTCGGCGTCACCGGGCTGAGCCGCGCCGGCAAGACCATCTTCATCACCGCCTTGGTGCACAATCTGCTCACCGGCGGCCGCATGCCCGGCTTTGCCGCCATGGCCGAAGGCCGCTTCATCGGCGCCCGGCTGGCCGACTATCCCGACGCGACCATTCCCCGTTTTGCCTATGAGCAGCATCTGGAGTCCCTGACCGGCAAGCACCCCGTCTGGCCCGAGGGGACGCGCCGCATCTCCCAACTGCGCATTGTCCTGAAATTCCAGTCGAGGCACTGGTATGCCGGCCTGCGGGGGCCTTCGACCCTCAACCTCGACATCGTCGATTATCCCGGCGAATGGCTGCTTGACCTGCCTTTGCTGGGCATGAGCTTTGCCGACTGGAGCGCCGAAGCCCTCGAGCGCGCCCGCCGGCCGGGTTCGGGCAAGGAGGCGGCGCCGTTCCTGGCCGAACTCGCCGCCGTCGATCCGCGCAAGGACGCCAGTGACCCCGATGCCGAGCGCCTGGCCGCCGCCTTTACCGACTATCTGCGGCGCAGCCGCGAACATGGCGCCCTTTCCACCCTGCCCCCCGGCCGGTTCCTCCTGCCCGGCGACCTTGAAGGATCGCCGGCACTGACCTTCGCGCCACTTACCGCGCCGGCCCAACCGGTCCGCAGCGGCAGCCTCTACGCCATGCTCGAACACCGCTTCGAGGCCTACAAGGCACAGGTCGTGCGCCCCTTCTTCCGCGATCACTTCGCCCGGCTCGATCGCCAGATCGTGCTGGTGGACACGCTGCGGGCACTCAATGCCGGTCCGGCCGCCGTGGCCGATCTCGAAACCGCGCTGACTTCGGTGCTGGCCTGTTTCCGCCAGGGCGAGACCAACCCGCTGCTTCGCCCCTTCGCCCGCCGCATCGACCGGATCCTGTTCGCGGCGACCAAGGCGGACCACGTGCACCACAGCAGTCACGACCGCCTCGAAACCATCCTCAACCGGCTGGTGGCCAATGCCAGCAAGCGCGCCCGCTTTGCCGGCACCGAGACGCGTTCGATCGCCCTGGCCGGCATTCGCGCCACGCAGGAAGGCACGATTTCCGAAGGCGGGCAGACGCTCAACACCATTATCGGCACGCCGCTACAGGGCGAGAGCCTCGATGGCACCAGCTATGACGGCAAGACCGAAATTGCCTTGTTTCCCGGGGACTTGCCCGATCGCCCCGATTCACTGTTTGAGGACGGCAACCCGGTGGCGCTGAACTTCCTGCGATTTGCCCCGCCGCAAAAGCTCGATCGCAATGCCAGCGGCGATATCGTGCTGCCCCATATCCGCTTCGACCGGGCACTAGATTATCTGGTGGGAGACTGGCTCGCATGAAACGTCCGGCCGCTCGACCCACCGCCATCACTGCCGAGACCGATGCGCTCATCCGGGCGCCCCGCGCCTTTGCCCCCGCCGCCGTCGAACTCAGCGACAACCCCTTCGATACGGTCGATGACGAAACGCTGGTAGCGCCCCTGCCCAAACGTATGGGCTGGCTCGGACGCCTCGTCTGGACCACCGGCGGCATCCTGGTTTCGGCCGGCCTTGGCTTGGCCGCTGACCGCCTGATCCGCGACCTCTTTGCCGCCAATGAAGCGCTGGGCTGGCTCGGCCTGGGCGTGCTGGGCATCTTTCTGCTGGCAGTGCTGGTGCTGGCGGCGCGCGAAGCCTTCGCCCTGCGCCGCCTGCGCGTCTTGGATGCCCTGCGTAGCGATGCGGCTCTGGCGACCGCCGACAACGATCAGAGCAAGGCCACCCAGGTCACGGACCGGCTCTCTGCCATCTATGCCGACCATCCCGAGCAGGCCCGCGCCCGCCAGACCGTTGCCGATCACCTGCCGCATCTGTTTGACGGTACCGAAATCATCGCCATGGCCGAGCGCACCCTGATGGCGCCGCTCGATGCCCGGGCCAAGGCGCTCACCGCCGCCTCGGCGCGCCGCGTCGCCTTGGTCACCGCCGTGTCGCCGCGCGCTTTGGTCGATATTGCCTTTGTCATCTATGAGAGCGTCCGCCTCGCCGGCGCCATTGCCGCCCTTTATGGCGCTCGGCCGGGTTTTTTTGGCTTCTGGCGGCTTACCGGCGCGGTGCTGGCGCATCTGGCCGTCACCGGTGGCTTGGTGCTCACCGATGGCCTGGTTGAACAGCTCGTCGGCCAGGGCCTCGCCGCCAAGCTCTCGGCGCGGCTGGGCGAGGGCGTGGTCAACGGGCTAATGACCGTCCGCGTCGGCATCGCCGCCATCCGGGTGGTCCGCCCCCTGCCTTTTGAAACGCAACCGCAGCCCATGGTCCGGGACTTCATCCCGGAATTGACCAAGCTGGCTGGTGACGCGGCCAAGTAGGCGCAGCTGTCAGGTGAGTCAGGCCGCCTTGTGGATCAGCTCGCTGCTGGTGGTGAACCCTTCAAGCCTGGGCTTGGCGAAATAATAGCCCTGAAACAGGGCAATGCCGAGGTTCCGCAGGACGTTCAGTTCGGCCGCTGTTTCCACCCCTTCGGCGAGCAGCGTAATGCCCAGTTCGCTGGCCAGCCCCGCCAGGGCTCGCACGATGGCCTGCTTGACCTTGGATCCGTCGATATCGCGCACCAGCTCCATATCGATCTTGATCAGATCGGTCTGAAACCGCGCCAGCAGCGACAGCCCGGCATAGCCCGCGCCGAAATCGTCGATGGCGGTGGTAAAGCCCATCCGCCGATATTCCGCGACGATGTGATTGACGTGCGCCGCGTCGGCAATGTGCTCGTTTTCAGTGAATTCAAACATCAGCCGGTTGGTATCGAACTGCGTGCGCGCCGCTGCTGCCAGAGTGGCGCGGATACAGGCCGAGGGCTCGTAGACGGCATTGGGCATGAAGTTGATGCTGAGCTTGGTGTGCTGATCGCCAATGGCCCTGCCGGCCAGTTCGATCGCCTTGACCCGGCACGCCTGATCGAAGGCATAGCGGTTCTGGTCGGTGACCTGGCTGAGCACCTGCAAAGCCCCCTCGCCTCCGGTGCCGCGCACCAAGGCTTCATATCCCCAGATCGCGCCGGCCGAAACGTCAATGATAGGCTGGAAAGCCATGGTGAAGGGGATGGCAAAGCTGCTCGCATCGGTATTGCGGCAGCCTTCGCAGCTGGTCGGTGTCGTCATTCCAAATCCTGGTAGCAATCATGATGGTTCTGACGCTGACGCCATCTTGCCGAACGACTTCTAATAAACCGTCTATCATAGGCCGTACAAAGCCGCACAATGAGCTGCCTGGAACCATGCAGTACTCTTCGCGCGGCCTGACCGTCAGGCTGCAACTGCGGCAGGCTGCGGCTTGACCACCAGAAATGCGACCGCTCCCGCCGCCAGCACGGCCCCCATGATCGACAGGATCACCACGTCGCCATAGCCGGGCTTGAACACCATGTCGGCGATGATCACGGCCATCAGGACAAGATCAAAACGCCCCCTGTGCAACAGGGCAGCGCTCATGTCGCGAACACGCGGGCTGTCGGGGCCTTCACTCTGTGCCAGTTCGGCAATCTTGTCAGAGCCCGGCTTGATGACAATCAAGCCAAGGCCGATGCTGACCGCAATGCCCACCAGCGCCAGCAGAATCCACAGATCGCCAAAGCTCCATGACATGATCGTCAGCACGATGCCGAGCAGCAGCGTCAGCATCGCGGCGGGCACGAACACCAAATTGCCCAGCCGGGCGCCAACGGCGGAAAACCCGCCATAGACCGGGCCCGGCGCCCGCTGCGCCACTTCCGCTGCGACCATGAAGACAAAGCCGCCACCGACCCAGACGGTCGCCGTCAATACATGCAGCAATTTGATGATCAGGTAGAAGTCCATAGCAACCCCCAAGCAAAACACTCAGCCGCAATGGCGCGAGCGAAGTTGGGCGCAGCTTTTATACCTGCGACAATTTGTCATCAAGCAAAAAAGCGGTCACTCCTTGGCCGAACTCGGGGCCAGGGTGACTCTCATGCCGTCCAGATCCTCGGACAGCAGGATCTGGCAGCTGAGGCGGGAATTGGGCTTCTTGTCGAGCGTCGAATAGAGCAGGTCTTCTTCATCGTCGCTGGGCGGCGGCAGTTTGTCGAACCAGCCATCCTCGACATAGACGTGGCAGGTGGCGCAGGAACAGGCGCCACCGCATTCCGCCTTGATGTTGAGGCCCCAGTCGCGGATCACTTCCATGGTCCGCCAGCCGTCAAGCCCTTCGAGCTCGTGCTCGTCCCCCGCCTGATCGGTTACCAGGATCTTCATCAGGCCACGCCCAGCTTCTTCTGCAGCTTGGTCGAACTGGTCGTGTACTGGAACACCACGCGTTCGCCCGGCGAGGTAATTGCCTTGGCGGCCTGGGCCATCAGCGCTGCTTCATGGAAGCCGCTCAGGATCAGCTTGAGCTTGCCCGGATAGGAATTGATGTCGCCAATGGCGAAGATGCCCGGGACCGAGGTCTGGAACTTCTCGGTGTCCACCACAATGGTGTTGTCGTTGAGTTCAAGGCCCCAATCGGCCACGGGACCGAGCTTCATCGTCAGCCCGAAGAACGGCAGCAGCCGCGTTGCCGGCACCGAGAGATCACCGGCATCGGTGATCAGGTGCACATGGTTGATCTGCCCGTCCGCGCCGTCGAGCTTGGCAATCTGGCCGGTCAGGAAGTTGATCTTGCCCTCGCCCACCAGCGCCTGCATCTTGTTGACCGAGGCCGGCGCTGCCTTGAACACGGCGCGGCGATGCACCAGCGTCAGTGAGCGCGCGATGGGCTGCAGGTTGAGCGTCCAGTCGAGCGCCGAGTCACCACCGCCGACGATCACCACGTCCTGGCCGCGGAAGTCGTCCATCTTGCGGACGGAATAGAAGACCGACTGGTTTTCGAAGGCCTCGATGCCCTCGACGGGCGGGCGCTTGGGCTGGAATGAGCCGCCGCCAGCCGCGATCACCACCACCTTGGCATGGAAGATCTCGTCGGCATCGGTGGCCAGCCTGAACGAGCCGTCTGCCTGCTTCTCGATGGAATTGACCATGCGGTTGAAGTGGAATTCGGGCGCAAACGGCGCGATCTGCGCCATCAGATTGTCGGTGAGATGCTGGCCGGTCACCACGGGAAAACCCGGAATGTCGTAGATCGGCTTTTCCGGATAAAGCTCGGCGCACTGCCCGCCGGGACGGTCCAGGATGTCGATGAAATGGCATTTGAGGTCAAGCAGACCGAGCTCGAACGCCGCAAACAGCCCGCAGGGGCCGGCGCCGATGACGACGACATCGGTGGTGATTTCAGTGCTCATTGATCTCAGGTCCAGTTGGAGGGCCACCGCCCTCGGTCATTGCGGAAAATGCGACGGGCGCAAGCTCGGGAAAGCCTCGCGCTTCCCCTATATCAGGAGGCGCGGCGAAGGAAGGGGCGGGTGCCGACGGGCACTTCGGTCGTGCCGGTGGGCTGGTAGAAAATGGCCACTTCGGGCAGCCGGTTTTCACTAAGCGCCTCACGCGTGGGCTCATGCGTCACCACCAGCGCATTGATGCCGCAGCGCCGCATCAGCGGAATCTGGTCCTGCAGCACGTCACCAACCGCGCGGATTTCGTTAGCGTACTGATAACGTTCAGTCAGCATCCGGGCCGTCGAATAGCCGCGACCATCCGTAAATGCCGGGAAGGCGATGGCGATCGAGGCAAAGCCGCCAAGATCGGCCTCGACGTCCTCGATCCGGTCGCCCGGCGACACCAGCAGGCCCAGCGGATGCGGATTGGCCAGAAAGGCCTCACGATTGGCCAGAAATACCGGCAGGGGCACGTGAGTATAGCTCGCCGTTGCCGGGATGCTCTCATCGGTCCAGGCATGGAACGGATCGGCGATGAAGGCGCCGTCTTTCCACAATGTGTGTCGCTTGGCAGCTGTCATGGGAGAGGCAATCGCTCCGTTGAAATCGAAATGGATGCCGCACTCTTTCTTGTTGAGACCGCGCCACCGTCCGGCCCGCGAGTCCTCGCCCTCGGCAACCACCGAGGTGCAGGGCGCGCAGCCAATCGACTTGTAGCCCTTAGCGAACAGCGGATGCTCGGGCAAGCCGTGGTCGACCTTGTACTGGTTGACATCGGCATCGGTAAAGTAGGCCAAAGGGTTGACCTTGATCCGGTCATCGCTGGTCAGCTCGAAGTGCGGCAGGACGCCGCGTTCCTTGGTCTGGAAGCGCTTCCGCCCCGTAGCCCAGCCGGCATATTGCTCGGTAATGGGCTCCAGCGGCTCGGTCTTGCGGATATGGCAGCAGCTGTCGGGGTCGGTCTCCCACAGCGTGCCGGCAGGATCGAAGCGCTTGATGTCGGCCGCATTGGGATGGATGGCGTGCACATTGATCAGGCCGAGATGGCTCTTGAGCGTCTCGACATAGTCCAACGTTTCAGCGAAGTGCTTGCCGGTTTCGAGAAAATAGACCGGCAGGCTGGGGTCCACCTGCGCCACCAGGTGCAGCAGCACAGCCGAATCCGCCCCGAATGAGGACACGATCGCCAGGTCGCCGGGCAGCACGTCGACCGCAGCCTGACGCAACACGCCCACCGCATCCATCTCGTCGAACATGCCGTTGAGCGCCAGAATGCCCAGGGCCCGCAGCTTGTCATGCGCGGCCGGGACGTGCACCGGCTTAGGCTGCGCCATAAAGGGCCTCCTTGAACGGCGCTTCGCCGAGCCGGCGATAGGCCTGGATGAACGTCTCGTCGGCGCTCTGGCGCCGGGCAATATAGGTATCGACCAGCGTCTCGATGGCGCCCGGCACGGCCTCGGCCTCAAAGCCGGGTCCGATGATCTTGCCCACCGATGCCAGCTCGGTGGCGTCGCCGCCCAGCGTGATCTGATAGAGCTCGCCGCCCTTCTTCTCGACGCCCAGAATGCCGATATGGCCGACATGGTGGTGGCCGCAGGCATTGATGCAGCCGGAAAT
The DNA here is from genome assembly GCF_014926585.1 of Devosia beringensis. Taxonomy (NCBI): domain Bacteria; kingdom Pseudomonadati; phylum Pseudomonadota; class Alphaproteobacteria; order Hyphomicrobiales; family Devosiaceae; genus Devosia; species Devosia beringensis. The sequence goes on along the minus strand of NZ_CP045422.1, from coordinate 3,128,559 downwards.
CTTGATCTTGAGATCGCCGATTTCCTTCTGCCGTTCCGGCGCCGCGAAACGGTGCGTGATTTCCTGCGCGATCGGGATCGAGCGGGCATTGGCCAAGGCGCAGAAATCAAGACCCGGGCAGCAGATCATGTCGGTAATCAGCCCGGCATTGCCGTCAGCCAACTTGGCCGCAACCAGAACATCGTAGACGGCGCGCAGATCAGCCACCGCCACATGCGGCAGCACCAGGTTCTGCTCGTGGGTCACGCGCAGCTCGTCAAACGAGTAGCTTTCGGCCAGGTCGGCCACTACGTCCATCTGTACGTCGGTGGCGTCGCCGGGTGCGCCGCCAATCGGCTTGAGCGAGATGGTCACCGAGGCATAGCCGGCCTCGCGATGGGCATTGATATTGTTGTCGAGCCAGCGGCCATAGGCGGGGTCGATGATCGATTCATAGGCGACGTCGACCTTGCTGCCGCTGCGATCGGCAAAGGCCGGCGGGGCAAAATAGGCCGTGATACGATCGAGTTCCTGCTGCGGCAGTGTCAGCACGCCACCGCGCACTTCGGCGAACTCGGCCTCGACCTGGCCCTTGATGGTCTCGAGGCCCTCTTCATGCACCAGGATCTTGATGCGCGCCTTGTACTTGTTGTCGCGCCGCCCATAGCGGTTATAGACGCGCATGATGCTCTCGAGATAGGCGAGCAGGTGTTCGTTGGGCACAAAGCTGTTGATCAGCTTGCCGATCATCGGCGTACGACCCAAGCCACCACCGACCCACACTTCCCAGCCGGTTTCCCCTGCCCCGTTGACAGCGGCCTGCAGGCCGATGTCGTGGAAGCGGATGGCGGCCCGGTCATTGGGCGACCCAGTCATGGCGATCTTGAACTTGCGCGGCAGATAGGTGAATTCGGGGTGCAGGCTCGACCACTGCCGGATGATCTCGGCCACCGGGCGCGGATCGATGATCTCGTCGGCGGCAGCGCCAGCAAACTGGTCGGTCGTGGTATTGCGGATGCAATTGCCCGAGGTCTGGATAGCGTGCATCTCGACGCTGGCCAATTCCTCCAGTATCGCCGGAATATCCTTCAGTTTGGGCCAGTTGAACTGGATGTTCTGCCGCGTGGTGAAGTGGCCATAGCCGCGGTCATAGACGCGGGCGATGTGAGCCAGCTTGCGCATCTGCCGGCTCGACAAAGTCCCGTAAGGCACGGCAATCCGCAGCATATAGGCGTGCAGCTGCAGATAGAGCCCGTTCATCAGCCGCAGCGGGCGGAACTGGTCTTCGCTCAGCTCGCCCGACAGGCGCCGGTTGACCTGATCGGCAAACTGCGCCGTGCGGCCCGCGACAAAGGCCGCGTCAAATTCGTCATATCGATACATGACCGTCCTCACCCAGATGCTGGCGGTCATAGATCGCGCCGTTCAATGTCAAAGGCGCGGTGGGACCCGCTGCCCGAATGCGCTCGCGCAACCGCTTGGGCACGATAAGCCCTTGATCGAGCGTTATTTCTTCGATCTCAAGGCTGATCACCCTTCCGGTGCCCTTGGTCGCGGCCAGGGCAGCGTCGCGCTCGGCTGCCTCCTCCTTGGCGAAGACCCGGGCGGCCTGCAGGTCTTCGACCCAGGCGCCTGACCTATCGAGATAAACCGTCCCTCCGGAGGTCAGTTCATTGCCGGTGAGAATTTCCATGCCGTTACGCTACCTTGAAGTTCTGGGCGGCGATCTGCGCCGCATTGGCCCAATCGCCGGCGGCGACCGCTTCGCCCACAAAAATGATTGCCGGACCGTCGGCAAGCGTCGCATCCCATTCGATCAAGGATGACAGATTGCCCGAATATGTTGTCATCTGGGGGCGCCCGGCATTGACCACTATGCCCACCGGCGTGGACGGGCGCGCGCCATGCGCCACCAGCCGCGCCGCCACTTCGGAGGCGATGGATTTGCCCATATAGAGCGCCAGGGTCAGCCCGGATTGCGCCAGAGCCGCCCAATGGGCCAGCTCGCTGTCTTCAGCGCCATGCGCGGTGGCCATGATGAAGCCGCTCGACACCTTGCGCAGCGTGACTGGCGTCGCCGTATCGGCTGCAGCCGCCATGGCCGCGCTGACGCCGGGCACGATCTGATACTGTATGCCGGCCTTGCGCAGCGCGGATATCTCTTCGCCGGCCCGGCCGAAAATCATCGGGTCACCCGACTTGAGCCGCGCCACCTTCTTGCCCTCGCTGGCAAGGCGGACGATCAGCGTATTGATCTGCGCCTGGCTGAACGAGTGGTGGCCCTTGGCCTTGCCGACGGAAATCTGCTCGGCATCGCGCCGGCCCATCTGCACCACGAGGTCGGGCACCAACTGGTCATGCACGATGACATCGGCCTGCTGCAGCAGCCGCTGGGCCCGCAGCGTGAGCAGGTCTTCCGACCCTGGCCCGGCGCCGATCAGCCAGACCACGCCGGCACTATTGCTCTGGCTCTGATGCTGATCGAGCAGCACTTCAGCCTCGTAACGGCCGGCAATCGGGCTCAAAGCGACGGCAGCCTCGACCTGGGGCGAGGTCACCAGCGCCTCGTAATAGCGCCGGCGGGCGGGACCGGTGTGAATAAGGCTCTCGACGCGCTGGCGCAATCCACCGGCCAGCCGCGCAATCTTGCCAAAGCCGGGCGGCAGCATGGCCTCGATGCGGGCCCGCACCAGCCGCGCCAGCACGGGGGCATCGCCTTCGCTGGAAATCGCCACCGTCAGCGGCGCGCGATCAACGATGGACGGCGTATAGAAATCGCATTCCGCAGGGACATCGACCACATTGAGCGGGATGTTACGCGCGCGGGCAGTAGCCTTGGCCAGCTCGGCGTCGGCGCCCTCTTCGGCCACAAACACCAGCGCCACGCCGTCCAGGTCGGCTTCAGCAAAGGGGCGCTCGTGCACCAGGACGTCAAAGGGGGAAAAATCAGCCTCGACATGGCGGGCAATAATCACGACCATTGCAGTCGTCTTAGTAACCAACCGGACCTTGTTCAGGGCTTCCTCGCCGCCGCCGATAATGGCGATGCGTAGACCACGAACCTTGTAGCTCAACGGAAATGTGTTGAGGTGACCCATTGGAACCCTGTTGTGACTGTCCGTCAAAATAGGCGAAACCGCGCCTTTGCAGCAAGGCGTTGATAGTCAATCGCTTCTATATTTCCCTCAGCGGGCACGGCGTGGAATGGGTGCTTTGCCAAAGCCGCGCTGCCGCCAAAAGAATCTGTGCGCGGGGTCGGGCGAGCAATTTTTGCTTAGCCCCGTCCCGCCCCTGGCCGGCCTGGATCAGCCCTGCCGGGATGGCACATGCACGATCAGGCCATCGAGCGCATCCTTGACCTTGATCTGGCAGGACAGCCGGCTCGACGCCTTCACGTCAAAGGCGAAGTCCAGCATATCCTCTTCCATCATCGAGGGGCCGCCCACCGTTTCGGTCCAGGCGTCATCGATATAGACATGGCAGGTGGCGCAGGTGCAGGCGCCGCCGCATTCGGCAACGATGCCGGGAATGGCATTCATGATGGCGGTTTCCATCACGGTGGAGCCGGCCTGGGCTTCGGTCTCGATACGCTCGCCATCGGACTGCACAAAGGTGATCTTGGTCATGGGTCTCACGGGGATTGGCTTTGTCAGCCGATATAGGGGATCAGAGCGGGTTTAGAAACCCGCAGCCGGCTCACAGCGGTCCTGCATCCCGCGCGCCCAGCAGGCCCTCGAGATAATGCTCTTCGATGCCGAACAGGGCCTTGATCGCGGCGATCTGCCTGAGGATCGCCTCGCGATCGCGGCCGACCCGGTCATCCTTTTCGGCGACGATCAGGTTGTTCTTGGGCGTATGCGCGTCGGAAACGAACTCGAACACCTTGGTGCGGTAGCCGTTGAGCTCGAGCAGCAGCGCGCGCAGCCCGTCGGTGACCATTTCGGCCTGCTTTTCCAAGAAGGTGCCGTGGCGCAGCAGGAAATCGAGCTGGGCGTCGGGTTTGCCGGCTTCCATCTGGCGACGGATCTGCTTGTGGCAGCAGGGCGCCACCGCGATCAGCACCGCGCCGGCGCTGATGCCCTTGAAGATGGCGTCATCGGTGGCGGTGTCGCAGGCATGCAGCGCGATCACCGCATCGGCGCCGGTGGCATCGAAATCCAGAATTGTCCCGGTCTGGAAGCTCAACCCGTCAAAGCCC